>JAGSHC010000395.1 GCA_023954745.1 Deltaproteobacteria bacterium | reverse complement strand
GAGTGGCCGGGGCCATCGACGCTGCAGGGGGCGGTGAGCGGCCGGACGATGCCCGGGACGCCGCCCTCGCCGCGGCCCAGGCCGTCGCGGACGAAGACGCCGCCGCGTGCGAGGCGATCGGCCAGCATGGCGCTCCGCTGCTCCAGGACGGCTGGGGAGTCGCCACCCACTGCAACGCTGGCTGGCTTGCCTTCGTGGACTGGGGCTCTGCCCTGTCGCCGGTCTACGCAGCCCACCGTGCGGGCGCGTCGCTCCACGTCTTCGTCGACGAGACCCGTCCTCGTGGACAGGGAGCGCGCCTCACGGCCTGGGAGCTCCGCGGCGAGGGAGTGCCCCACGCGGTCATCGCGGACAACGCCTTTGCCCACTACGCCCGCGCCGGCGACATCCAGGCCGTCATCACCGGGTCAGACCGGGTGTCCCGCAACGGCGATGTCGCCAACAAGATCGGCACCTGCGGTCGAGCGATCATCGCCCGGCATCTCGGAATCCCCTTCTATGTGGCGCTGCCGAGCAGCACCATCGACCCCGACTGCGCCGACGGCTCGCTCATTCCCATCGAGGAGCGCGACGAGGACGAAGTCCGCTGGACTTGGGGACACACCGAGGACGGCCGCTTCGCCCGTGTGCGCACGACGTACGAAGGCTGCCCCGCCCGGAACCCGGCCTTCGACGTGACCCCCGCCGACCTTGTCGACGGGCTGATCACCGAGCACGGGGTCTTCCCCGCGAGCGAGGAGGGCGTCACCCGCATCCTGCAGGCGGCCGGCCGACTGCCGGAAGGCGTGTAGTCCCGTTTGACTCAACGGATCTGCCCCACCTACGCTCATCGGCCCGACGTGCGCCGGCTCTCCGCCTTGCACAGCACGGTCAGGCCGAGGATTCGATGAAGCCTAGGATCAACCTCAGTCCAACCCCTGCCGCCGGCAGCGACCCCACCAGCCCCGAGGCGATCGTCCGGGTGGTGCTCGAGAAGTCGCCGCTGCTCGTCTACATCGCGAACCTCGACTTCAAGATCGTGCTCGCCAACCGCAGTCTGCGGGACGTCACGGGTTACGACACCTCCGACACCCCGTCGGTCAATGCACTCGTCAGTCGCTTCTATCCCCATGGGCCCGACTACAAGCAGCGCGTCCTCGACATCCACGAGGGCTGGAAGCGCAACGAGCACGTCATGGGAGCCAAGCTGCTGGTGCAGTGCAAGGACGGCACCCAGCGGACCATCGCCTGGTACACATCGCGTCTTCGCATTGGTCGAGGGCCCACCGTCGGCTACCTCGCCATGGGGCTCGACCTCACTACGCAGGGCACCCTGGAGCAATGGGTCTCCCTGCTCCAGCGCACGCTGCAGCACCTCAACGAGGGAGTGATCCTCTCGGACCCCTCCGGCGGCGTGCTCGCCTGGAATGAAGGGGCGACCCGCCTCCTGGGTTACAGCGAAGGCGAGATGCAGGGCCAGTCCATCCACGAGCTTCTCCCAGCGAAGCAGCGGGACGCGCTGATGCAGGAGATCGACGACGCCATCGAAGGCCCGTCGAACCGATTCGCCGACGAAATCGGGCTCGCTCGCAAGGGCGGAGGGATCCGGGAGTTGTCGATGGTGCAGCTGCGCCTCGACGGCGAGGGCGGCGCTCCCCTGGCGCGGCTGACGGTCCTGGCGCCTCCCGAGTCGGACGCAGACGAGTTGTTCGCCCAGACGGCGGGGCTCGAGGGGCAGCTGAAGAAGCTCGCGTCCGAGAACAAGAACCTCGTGGCCGAGCAGGGCCGGCTGGCGGCGAAGGTCTCCACCATGGATGCCGAGCTGGCGACGTCGGGAGCCGCAGCGGGGCAGATCGCGGACCTCCGCGGCCAGCTCGACCAGGCCCTCGACGCGGCCGCATCGGCAAAGGCCCGGGTCGCAGAGCTGGAGGCAAAGTCCGCGGCGCCTCCCGCGGACGTCAAGGCGACCGACGGCGACAAGGCCGCGGCCTCCAGTGAGGACGCCGTCGCGATCGATGACGACGAGCCCCCCACGGCGAAGCCCGGAGAGGTCGCCGAGGCCGCCCGCTCCGCGGAGCTCGACGCGCGCAAGGCCGACCTCGCAGCCGCCAAGGCTGAGCTCGAAGCGGCGAAGGCCGAGCTCGAAGCGGCGAAGGCCGAGCTCGACTCCAGCAAGGCGGAGTTGGCTTCGGCGACGGCCGCTCTCACGGCGACAAAGGAGGAGCTCGAGTCCGCCCTGGCAGCCCTGGAGACCTCGAAGGTAGAGGCGCAGGCCGGCAAGGCGGAGCTCGAGGCAGCAGTAGCCAGCGCAGAGACCAACGCGACGGAGCTCGCCGCCCTGGCAGCGCAGCTGAGCGCCGCACAGGCTGCGTCCGAAGGGGTCGACGCCCTGATCGAGCAGGCCCAGCAGGACCTGGACGACCAGAAGGAGTCCTGGGTGCTGGAGCGGAGCAAGCTCGAAGACGAGCACCGCGCCCTCCTCGACGCTGCCAACCAGAAGGCAACCGAGCAGCGTCGCGCGTTGGAAGCGCAGCTGCACAAGGACATCCTCGCCGCGGAAGAGCGGGCTGAGGTGGAGCGCCAGAAGCTCATCGAGGCCTTTGCCACCGAGAAGACGGACATCGCCCAGGCGGCGGACATCGCCCAGGCGGAGCTCGAGAGCCGAGCCAGCCGCGCCATGGACGACCTCAAGCGCACTCTGGAGAGCGTCCCCAAGGTGCAGCCCCACCTTGAGCCCGTCAGCGCCGCTCTGGTCTCCGCAGACTCCACCGGCAAGGTCGTCGGGTGGTCGTCCGGGGCAGCGAAGGCCGAAGGCAGCACCGCCGAGGCGGCCCTGGGGAAGGTCATCTTCGACGAGGTGCTCAAGCTCAAGGGCATCAAGTGGAAGAGCATCTTCGGCCAAGTCATGGTCGCTGGGGCCGTGGACCGCCAGGTGACGCTGCTGCGCGCCGACGGCTCGAACAAGGAAGTGCAGCTTCACGCTCGGATCGTGAAGAGCGACTCGGGGGCGCCCGTGGGGGTCACCGTCGAGCTCGAAGAGCCCCGGGTGGAGCCGGACGCCCAGTCCCGCGCCGACGCGGCGATGCAGCGACTCCTGTCCCCCTTCCGGGCCCAGCTCGCATCCCAGGTCGGTCAAGCCTTCCAGAGCCTCCAAGGGACGCTGAATCGACTCCAACAGCTCGAACGTCTCGGGCAGGGTGGAACACCACTCCCTCTCGACGGCCTCGTCGCCCAGGTAGCGAGCGCCACGGGCGGACAGAGCGTTTGTGAACTAGGTTCACAGCACGAGATCGATACCAACGGCCGCGGACTCGCGGCGCTGCTCTTCGCCCTCGTGGATGGACAGCAGAGCGCCGTGGTCTCGACGGTGGGCTCGTCCCCCGTGGTGGTGCGCGGCGCCCAATGGACTGCCAGTCAGCGAGGCTCCCTGGTGTGGCTCGCGGCCGAGGGTGGGTTGGGACTCTCCTTCGTCGACGGCGAAGCGCACGTGGAGCTCACGGCGCCAGTGCCCACTCCTCCGCCCTCCAGCGGAGCACCGACCGACGACGAAGCGACAGCCATCTACGACGGCCCTCCCGCGGACGCCGGAGCCCTCCGCGCTGAGCACGCGACCACGGTGCTCGGCGAGGTCGATGCCATGGACCTGGAGTTGGACGAGCCCGAGGAGGGTCTCAACCTCGCTGGCTCCGACGAGTCCGATCTCGAGCTCGACTCCGACGACGACAATCCCGATCTCGTCCGCTCGGGACGGGTGCAGTTCGTGGGCGCCGAGGACGGTGAGTTGGAGGTCTTCGCGGGTGAGGACTCCGTGGTGAAGTCCCACGACGCCATCTACATGAAGGTGAACCACCTCGCCGAGATCGACCCGGTGCTCCGCACGAGCGAGCAGATCCTGGCGCGGGCCGGCGAGATGGGCCCCACCTCGTCAACGAGCCTGCCCCCCCTCGACGAGCTCGACGAGCTGCCTTCGGCGTCCGGAACCGTCTCCGCCGACCTGCTCAACACGGCCAACCAGATGGACGCGTACGTCGCAGGCAACACGGTGGCCGACGACGAGCTCGAGGACAGCGAGTCCGCGGCCACTGGCCCCAGCCAGGCTGTGCTCGATGAGATGTCGTCGACGGATGTCGACGGGGACAAGCTCGGCG
>JAGSHC010000074.1 GCA_023954745.1 Deltaproteobacteria bacterium | reverse complement strand
CGTCGAGAGGCTGGCCCCGGGCGCCGAGACGCTGGCTCCCGACGCTCTGCCGCCCCGCGAGCCGAGGGGCCGCGATTTGGTACCGCCCCCCCGAGTGATCGTGTGGGCCCCCGCTTCGCGAACGCACCAGCAAGCGATGCCGGGCGGCGAAAGCTTGCGCCGGCACCTGCAAGCAAGCGCCCTGGACTCCCTCTGGCTGAGCCGCAGGCAAAGCCCGTCGGGTCCACCCTGACGGAGGTGCGGGCGGAGCTCGGAGACTGCCGTCGCTGTGGTCTGTGCCAGGCGCGCTCCAACATCGTGTTCGGGGTGGGGAGCGAGACCGCGGACATCGTGTTCGTCGGGGAGGGGCCCGGGTTCCACGAGGACCGTCAGGGAGAGCCCTTCGTGGGGGAGTCGGGCGAGCTGCTCACGCGCATCATCAACAACGTGCTGCGCCTCGACCGGTCCGACGTCTACATCTGCAACGTCGTGAAGTGCCGCCCGCCCCAGAATCGCAACCCCGAGCCAGCAGAGGTCGCGGCGTGCTCGCCCTTCCTGCGCGCGCAGCTCGCCGTGATCAAGCCCAAGATCGTCGTCGCCCTCGGCCGCTTTGCGATCCAGACGCTGCTCGGGTCCACGGATTCGGTGGGGCGTCTGCGCGGAACAGCCCATCCTTTCGAGGGGGCTGTGCTGGTGCCGACGTATCATCCGGCCTACCTGTTGAGGAATCCCGCAGACAAGCGGAAGACCATGCAGGACATGATGCTCGTGCGCTCGGAGTTCGAGCGCATCACGGGTGCGCCGTTGCCGCCCGTGCAGCGTCGGCAGCGCTGACTCCCTCGGAGGGACCTCGATGAAGGTACGCGACCAGTTGAGGATTCTTGGGGGAGCCGCGGTGCTCCTGCTTGCCTGCGCCACGGGCGCGATGGCGGACATTCCGGCGCCACCGGACGAGCCCGAGGCCGACGCGGTCGAGCGGGGGGAAGCACAGGGTGAGGCCTCGGCTGAGGGTGTGGTGGCGGACGCCATCAGCGACGACGACGACAGCGCGGCGGTCGATCTCACCGGAGAGCCTGGGCCCGTGCGGGTCCTCCGGTTCGAGAACTACATGATCAATCGGGGCACCGAGCAGTGGTTCACCGAGGAGCTGCAGGCAGCCGAAGACGACGGCGCCGGCGCGTTTGTGCTCGTGCTCGACACCCCGGGCGGGTCTGTCGACTCCATGGAGACGATGGTCAAGGCGGAGCTGGCGGCCACGGTCCCAGTCATCGTCTACGTCTCCCCGTCGGGGGGCGCCGCGAGCAGCGCCGGGACCTTCATCACCATGGCGGCTCACGTGGCGGCCATGGCGCCAGCCACCACGATTGGGGCCGCGCACCCGGTCTTCGCCGCGAGCCCCGGAGGGGGAGGGGACGAGGAAGACGAGGACGGAGACAAGGCGGCCAACAAGGCGTCCACCGAAGAGGCGATGCTGGCGAAGGTGACGAACCACCTCGTCGCCACCGTGCGGAACATCGCCGAGGAGCGAGGGCGCAATGCCGACTGGGGTGAGCGGGCCGTCCGGGAGGCGGTGGCCATCGGGGTCGATGAGGCAGTGGAACTCGACGTCGTCGACCTCAAGGCCGTGAGCTTGCGGGCCCTCCTCGACGCAGTCGATGGCCGGGCCGTCGTGCTTGCCGCGGAGACACAAGGTGTCGTGCGCACGGGGGGTGAGCTTCAGGAGCGATCCATTCCCCTGCGGCTCTACCTGCTGATGATTCTGGGCAATCCCACCGTGGCCTTCGGGCTCCTGAGCCTGGGAATGACGCTGCTCGTCATCGAAGGAAAGAGCGGGATGATCGTGCCCGGGGTCGCGGGAATCACCTGCTTGGTGGTGGCCGCGTTCGGCATGTCGTTCGTGCCTGTCAATGTGCTCTCGCTTCTCCTGGTCATCATCGGGTTTGGGCTCCTCCTCGCGGAGATCTACGTCGGCTCCTTTGGACTGCTCGGCGTCGGAGGCGTGGCTGCCATCGCCTGGGGCGGGTTGTTCCTCGTGAAGGAGACCCCCGCGTTCGACGTGGGAGTGAGCCCCGTGGCCGTGGGATCCATCGTGGTGATGGCGGCCCTGACCGTCGCGCTCCTCGCCACGTTGGTCTATCGCGCGGAGAAGCGGCAGGCCCAGACGGGTCTCGAGGGCATGGCTGGGGAGCGTGGTGTGGTGCGCAAGGCCATCCCCGGCGGCCGGGACCATGGACGCGTCTTCGTGCGGAGTGAGCTGTGGTCGGCCCGAGCCGCAGAGCCCATCGCCCAGGGTGCCGAAGTCACCGTCGTGGCGGTCGACGGACTCGTATTGGACGTCGAGGCCAGAAGCTAGAGAGTGACGCGTGGGGTCCAGCCGATGCCCGCGCTATTGTCGCCGCGCCCAGAGCGCGGCCAACGCCGCGAGTCTCGCGGCCACTGAGGGGAGTCCATTGTGACCGGTTTCATTATCCCAATCCTGGTCTTTGCAGGCCTGATCTTCATGTCCTCTGTCAAGGTCCTGCGCGAGTACGAGCGCGGGGTCGTGTTCCGCCTCGGTCGCTTCGCCGGCGTACGTGGACCCGGCCTGATCCTTCTGATCCCTGGCCTCGAGCGCATGGTCAAGGTCTCCATGCGGGTCATCACCATGGACGTGCCGCCCCAGGACGTGATCACCCGGGACAACGTCTCCGTGAAGGTGAACGCGGTCATCTACTTCCGGGTCATGGATCCGCAGAAGGCGATCATCGAGATCGAGAACTTCCTGTACGCCACGAGCCAGCTCGCCCAGACGACGCTCCGCTCCGTGGCAGGTCAGGCTGAGCTCGATGAGCTGCTGTCCGAGCGAGAGCAGATCAACGATCAGCTCCAGACGATCCTCGACGACAACACCGACGCCTGGGGCATCAAGGTCGGCAACGTCGAACTCAAGCACATCGACCTTCCCCAGGAGATGCAGCGCGCCATGGCACGCCAGGCCGAAGCCGAGCGTGAGCGCCGCGCGAAGATCATCGCCGCCGAGGGCGAGATGCAGGCGTCCCACAAGCTCACCGAGGCGAGCGCCCTCATGTCGACGCAGCCGGCCACGATCCAGCTTCGCTACCTGCAGACGCTGACGGAGATCGCCGCCGAGAAGCACAGCACCATCATCTTCCCGTTCCCCATCGAGATGCTGCGGATGTTCGCGCGCATTGCCGACCATCCGTTGCCCGGGAAGGGCGAGAGCGCCACGGACGCTGCGGCGGCCGCGGTCGCCGCCGCCGTCGCGGAGGTCACCGGGAGCGTTGGTGGGTCCAGCGACTGACGAGCGAGCAGCGGGTCACAGAGTCGGCATCGCATCGCGACGGCGGTTGCCAGCCACGCCGCGTCCCGCCTATACCTGCTGCATGCTCGCTCGTTTCACCGAGCCGGCGGGGCGGTTACGGAACGATGCGACATGCTGGTCCTGACGCAGAAGGAGGGTGAGATCCTCCAGATCGGGGACGACATCTTCATCCACATCAAGCGGGTCAAGGGCAACTGGGTGCGTCTGTGCATCGACGCCCCCCGCGAGGTGCCGATTCAGCGGATCCCCGCGGAGCGCAAGGACGAAGACTCCAAAGAGGCCGAGTAGCCGCGCGCGCAGATCCTGCGTGGTGCATTGACTGTGCGGCACTGCGTTGTTATCAGCGCCGTCCGCCGTGCTCAGCCCCTCCCCGGACTCCCTGCTCTCTTCCTACGACTTTGCGCTTCCGCGCGAGGCGATCGCCCAGTATCCGAGCGATGCGCGGGGGGGCAGTCGCTTGCTCGTGGCATCCCAAGGCGGTGGCCCCGCCCAGGACTGCGTCTTCACCGATCTTCCGACCTTCCTCGAGGCAGGAGATCTCGTGCTCCTCAACGACACGCGCGTGCTCGCGGCGCGGCTCACGGCCCGGCGGACCACCGGCGGTGCGGTGAGGCTGCTCGCCCTCGAGCCGACGGGTGATGGCGCCTGGCGCTGCCTGGTCAAGCCCAGCGCCAAGGTGAAGGTGGGCGAGACCGTGCAGGTCGAGCGGCGCGGGACCGGCGAGGTCGGCCCTTCCTTAGAGGTAGGGGAGCGAGCCGAAGGTGGAGCCCGGCTCGTTCGTTGTCCGGGACAGTCCATGGCTGAGGTCATGGAGGTCTGGGGCGAGATGCCGTTGCCTCCCTACATAGAGCGGGCCGAGGGCCCCGAGGCGACCGATCGACTCCGCTACCAGACGGTCTTCGCTGCCCACGACGGCGCCGTGGCTGCGCCGACGGCAGGTCTGCACTTCGACGAGCGCTCTCTGGAGGCGCTTCGCGCCAAGGGTGTGGAGATCGCCTACGTCACCCTGCATGTCGGCGCGGGGACCTTTGCGCCCGTGCGGGAAGACGAGCTCACCGCCCACGAGATGCATGGAGAGCATTACCGCGTCGCGCCGGCCACGGCCGAGGCCATCACCGCCGCGGAGCAGCGAAGTGCGCGCATCGTCTGCGTGGGCACCACCTCGGCCCGCTCCCTGGAGAGCTGGCATCGCGCGGGCAGGCCCACTGACGGAGCCATGCGCAGCACCCACTTGTTCCTGCGGCCAGGGGACGGTCCCCAGATCTCGTTCTCCTTGCTGACGAACTTCCACTTGCCCAAGAGCACCCTCGTGGTCCTGGTCGCCTCTCTCCTCGGGCGGGAGCGCACCCTCTCCCTCTATGAACACGCGTTGGCCTCCGGCTACCGCTTCTACTCGTACGGCGATGCCTGTTTGTTCCTATGAACTGAAGGGCACCGATGCCCAGACCTCGGCGCGTCGCGGTGAGCTGACGCTGCGTCATGGCGTGGTGCAGACGCCGGCGTTCATGCCCGTGGGCACCTACGGGGTGGTGAAGGGGCTGGTCGAGGAGGAGATCCGCGACCTCGGCGCGCACATGATCCTCGCGAACGCCTTTCATCTCGTCGACCGGCTCGGGGCCGAGTACGTGCGGGACATGGGCGGTCTGCACCAGTTCATGGGCTGGAGCGGCCCCATCCTCACGGACTCGGGGGGCTTTCAGCTCTTCTCGCTGCGTCACCTCGCGAAGATGGACGCCGACGGCGTGACCATCGCGAGCCCCCACGACGGGCGTCCGGTGCGACTCACCCCAGAGAGCGTCGTACAAGCCCAGGCCGACCTCGGCGTGGACGTGGCCATGATCCTCGATCACTGTCCGAAGCTCCCGGCCGAGCGGCGAGAGCTGGAGCGGTCACTGGAGACCACCCATCGCTGGGCGGAGCGGGCCCGCGCGGTCCCCGTGGATCCCCAGACGGGGCCGGCGCGGTTCGGGATCGTCCAGGGGGGGCTCGAGGAGGATCTCCGGGCCCGGTCAGTGGAGTTCCTCACCGGCCTCGACTTCGATGGGTACGCCATTGGAGGCCTGTCCGTGGGAGAGGATCCCCAGGCGATGATCTCGATGGTAGAGTTCGCCGCCCCGCGCCTCCCGAAGGGGAAGGTCAGGTACCTCATGGGCGTTGGGTACCCCGAAGACATCGTTGAAGCGGTGGCTGCTGGGGTGGACTTGTTCGACTGTGTCCTGCCGTCTCGAAACGGCCGGAACGGAAATCTCTTCACCAGTGCGGGTCGGCTCGTCATCAAGCACGCGGCCAACCGAGACGACCCACGACCCATCGACGAGGACTGCGACTGCTTCACTTGCCAGCGTTACAGCCGTGCCTACCTTCGGCACCTGTACACGATGGGGATGAGCCTTTCCGCGCGGCTCATGAGCATCCACAACCTGCGCTACTACCAGCGCCTCATGGAACGAATCCGTAGCTCGATTGAGCAGGGCACGTTCCCGGAGTTGCTTGCCTGGGCCCGCTCGCGGCCGCAGGGCAAGCCTCCGAGCAGGCTCAAGGTCGCGCGTCCGTGAAGTAGACGCATCGCCGGGTGGCCGGCGAACTAGGGAGGAACGGCATGGACCTGTTCATCGGAACGGCCTGGGCCCAGGCGGGAGGCGGCGCACCTGCGGGTGGCGGAGCCTCCATGTTGGTCATGTTCGGCATGGTCTTCGCGATCATGTACTTCCTCATGATCAGGCCGCAGAACAAGCGCATGCAGGCACACGCTGCCATGGTCGCTGCCCTCAAGAAGGGCGACGAGCTGGTGACCGTGGGCGGACTGCACGGGCGCATCGCATCCGTGGAAGAAAAGGCCGTCGTGGTCGAGATTGCCAAGGGCATCAAGATCACGGTCGACAAGGACAAGGTCTCTCGGATCGGCGCGGACAGCGCGCCGGTCGAGAGCAAGTAGGGAACGGCAGATGGACGGCAATTGGTGGTTCAAGTTCGCGTCGACGGTGGTCCTCCTCCTCATCAGCCTCGCGTGGCTGGTGTGGACGGTGGGTGGCTGGGCGACTCCTGAAGAGGCCGATCTCCACAAGAAGCGGGAAGCTGAGCTGATCGCCCTGGTGGACGCAGCGGATGAGGGCGAGGCCAAGGCCGCTGCCCAGGTCACGCTGACGGATCACCAGAGCAAGCCGATGGCGGACGCTCCTGGCTGGGCCAACTTCTTCCCCACGGACAAGATCAGTCTCGGTCTCGACCTGCAGGGAGGCATCGACCTCGAGCTGCAGGTGGACATCCGCAAGGCGGTCGAGGCCGCGGCGGACCGTTACTCAGGCTCCATCGTCTCCACCCTCAAGGAGGAGTCGATCACGGCTGAGAGCAAGCGCATCGAGACGACGGCCGACATCGCCGTCTTCCTCGAGGAGGCCGACGAGGCACGCTCTCGCGAGGTGATCCTCGAGGAGATTCCGCTCTTCGACTTCCTCGGGGTGCAGGTCCTCGATGGCAAGCGGGCCCTGGTCTATTCCTTCCAGGAGAGCTTCGCTGACCAGCTGCGTGGCACCGCGCTGCAGCAGGCGGTCGAGACCATCCGCAACCGCATCGACAAGTTCGGCGTCACGGAGCCGGTGATTCTCACCAAGGGTGCCGACCGCATCACGGTGCAGCTCCCGGGCCTCGACGATCCGCAGCGTGCCATCGACCTCGTCGGCAAGACCGCGCAGCTCGAGTTCCGCATGCTCTACGACGAGGAGAGTTGGACTGCGCAGCGGGTTCAGGCCGTCGTCGACAACGCCGTCGAGGCCGCGGGCCTCGGCGACAACTACACCGACGCGCAGCTGAAGCTCGCCATCAAGGGCAAGGTGCCTGACGAGGCCGAGGTGCTCTTCAAGAAGCGCTTCGACGACATCGCGATGAAGTCCATCCGCGAAGAGCCCTACCTGGTGAACAAGAAGGTGGACCTCACCGGGGAGTTCATCGACTACGCCCAGGTGGCGGTGGACCAGTTCAACGCGCCCTACGTGCGCATGGAGTTGAACTCCGACGGCGCCCGCATCTTCGGCAAGCTGTCCGGCGACAACGTCGGCAAGCGCATGGCCATCGTCCTCGACGACAACGTCAACTCCGCCCCGGAGTTCCGGGAGAAGATTCCCGGCGGCGTCGCGTCCATCGAGCTCGGCTCCGGCGATCCCCTCGAGGTGCGCCGGGACGCGGAGGACCTGGTGGTGGTGCTCCGCGCTGGTGCGCTCCCCGCGCCCATCGAGATTCTCCACAACCGGACAGTCGGTAAGACCCTCGGCGACGACGGCATCCGCTCGGGGCGCCTCGCGGCGACCCTGGCGCTCCTGCTCGTCCTCGGCTTCATGCTCGTCTACTACCGCGCCAGCGGCTTCGTAGCGAACCTCGCCGTGTGCCTGAACATCGCGTTCATCCTGGCGCTGCTCGCCGGCTTCGGCGCCACGCTGACCCTGCCCGGCATCGCCGGCATCATCCTCACCATGGGCATGGCGGTCGACGCGAACGTCATCATCTTCGAGCGCATCCGCGAGGAACTGTTCGCCGGCAAGAGCGTCCGGGCGGCCATCGCTGCCGGGTACGACAAGGCCACCTGGACCATTCTCGACGCGAACATCACGACCTTCATCACCGGCGCCGTGCTCTACAGCTACGGCTCTGGACCCATCAAGGGTTTCGCGGTGACCCTGATGGTCGGAATCATCACGTCGGTGTTCACGGCTCTCGTCGTGACCCGCCTCATCTTCGACTACCTCACGCATGGACGGGGCATTCGCAACCTGTCCATCGGCGTCTGAGGAGAGCACACCATGCAGTTGATCAAGCACGGAAGCACTTACGACTTCATCGGCAAGCGACGCACCGCTGCCGTCATCTCCTTCATCGCGGTGGGCCTCGCGTTCGTCATCGCCATCATCGGCAGCTTCGTCGACCTCCCGGTCTCGCCGAAGTACGGCGTCGACTTCGCGGGCGGCACCGAGATCCTCGTGAAGGTCGCCGATGGAGTCACCATCAAGGACCTGCGCGCCGGCCTCGGCAAGGTGGGCCTCAGCGACGACAGCGTGCAGAAGTTCGGTGGCACGGGCCTCGAGTACAAGGTCCGCGTCGAGTCTGTGAACTACGGCGCCAACGACTTCTTCGAGCAGGTCAAGGCCAAGCTCGAGGGCGACTACGGCGCCGAGACCTGGACCCGCTTCGAGTGGGACCCGGAGCAGTCCATCAAGATGAGCGCGCGCGCAAGCCGCACCATCGAGGTGGAGGAAGTGCGCGCCAAGCTCGCCGCCCTGAACCCCGACGTCACCGTCGAAGAGTCCAAGGTCGAGCACAACGCTCTGATCGTTGGCTTCCCCGGTGTCACCGACGCCGTGAAGAGCAGCCTCTCGGGCGCGCTCGGCGAGGACCAGTTCGAGGTCCTGAGCGTCGAGATGGTTGGACCGGCTGTGGGCGCGGAGCTGCGCCGCAAGGGACTCCTGTCCATCGTCTTCGCCCTGGCCCTGATTCTGGTCTACGTGGCCTTCCGCTTCGACCTGAGCTTCGCGCCCGGCGCCGTTGCGGCTCTCGGGCACGACGTCGCCATCACCATCGGGGTGTTCTGCCTCCTCGGTCGTGAGTTCACGCTGCCCACCATCGGTGCGCTGCTCACGATCGTCGGGTACTCACTGAACGACACGATCGTCGTATACGACCGCATTCGCGAGAACCTCATCCGGTTCCCGCGTCGGGACCTCGGTGAGGTCGTCAACGTCTCTCTGAACGAGACGCTGAGTCGCACGGTGCTGACCTCCATCACGACCCTTGGTGCGGTCCTCGCGCTGATGATCTTCGGTGGTCCGATCATCGCGGACTTCAGCCTCGCGTTGCTCATCGGTGTTCTCATCGGGACCTACTCGTCCATCTTCGTGGCCTCGCCGATGATCCTCTTCCTCCAGAAGTGGCTGCCGGTCGAGGTGCCCGTCGAGGACGAAGAAGAAGCTGCGCGTCGGGCGAGGTAAGCGACGTTGGGGATCAGGGCAGGGGAGCGCATCGCGACCCCCGTGCGGGCCAAGCGCGCGCCCCGAATCTGGACCGTTCGCGAACCGAAGACCGACCCGGAGGCACTGGCGCAGGCCCTTGGGGTGCGCCCACTCATCGCGCGGCTGATCGCCAATCGAGGGGTGCCTGAAGAGAAGGCCGCCGCCTGGATCGCTCCGAGCTTGCGCTCCCTGCCGGACCCCCGGGGTCTGACGGACATGGACGCTGCTGCGGACAGGCTCATCGCGGCCATCGACTCGGGGGAGAGCGTCGTCGTGCACGGCGACTACGACGTCGACGGCTGCACATCCACGGCGGTTCTGGTGCATCTGCTGCGCCGCCTGGGCGGCAACGTGGATTGGTACGCGCCCCACCGCATTCGCGATGGCTACGGCATCCAGGCGGCCACCATGAGGCGCCTGGCTGAGCAGGGCGCCAAGGTCGTCATCACCTGCGACAACGGCACCTCGGCCAACGAGGCCATCGCCGTCGGGAACGAGCACGGCATCGACACGGTGGTCGTCGACCACCACCGCCTGCCCGACGTGCTCCCCGAGGCTCACGCCATCCTCAATCCGAAGCGGGACGGCGCGGGCAATCCCTTCGAGGACCTCGCCGCCGTCGGCGTCTCCTTCATGCTCGCCATCGCTCTGCGCAGCAAGCTGCGGGACCGCGGCGACTTTGCGGATCGCGAGGAGCCGGACCTCCGGGACTACCTGCCGACGGTGGCGCTGGGCACAGTGGCCGACCTCGCTCCCCTTCATGGCGTCAACCGCATCTTGGTTTCGGCGGGCCTGAGGCTCATGAGCAAGGCGCGGCACCCAGGTCTCAGCGCGCTGCGCGAGGTCGCGCGACTCTCGCCCGAGGAGCCCATCAAGGCCAGTCATCTGGGCTTCCAACTCGGCCCGCGCATCAACGCCGCGGGTCGTCTCGACGAGGCCGCGCGGGCTGTCGAGCTGCTGCTCACCGAGGACGAGGGGGCCGCACAAGAGCTGGCTCAGCTCCTCGACCAGACGAACACGCGCCGTCGCGAGCTCGAGCAGCGGGTGTACGAGGACAGCCTGCGCCAGGCAGAGGAGCTCGACCTGGACGGTCCTGGGGGGCTCGTCCTCTGGAGTGAGGACTGGCACCCGGGAGTCATCGGCATCGTCGCCAGCAAGGTGATGCGGCACTTCTGGCGCCCCACCTTGCTGTTGTCCGTCCGTGACGGGGTCGCCGTCGGCAGCGGTCGCGCCATCCCGGGCATCGACCTCTTCGCTGTGCTCCGTGAGCACCAGGAGGTGTTCGAGCGCTACGGCGGCCACCGGGCCGCAGCCGGCGTCACGGTGAAGCTGGAGCGTCTCGAGGAGCTGCGCGAGCTCTTCGCGTCGCAGGCCTTTGCCCACGTCGAAGGCGCCCACTGGGAGCCATCGGTCCTCGCGGACGCTGAGGTGAGGGTGCACGAGGTGGACTGGGATCTCTTCCACACCTTGCGCCGGCTCGCCCCCTTTGGCCTGGGCAACGCCGAGCCGTGCTTCCTCGCGCGAGGCCTGCACGCCATCGGAGCGAAGGAGCTCAGCGGCGGGCGGGGGCTTCGGATGCGACTGCGCGGAGACCGTGGCGCCGCCATCACCGCGGTTGGCTGGGATCTCGGCCTGGGACTCGCCGACCTCGATGGCCCTGTGGATGCCCTGTTCACCGTGCAGGAGAACGTGTGGCGAGGGCGGAGCAGCCTGGAGCTGCGGCTTCGGGAACTGAGGCGCGCCGAATAGGCGGTCTGCGACGGGGAAAGTACCCGGATATTGAGGGGTTGGCTTGACCGGCTCCCGGCGCCCCAGGTATCACAAGCGGGCAAGGGGAAGCGCGGTGACCAAGTCCGAACTCATCGATGCCGTCGCTGAAAAGGGCGGCATGACACGCCGTCGCGCAGAGCAGACGGTGAACGCGATCTTCGCCTCCATGGCGGAGTCCCTGGTGCGTGGGGACCGCATTGAGATTCGCGGTTTCGGCTCCTTCAAGACGAAGCACTACGACGGCTATGTCGGGCGAAACCCGAAGACGGGGCAGCCCATCGACGTCCCGCCCAAGGTTCTTCCGGTCTTCAAGGTCGGACGTGCCCTTCGCGAGCGCCTCGCCGATGAGGAGTAGATCCCGCTGAGGACTCCAGTCCTCGATGGTCAGGACCCAGCCCGGGGCGGCTTTCTCCGCAGGCGCAAGCATTGACACCCCACCCCTTGCGGGATAGAACCGGCGTGAACACGCAACTGCGCCTCATTGCGTGTCGGGCGGGGGCTGCTGGCCCTGTCTTCGCCCTCCCGCAGGCGTGAGGTCCGAAGTGATCGCACGAGCTCCCTCGTCCCAGCGCAAGACCTACGTCGTCGACACCAATGTCCTGCTCCACGACCCGAACGCGATCTTTGCGTTCGAGGAGCACGAGGTCGTCCTCCCCATCGTGATCATCGAGGAGGTGGACCGCTTCAAGAAGGATCTGACCGAGGTCGGCCGCAACGCGCGCCAGATCTCCCGGTTCCTCGACGAGCTCCGGCTCGATCACGGAATTCCTCTCAGCCAGGGTGTCCCCCTGGATGGCGGTGGCAGTCTCCGGGTAGACCTGTGCGAGAACCTCGAGATCACGTGGAGTTGGGCGGGGCCGAAGAGCCGCGTCGACAACCTCCTCCTCGCGGTGGCCGATCAGCTGAACCGCAAGGCCGGCCAGGTGGGCCTCGTCGTGGTGGTGACGAAGGACACGAACCTTCGCATCAAGGCGAACGCCCTCGGCATTCGCGCCGAGGACTACGAGCACGGCAAGGTCGAGGTCGACGAGCTGTACACCGGGCAGAACGAACTGACGGTGTCGTCAGAGCTGCTGGACTCGCTCTTTGCCGATGGCGAAGCGCCGTCCGAGCACGCAGAGCCTCTGGCGGCCAATGAGTGCCTGGTGCTTCGCAACGGAGAGCGTCCGACGCAGACCGTGCTCGCTCGGGTGGGGGCGGATCGCTCGTCGATTCAGATGGTCAAGCGGGTGAAGGAAGGCGTCTGGGGGATTCACCCCCGGAACAAGGAGCAGTACTTCGCTCTGGACCTCCTGCTGGACGACAGCATCAAGCTCGTCACGCTGGTCGGCAAGGCGGGCACGGGCAAGACCCTGCTCGCCATCGCCGCCGGGTTGGCGAAGAGCGCCGATGAGCGGGTCTATCACCGCCTCCTCGTGTCGCGTCCCATTTTCCCGCTGGGCAAGGACATCGGCTTCCTCCCGGGGGACATCGAGGACAAGCTCAACCCCTGGATGAAGCCTGTCTACGACAACGTCGAGTTCATCCTCGACTCGCGTGTCTCGGGGCGGTCGGGGAAGAACCGCGGGTACGAAGAGTTGATTAGCCAGGGGCTGCTCGAGATTGAGCCGCTGACCTACATCCGTGGGCGTTCCATTCCGCACCAGTACCTGGTGGTGGACGAGGCCCAGAACCTCACCCCCCACGAGATCAAGACGATCATCACCCGCGCCGGCGAGGGCACCAAGATCGTCCTCACAGGCGACCCCTACCAAATCGACAACCCCTACGTGGACTCGACCTCCAATGGTCTGGTCTACGTGGTGCAGAAGTTCCGGGACCAGGCCATCGCCGGTCACGTGAGTCTGAGCAAGGGTGAGCGGTCCGACCTGGCGGAGCTCGCCGCCGAGCTGCTCTAGAGCCGATGGCGGGAGACCGGCGCGGCAAGGGTGGCAAGGGCTCCGGTGGCAAGGGCTCCGGTGGCAAGCGTTCGGGCGGCAAGCGCCCTGCACACAAGAGCTCGCGAAGCCCAGCCGGCAAGCCATCGGGTGCGCCCGCCGCCGACGCCCGCTCCTCACGTCCGCCGCGCGGCCGCGAGCGGCCCCGTGGCTCCCAGCTCGCGACCCCCAACTACCCCGACCGGCTGCCGGGGCGGAACCTCGTGCTCGCCGCGCTCCGCATGTCGGGCCGGGTGCGCTCCATCTGGGTGGACGAGCGCGCGCGAGGTGGGAAGATCGACGCGCTGCGCCTGGAGGCGGCGGAGGCGGGGATCACGGTCAAGGACGTTCCTCGGGCTCACCTCGACGAGGTCTCGGACGGCACGGTGCACAACGGAGTCGTGGGGTTCGCCGATGGCCTGCCGCAGACGACGCTCCGGCGGGTCCTCGAGGCCGCCTTCGGACGGCAGGAGGACCCGCTGATCCTGCTTCTCGACCAGGTGCAGTACGAGCAGAACCTGGGCGCAATCCTGCGCACTGCCGCCGCCGTCGGGGCGCACGCCATCGTGATCCCCACGCGCCGGGGTGCCTCGCTGACGCCGACGGCTCAGCGCATCGCCATGGGCGGCGCCGAAGAGGTGCCCGTCGTCCGCGAGGGCATGATGAGCGCCCTGGCGACCCTCCGGCGGGAGGGTGTGCGGGTGGTGGGGACGGACGCACACGCCCAGCACTCGTTCACTGAACTGGACCTCACGGGGCCCCTCGCCATTGTGATGGGCGGAGAAGATCGCGGCTTGAGTTCCTCCGTGGCCGAGCGGTGCGACGCCGTTGCGCGGATCCCCATGGTGGAGAGCCGCGCCGTGACGTCGCTCAACGTGTCGGTGTCGACCGCCTTGTTTCTCTACGAGAGGGTGCGGCAGGTGGGCCTGACCCGCCCCTGACCGCTGGCGCTCTAGCCGTGGGCCGGGTCCACCGCCGGCACGGAGTCCACCGGCGGGTAGCTGATCGAGCGCAGCCAGTCGCCGCCGCCTTCGAAGGCCTTCCACGAGGCAATCGCGGGGGACTCGCCCTGGGCCAGCAGGTCGCGGAGCGGGGCGAGGTAGGCCACCTCGGCGGGCCCGTCGGGGGCCTGCCGTCGTAGCCCGGCAACGGAGATCTCGAGAGCCAGGGCCGCCCAGGAGCGCAAGCGTCGCTTCTTGTACCGCCCCGAGAGTCCGTCCCTGGCCGCGGTGGCGTGCATCTGAGCTCGGTCCGCCATGGGGATGGCCCGGGTGAGCTCCTCGGCGTCGGCCAGAGCCTGGGGGTCGTACATGATCCCCTTCCAGAACGCCGCCAACGACGGGATCATCTCCAGGGGCACGTTGTCCGCGCTCCGCATCTCGAGCCACTTCCCGACCCGTACTTCGGGGAAGACGGTGTTCACGTGGAGCGCGAAGTCGTCCAGCGTAGGGAAGCGGCCGTTGTGTCCGCGAGCCACGAAGTCGCCGAAGGGGCGCCCGTGGGCGGGCTTGTAGCTCTCGCCCTCGCGGTAGAAGAACATGGGGACCTCGAGCAGCCAGTCGACGTAGCGCTCGAAGCTGAAGCCGTGTCCGAAGACGTCCGCCATGAGACCGGTGCGCGCGGGGTCGGTGTGCTGCCAGCAGTGCGCCCGCCAGGAGGCCCAGCCTGTGTCGCGTCCCTCAGCGATGGGGGAGTTGGCGAACATGGCGAGGACGAGAGGCGACAGCGCGAACGCGACGGGAACCTTGCGGCCCGCGTCGGCGTGGTTGGTGACGTCGATGGTCACCTGGACCGACGAGGTGCCCTTCATCATTCCGTGGGCGAGGGGTCCCTTCGCCGCGAGGTACTCGCTCATGATCGAGTAGCGCCCCTTGGGGACGAACGGGATGCTGGCCACTGGCTGGATGGGCGTGTAGCCCAGGGCCAGAGGCATCACATCCGTGCCGCGGAGGACTTGCTGCAGCTCACGCAAATGCGTGCGGACGTCGCCTTCGATCTCGCTCACGGTGTGGCGAGGCGCGGTGCTGATCTCGAGCTGCCCGCCAGGCTCGATCGTGAGCGTGGCGTCATCCCTCGCCATGGCGACGAGGTGCGGTCCCTCGAACGAGCCCTTCCACCCGAACTGGGTGAAGCCCTGGAGCACGTCGCGGATCCCGCCGGGCTCGAAGTACGTGATCCGCCGTCCCTCGGCGTGCACGAGCTCCTTCTCCCATTCGAGTCCCATCCGCCACTGCTCGGGCGGACTGAACCCGGACTCGAACCAGCGCAGCATGTCGGTGCGGGTGAGGGGCTTGTCCATCGTCGGAGGTCTAGCAGCCCGAGACGCGTTCCGCGCGCTGCGCTGCCGTGGAGCCCGTCGAACTCCCCGGGTTGATAGGATTCGCGCGAGTGGGAGGAACCTCATGGAAGCCGACAGGACCCGGACACTGGTCGTCACCCTCGACCCAGCATTGATCCAGCAGATACGCACGGCTCTGGAGGAGCGCGGAGGAATCGTCAGCGCATGCCCGACGGGCGATGGCGCCCTCGATGAGATCACCCAGCGCACCTACGGGCTCGTGGTGGTGTCCGCCGAGCTACCCGATCAGGACGGGTTTGAGCTGGTCGGCATGCTCAAGGCCCTCGATCCCCAGATCAGGGTCCTTCTCGTCGGGGATGACCGGGACGGGCGCTCGATCGTCAAGGCAGTCGAGGCCGGGGCGGAGGGTTTCCTCCATCGTCCGGTCCGCGCCGCAGAGCTCCTGGCGCGGTTTCAGGACGCAATGGGAAGCACCTGGTTCAATCTCGACCCCGAGTCGGCGAAGTCCATCGTGCGGAACGCCGACTCCATCGTCGACCCCCGCACCAGCATCTTCGGCGCGGACACCGGGTTCGACCTCTCGGTCCAGGAGGGCGATGACGTCGGGGTGGTCGGCGACTCCGACCCTGACGACGACTCCGCCGACCTGGCCGCGTCCTCCTTCTCCGACGAGGTCTCCAGCGCGTCGGAGAGCAACGGAGACGAGCCGCTCCCGGAGCCTGTCCAGCGCGCCGTCGGAGGCAAGGTCGGCCCGGGGCCCTCGACGGGGGCAACCCAGGAACTCCCTTCTCTCGCCATCGAGGAGTTTGACGAGAACCACCCAGTGTCGGTCCCCGTGGGGTCGGAGATCACCGCTCATGGCGTGGCGCCCGTCGCGGCGGTGCTGGGTCCCCAGACCGGTGAGTACGGCACCCTGAAGCCTGCGGAGGCTATCGAGCGGCGGATCGACAAGATGCTCGAGCCGGGGGGCAAGCTGTCCCAGGCCATCGAGGACGCGGTGGGGAATGCCGTCGCGAACGCCCTCGCCGAACAGCTTCCCGCGGTGCTCGCAGCCCTGAAGGGCGACTCCGAGTGAGCGGCCACTCGCTCTCGGAGCGCGCCCTGCGGACGGCGGTCCGTCGGGCTCTCGAGGAGGACATCGCTCACGGCGACGTCACCACCGAGGCCACCGTGCCCGTGGGCACCATGGGAGGCGCCTCCCTCGTCGCCCGCGTCCCGATGGTGGTCTGCGGGTTGCCCGTCCTACGAGAGGTCTATGCGCAGGTGGACCCTGCGGTGCAGATCGTGGCGAGCCTGGACGAGGGAGCCTCGAGTGGCGGCGGCGCCGAGGTGGTTGCGCGGATCGAGGGTCCTTTGCGCTCGATCCTCACGGGCGAGCGCGTGTCTCTGAACTTCCTCCAGCGCATGTCAGGCATCGCCACCCGCACCGCGATGTTCACTCGCTTGCTCGGGGAGCGGAGCACCCGGCTCGTGGACACGCGCAAGACCACGCCGGGCATTCGCGCCCTCGAGCGGTACGCCGTCCGCGTCGGCGGCGGTCGCAATCACCGATTCAACCTCGCGGACGGCATCCTCATCAAGGACAACCACATCGCCGCCGCGGGTGGGGTGACGGCGGCGGTGTCTGCGGCTCTGGCGACCGCACATCACCTGCTCCAGGTGGAGGTGGAGGTCGAGTCCATGGCCGAGGCCCACGAGGCCGTCGACGCCGGAGCTCGCGTCATCATGCTCGACAACTTCTCCGTGGATGAGCTGCGGGCCGCGGTGGTCGAGCTCCGTTCCCGGCCCGAAGAGCTCGTCATCGAGGCGTCGGGGAACGTGTCCGAGCACACGGTGGTCGCCATCGCAGACTGTGGCGTGGACGTCATCAGCAGCGGTGGGCTGATCCATCAGGCGGTGTGGCTCGATATCGCCCTGGAGTTCGACGTCGGGTGAGCCTCATGGTTCCGCCGCCCCTGCGCTTGCAGCACTTGGCGCGCACCGACTCGACCAACCGGGTCGCCATGGATGCGGCTCGTGCCGGTGTCCCGGGCGGTCTCGTGGTCGTGGCGGATGTCCAGGATGCAGGGCGGGGCCGCCAGGGACGACGATGGCTCGGCGACCCGCACCGTTCCCTGCTCGTGAGCTTCCTGCTCCGCCCGGCCACGCCCATCCACCAGGCCTGGGCTCACACCCTCGTCGCCGGTCTCGCGGCCTTGGGCGTAGCCCATCGAAGCGGAGCCGAGACCGCCTGGCTCAAGTGGCCCAACGACGTGCTGGTGAAGGACAGGAAGGCCGGGGGCGTTCTGTGCGAGCTGAGCACCCAGGGGGGGGCGGTCAGCGCGGTGGTGCTCGGCATTGGCCTGAACCTGAGCGTGCCCAAGGGAGGGTGGCCCGAGGAGATCGGCCATCTGGCTGCCGCCCTCGGCTCCGGGGACGAAGGGCCCTCTCGGGGGGAGGCGCTCACCGCGCTCTGCGGGCAGGTACAGCGCTGGGAGCGTGTGCTCGCGACCCAGGGCCCCGCTCCTCTCGTGGCGGCGGCTCGCGACGCGATGGCGCCGATGATTGGGCGTGACGTGACCGCTCAGGTACGGGGCCGGGCAATGACGGCCAGGGTCCTCGGGATGGGGCAGAATGGCGCGCTCCGCGTCCGCACCGAGGACGGCGAGGAACACGCGCTCCTCGCTGGGGACGTGCATCTGGGAACTTGAGAGAGGTACGCATGCTGCTGGTCATCGATGTAGGCAACACCCAGACCGTGCTTGGCTTGTATGTGGGCGAGCAGTTGGTCAAGCGCTTCCGTATTCAGACCGACGTCCGCCGCACGTCCGACGAGACCGGCGTGTTGCTCCTGTCGCTCTTCGACCACGGCGGTGTCGACGCGGCGGTCACGGGCGCCATCGTCTCGTGCGTGGTCCCGGACACCTTGCGCAACCTGCTGGCCACGTGCCGGGACTTCTTCGACGTCGAGCCGCTGGTCGTGGGGCCGGGCATCCGGACCGGGATGCCGATCCTCGCGGACAACCCCCGGGAGGTCGGAGCGGACCGCATCGTCAACGCCGTCGCGGCCTTCGAGCGGGTGGGCGGCTCGTGCATCGTGGTCGACTTCGGCACCGCCACGACCTTCGACTGCATCTCAGCGAAGGGTCAGTACCTCGGGGGAGTGATCGCGCCCGGATACCAGATCTCCGCAGAGGCTCTCTTCTCCCGGACGAGCAAGCTGCCCCGGGTCGAGGTGGAGCGGCCACGCAAGGTCATCGGCAAGAACACCGTGCACAGCATGCAGTCCGGCCTCTTCTACGGATACGTCTCGCTGGTGGATGGAATGGTGGAGCGCATCCGCGCCGAGCTGGGCAGCGAAGCTCGGGTGTTGGCGACGGGTGGGCTCGCCAGCGTGCTCGCCGAGGCCAGCACGACCATCGAGGAGGTCTGCGACGACCTCACCCTCGACGGGCTTCAGCTGCTCTTCTCTCGAGGCCAGTAGGCCGGCTCCGCCAGTCAGGCTCTGGTTCGTGAGCCGATCCGGGCTAGGATCGCGTCATGACCGAGTCTGAGTTCGACACCATCTGTACCCGCCTCGAGATTCCGCCTGCGTTGCGGAAGCACATCGCGCCAGGTGCCGGCCAGCGGGCGCGCATGGCCGTCGCCCGCGGGATCCTCCCGACGCCGCCGAAGACCCTGTTGGCGATGCAGTACGTGCTGGTGGGGGACGACGACCCCGAGGTGGCCGCGGCGGCCGAGAAGTCGCTGGTGTCGATGCCGCCCAGGATCCTGTCGGGTCTGCTGAACATGAAGACCCACGGGAAGGTCCTCGAGTTCCTGGCGTACAAGCGCACCCAGGATGAGGAACTCATGGAGCGCATCGTGCTGATGCGCCAGGTCAACGACAAGACGATGTGTTTCCTGGCTGAGAACGGCACTGACCGCGTCGCCGAGATGATCAGTCAAAACCAGGAGCGGCTGATCATCACGCCGCAGATCCTGCGGTTCCTCCAGCGCAACCCCCACTCGCTCGCCTCGACCCTCGAGCGGGTCGTGACGTTCCTGCGACTGCACGGCATCAACCTCGACGAGCCCACGCCCGAAGAGCTGGCGGCGTCGGAGGCGGCCCGCAAGTCCAAGCGTGAGGCGGAGCTGGCGGAGACCGCACCGCAGCCCTCGCCGGCCCCCGCAGCAGCGAAGGCCCCGGCCATACCGGCAGGCCCTGCATCGGGCCAAGCCCCCGCGCCGTTCCGGGTGTCGCTCCCGCCGGACTTCGTGCCCGGCGAGTTCTACGTGCCGCCGCTGCCCGAGGACCCATACGAGGCGCCCGCGGGGCTCCAAAACCCACTGGCTGATCTGCTCGCGGATTGGGGCATCACCATGAAGCCGGAGTACCTCGCGCCGCCCGACGGCGTCGACGTGGCTGGCCCGCCCATCCTCTCGGCTCCGGTCACCGCGGCGGGGGCCCCGGCACCCCAGGCCAATGCAGCGCCGAGGGTGGAGGCGACCCTCACATTGGACCTGACGGGGCTGACGTCCCTGGGGGACTCGGAGTTTGCGTTCGGCTTCGAAGAGGAAGCGGACGACTTCGACCCCTACCTGACCAAGCAGGACGACTCCCACACCTCGGACGAGATGAAGGGGGACATCAAGAAGGTCATCAGCGCCATGAAGATGGGCGACAAGATCAAGCTCGCCTACAAAGGCAACAAGGCAGTGCGTGAGGTGCTCATCCGCGACACGAACAAGGTGGTCGCTTGCGCCGTCGTGAAGTCGGGAAGGCTCACGGACAACGAGGTCGTGGCCATCGCCTCGAACCGGGCCGTGGCCGAGGACGTCATTCGCGAGCTTGCGCGGGTGAAGGAGAACCTGCGCATGTACCCGGTCAAGGTGGCCCTGTGCAGCAACCCCAAGACGCCGGTTCCGGTGGCGATGCGGCTGATTAACAGCCTGCATGTCTCCGACCTCAAGAGCCTGGCGCGCAACCGCAACGTGAGTTCCGCGGTGTTCACCGCCGCCAACAAGCTCTATCGGTTCAAGGGCTCCACACGGAACGGCTGAGGCCACCTCGTGCCGGCGGCGCCCTGACCGATGTGCCCGGGAGCCGTCTAGAAGGGCAGCTCGGTGAAGGGCAGGTCGAGGGCGTCGGCCACCGCCTTGTAGGTCACATCACCCTTGTAGACGTTCACTCCTGGCCGAAGCCCGGGGGTCGTGCGCACCGCTTCCTCCACGCCGAGATCGGCGAGGCGGAGCAGGTACTTCAGCGTGGCGTTCGTGAGGGCGAACGTGCTCGTGCGCGCGACGGCGCCAGGCATGTTGGCGACGCCGTAGTGCACGATGCCGTCAACCACGTAGGTGGGGTCGGCGTGAGTCGTGGCGTGAGTGGTCTCGATGCACCCACCCTGGTCGACGGCGACGTCCACGATGACCGAGCCCTCCTTCATGACCGAGAGCATGTCGCGGGTCACGAGGTGTGGCGCCTTTGCCCCCGGGATGAGCACGGCGCCCACGAGCAGGTCCGCCCGGCGCAGCGCCTTCTCGATGTTGAGGTGGTTGCTGTAGAGCGTCTTGATCCGCGAGCCCCAGATGTCGTCGCACATCCGCAGGGTGTTCAGGTTCACGTCGAGCAGCCACACCTCCGCGCCGAGGCCGATGGCCATCTTTGCGGCGTTTCGCCCCACGATGCCCGCGCCGATGATGACCACCACGCCCGCCTCGACACCGGGCACGCCGCCGAGCAGCACACCCCGACCTCCGTGGGGCTTCTCCAAGGCGGATGCGCCCGCCTGAATCGACATGCGGCCGGCTACCTCGCTCATCGGCACCAGAAGCGGCAGGTCTCCGTCGGGTCCCACGATGGTCTCGTACGCAATGCCGATGACCTTGCGCTCCAGGAGACGCGCCGTCTGCTCCGGGTCCGGGGCGAGGTGCAGGTAGGTGTAGAGGATCAAGCCTTCGCGCATCAGCGAGAACTCGTCGCCCACGTCGTTGGAGACTGGTTCCTTGACCTTGACGATCATGTCGGCCGCACCCCAGACCGCCGCAGCGTCGGGGAGGATGTGGGCGCCCTGCCGCACGTACTCCTCGTCGGTGACGCCAGCACCAAGGCCCGCACCCTTCTGCACGTTGACGGTGTGCCCCCGATCCACCAGCGCCTTCACGCCAGAGGGGACGAGCCCGACGCGGGACTCCTGGGGCTTGATCTCCGTGGGGACGCCGATGATCATCGGATAGCTCCTCTGGCCCCCGGGCTGGGGTGGGGGACGCATGGTTCAGGGGCAAGAGCGGGGCGAGGCAGAGGCCTCCCCACCAGATTGGCGGGATCGTAGTCGAATGGGGTACCGGGTCAAGCAAGCGACGTCGCTCCTCCTCTTCCTGTTCTGGCTGATGCCCCAGACGGCGTTTCCCGACGAGATGGACGCCCGCCTTCAACGGGTTCTTTCGGAGGCGGCGGCGGCCTCAGGCAACCTCGTCACCCTCGACCGATCGGCCCACGAAGCGGCTCGCGCCTACTCGATGGCGGCCCTTGACGGCACCGCGAGCCCGCTGGTCCACCGCCAGGCGTTGTGGGACGCCGGGGTCCGCGACGTGCACAGCCATCCGATCACGGTGGTGGCCGGCGCGATCCCGCCCGACTCCGCGTTGACCATGCTCATCGCGGGGGCGGGCGTCGACTGGGCCCGTACCCGTCACGCCGGGGTGGGTTGGGCTCGCTCGGGAGACCGGGTCGCCGCGACGTTCCTTCTCCTCGAACGCAACGCCGCCTTCGAAGGCAAGGTCGTCCAGCTCGCTCCGAGCATCTCTGCAGCGCGCGTCATCGTGACCAACCCGCTGGGTCAGGTCGGTCGTCGCGAGCTTCTTCCCGCGGGGCGGCAGGGCGCCTTCCTTCGGGACGAGGAGAGGCAGCTCATTGCGGGAACCTGGCTGTTCGAACTCGAGGGTGATCTCGAGGGCCAGGCACGGCTGCTCGCTCTCTGGACGGCGGAAGGCGGGAGTGGGGAGACGTCGGGTCCCTCGGATGGTGGAGACACCTTGGGGCTGGGCCCCGCCGGCCTTGGCTCCAGCGAAGAGGTCATGACCGTCGGGGGAGGCCTCGACTGGATGATCGGGGCGTCGGAGCCCCCGGACCGCGTCCCCTTCACGCGGGACGCGGAGGCCGTCGAGAAGCACCTCCGAAAGATCCTCAAAGGGCGGCGCCGGGCCGCGAAGCAGCCGAAACTCGAGGTCCACGTCGCGGCGACGCGGGTCGCGCGGGAGCGCTCCCTCGCGGAGGTGCAGGGCACGGGGGAGCTGAGGCCTCCCCACGCCAGGCTGCTCGAGGCGGGGGTCACGCCCCTGGCGGCGGAGGAGGTGGTGGTCGTTGCCCAGGACCCAATCACTGGCTGGGCTCTCCTCCTCGCCGAACCCAGCGCGCGGGACCTGATCCTTCGGGCCGGGGTGGCGCACTACGGCCTGGGGGTCGCCGTGGTCTCCCACGGCCCACACTGGTCGGTGGGTCTCACGTTGCTTCGGGCCGAGGTTGGCGGGCCCGACGCGACGTGGCGCACGGTGGTGCAGGAACACATCCGAAGGGCGCGGAGCGACGCCGATCTCGGCGACCTGTACGCCCGCGAGCCCCTGCACTCCATCGCCGAGGCAGCCGCAGAGGAGGTTGCCCGCCGCGGAGTGGCCCAGATGCCCGCGGAGGAGCGCGCGAAGCTCGTGGAGAGGACCCGGGAGGTCGTCCCTGACAGCACCTCGGTGGGGGTCGAGGTGCTGGTGGTTCGCGATCCAGGCGCGGTGGCGGGCCGAGAGCATGTCGTCGACCCGCGATTTGCCGAGGTGGGTGTCGGGGTTGTTGAGGTGCCAGACAGTGATGCGGGCTTTGCGATCGTGCTGGTGCTGGTCCAGCGTTGAGGTTTGACGGCACCCTCGTGGTGTAGTCTCCGAAGCGTCTGTGCGCGCCTCATGCGTACCCGGAGTCCCTCATCGCACCCACATCCTCAGACTCGAACGGCGTCCCTGCCGAGGCCCTCAGCACCCGGGTGGAGTTGGCCGACAACAACCTTGCTCGCGAGCTCGCGGGCCGAGGACAGCGCCGCTTGGAGACCATCGAACAAGCCCTTGGGGTGCGCATTGGGGTCCGGGGCAATGTGCTGACGGTGCATGGACCCGAGGAGGCCCGCAGCGCAGCCCTGGAGTTGTTGGGTCAGCTGCAGGAGCTGGCGTCCGAAGGCCGCATGCTCGAGCAGACGGAGATCGGTCAAGCGGCGAAGCTCTTTGCGAAGGGCGAGCGCCCGGAGATTCGCAAGTGGCTGGCCGACGTCATCCTCGTCACGAGCCGACGCAAGTCCATCACGCCCCGCTCCCCGAACCAGAAGCGCTACGTCGACGCGATTCGGAACCACGACGTCGTCTTCGGAATCGGCCCCGCAGGGACCGGAAAGACCTATCTGGCTGTGGCGATGGCTGTGGCGATGCTGACTCGCGGCGACGTCCGCAAGATCATCCTCACGCGGCCGGCGGTGGAGGCGGGTGAGAAGCTCGGCTTCCTCCCAGGGGATCTCGCCGAGAAGATCGACCCGTACCTGCGGCCGCTCTACGACGCCCTCAACGACATGCTCGACCCGGGACGACTCGGCCGCTACTTCGAGCAGGGGACCATCGAGATCGCTCCCCTGGCGTTCATGCGTGGGCGTACGCTCGAGCGAGCGTTCATCATCCTCGATGAGGCACAGAACACCACCAAGGAGCAGATGAAGATGTTCCTGACCCGCATCGGCATGGGGAGCCGCGCCGTGGTGACCGGCGACCACACCCAGATCGACCTGCCTTCGGGGCAGGGGAGCGGGCTGCTTGCCGTCCGTCGCATCCTCCGCGGCATCGACGAGATCCCCTTCGTGGCCTTTGACCGGACCGACGTGGTCAGGCACCCCCTGGTGCAGCGGATCATCGAGGCCTATGAGAACGACGATGCCGCCCACGCAGCGCGCCACCGGGCTGGCGATGGCGCGTAAGAACGACCGGCGTCGAGGAAACGGGTCGGCGCGTCGGAGGCTGGCCCTCGTCACCGAGCGCCCCACTCTCACGCGGCTGCTCCTGGCCGTCGCCACGGCGGCGGCAGTGGCTGCGTTCCTGGTTGACTGGACCCCGCGCGCGGGCACGGCAGGACTCGAGCTCGGAGACATCGCGCCGGGCGACGTGCGGGCGCAGACCGACTTCGACGTCGTCGATGCAGACCTGACGCAGCGGAAGCAGGAGCAGGCTCGCGAGGGGACCCCCGTCCTCTTCGAGTACGACGTGCTGCTCTCGAGGAACATGCTCCAGCGTGTCGATCGCGCCTTCGCGGACGTGCGCGGCTTCCTCGCCGAGCAGGGCACCCCGCCGCCGCCCGTGCAGGGCGAAGATGCCACCGCCTCCGAGGCCGGCGACCCGGGGGAGGGTGACCCCGAGCCTGGGGACAGCGACGCCGCGGCCGAGGAAGGAGAGGGCGAGGCACCTGAGGAGGGAGCCGCGGACGTCCCGGCAGAGGCCGTTGGACCCGATCCCGTGGCCCTGGAGCGTGCCCAGGCGGCCTTTCAGGACACGATGGGGGTGCAGCTTCGCGAGGTCGACGCCGCGAACCTGAGCGCCGATGGGTACTCCGCCGCAGTCCAACGCGACATCAAGGAGCTCGTCCGCGTCGCGATGAGCGACTACATCGTGCTCGAGAGCGATCGGCTGCCGACCTCGGGCGCGATCACGGTGCAGCGCATCGAGGGCAGCTCACGGACGGAGTTCGTTCTGGACGACTTCCGCTCCGTGGTGGATCTGACGGAGGCCCGAGACACCATCAGTCGCACGGCAGCGGCGGACTTCTCCGATCGCCCCCCGCACCTGCTCGACACGGTCGTCAACATCGCCCGGGCCCTGACCGAGCCGAACCTTCGCTTCAACGCGTCGGAGACCGAGGTGCGCCGTGAGCTCGCGGCCTCCGCCGTGGCCCCCATCACCACCAACTACCGGCGCGGCCAGGTCATCGTGCGAAGCGGAGAGCCGGTGGGGCCCTGGGCCCTCAAGGTCATCGATCAGATGAACGCCGGCGCGGTGGGGTACCGCCCCCTCTTGCACCACCTCTCCCTGACCCTCTTCCTGTCGATTCTCCTCGCCATGTTCGTTCGGTTCGCGGAGCGGTTCCTCATTGGTTTCCGGCGGAGGTTCAACGATCTGCTGGCCATGTCCGGCTTGCTCCTGTTCGTCGTCGCGATCAGCGCGCTCCTCGCCTCCCTATCCCGCGGGCCGGTGGAGTCGGGGACGCCGATTCCGCCCTCGGCGTGGGGCTTCGTGCTGCCGATCGCGGTGGGCGGGATCCTGCTCCGCACCCTCCTGAACTCCGTGAGCGCAGCGACCTGGAGCGTGGTCGCTGGTCTGTGCTGCGCAGCGGTGATGGACTCGTCCCTCTTCCTCGCGATCTTCTATGTGACCTCGGCGCTGGCAGCGATCGCGGGGTTGGGGGCGGCCCACGAGCGCGGGCGTCTCATTCGCGCGGGCCTCATTGCGGCCCTGGTGAACGTCGCCATCGTCGTGGCGATCGACTTCGTCGATCTGGCTGGGACCCAAGGAGGACAGTCGAGCCAGGTGACGGACCTGACGACTCCTCTGGTGCATATCGTGTTCGCTCTGGCGGGCGGGGTCATCGCCGGTGTGTTGGCGGTGGGGCTCGCCCCGCTCTTCGAGACCCTCGGGTTCGTGACGGACAGCAAGCTCCTCGAGCTGAGCAGTCTCAACCATCCGCTGATGCGGGAGATGATCGTCAAGGCGCCGGGCACCTACCACCACTCGATGATGGTGGGCTCCCTAGCGGAGTCCGCGGCCGAAGCCGTCGGCGCCAACAGCCTGTTGGTCCGGGTGGGCGCGTACTTCCACGACATCGGAAAGTCGCTCAAGCCGCAGTACTTCATCGAGAACCAGCGGGACCAGGAGAACATCCACGACCGGCTGAGCCCCTCGATGTCCGCGCTGGTCATCGTCAGCCACGTGAAGGAAGGGATCGAGCTCGGGCGGCGCCACAAGCTGCCCGAGCCAATCATCGACATGATCCCCCAGCACCACGGCACGAGCCTGGTGGGCTTCTTCTACAACAAGGCTGTTCAGCAGGCCGACCCCGACAAGGGGGAGGTCATCTCGGACTCCGACTACCGCTACCCCGGGCCAAAGCCCCAGACCAAGGAAGCGGCCCTGATGATGCTCGCCGACGGGGTCGAGGCGGCGACGCGGTCTCTGAAGACCCACACGCAAGGCGCGATCACCGCGCGGGTGGAGAAGATCGTCAACAAGTGCGTCGTCGATGGGCAGCTCGACGAGTGTCCCCTGACCTTGCGCGACCTCCACATCGCCAGTGAGACCTTCGTCAAGGTGCTCATGGGCATGCACCACCACCGCATCGAGTACCCGACCCCGCAGGCCGGCAAGTCGGCGAAGGGCAGGGGGCTACCAGCCTCCTCCATCACCCTCGAGTTGCCACCTCTGACTCCGAACCCCGACAACGCAATGGCTCTGGCGCCCGCCGACCTCGCCGGGTTCGAGGAGAAGGCGAAGAAGACCAGGAGCCGCGCGGCGAATGGCTCGGGCAAGGAGCCGAAGGGGCTGGACGCTGCTCCCAAGAAGGAGCCGAAGGGGCTGGACGCTGCTCCCAAGAAGGAGCCGAGGGGACTGGACGCGGCACCAAAGAAGGTGCCCAGGGGACTCTCGGTGGGACCGGCCAGTCCTTCTCCCACGAAGAAGGGCCTCCTTCCCGTGGAGCCCGCCGGCTTGCAGAGCGCGCAGACGCTGGAGACGAAACCGGCTGGAGGCGGCAAGGACGAGGCCAGTGACTGAGCACGTCGTGGACTGGCGCTTCGAAGGCGCGCGGTTTGGGGGCGAAGCGGAGGCAGCGGGCCCGGGGTTGGAGCGCACCGCCCGCGCCTTGCTCACCCTCCTTGCCCACCCCGACGCGGAGAACTGGGACGCTCCCCGCGAGCTCTCCCTCCTGCTCTGCGACGACGGCCTCATCCAGCCCTTGAACGCCCGGTGGCGGGGGAGCGACACGCCGACGGACGTACTCTCGTTTCCTCTCGAGGAGGGGGCCCAGCTCGGCGACGTCGTCATCTCGGTGGAGACCGCGGCCCAGCGCGTGAAGGGGGCAGACTGGCTGCTCGAGGACGAGCTCG
>JAGSHC010000175.1 GCA_023954745.1 Deltaproteobacteria bacterium | reverse complement strand
GGACCGGCCCACCGGGGAACGGAGCGGTTGCCAGGGTGGGGTTTCGGGGCCCGCCCTCCACGGCAGACAGGTCCCACACACGACGTGGTCGGACGGAGCTCAGATGGGTGCTCTTCGTGAGTCTGCCCGATTCGTGGCCCACCGCCCCTGGAGTCCGTAAGGTTGTCGCGTGCGTATCACGTTGATCGGTCACGCGACCTGCCTGATTGAGACAGGCGCGGGCAACCTGCTGACGGACCCGGTCTTCTTCGATCCCTTCGAGGAGGGCACGGTGGTTTCCTGTCCACGCAGGGAGGTCGACCTCGAGGCGCTGCCCGCGCTCCACGCCGTCTTCATCTCGCACAGGCACCTGGACCACCTCGACCTGCCAAGCCTGGCCGCCCTCGACCGCGCCCTGCCGATCTTCTGTCCCGACGATCCATTCGTACTCACGGCGCTGCAGCTACTAGGCTTCGCGGACGTGCGACCGCTGACGCCCTTTGAGGCGGTGCGACTGAGCGACCTAGAGCTGCTGCCCCTGCCCAGTGCCAACCCCAACGTGCTCGAGCACGCGCTGCTGATCTCCGACGGCGAGGCCTCGGTGCTGCAGCAGGTCGATGCCCTGCTGACGCCCCAGACCCTGACGCGCCTAGCCGCCGAACGTCCAGTCCCGGACTTGCACCTGGCGATGTACGCGAGCCAGCACTTCGGCTTCTTCGAGAACCGTCGCCAGGATCTGGGGACGAGCCACGCGGCCAACCTGGGCTGCGCCCTGGCCGTCGGCGCCGGCTGTGTGGTCCCCGCCTCAGCGGGCTTCCGCTTCGCCGAACCGCACGACTGGCTGAACCCACACGTCTTCCCCGTGTCCAGGCAGCGCTTCGCCGCCGACCTCGCACGGCTCGCCCCCTCCCTGCGCTGTGAGCTGCTCGATCCGGGTGACGCGCTGGTGATCGATAAGCGGGCAGACGAGCAGCTCGCGATCGAGAGGGCCTCGTCTCCCTTCGTGCGGACCCTCGAGCAGGATGGTTGGCGCATCGCCCACGACTCCACCGCGCCGGTCCCCGCACTGATCGACTTAGACCGGACCGGCTTCGGACGAGCAGCGATAGTCGAGCTGGTGTCCGGGCTGTTGAGACAGGGGCTGCGGAAGTTTGTCGAGCAGGCCCTGGTCTCGGGCGATGACTTGGTCATGCGGTACCGCGAGCTCGCTGTCGCCTATCGCGTGGACGTCGTGCTCCCGGGCGAGCCCCTGGGCTTCAGCATCGATTTCGGCTCCACGCCCGTCGCCTACGACGCGGCCACCGAACCCACGGTGCGCTTGCGGATCGCCGGCTCAGCTCTGGTGGAGCTGGTGCTGGGACGCACGAGCTGGTTCCGGGCTCGCCCGTCTATTCGCCGGTCGATCTCGGCCGTCGAGCCCCTGCGCACGGAGCGCGGACTCGAGGCCCGCGCTGTCGAGCTCGAGGACCTACTGCTGCACTACGTCGCGCACGGTCTCCCGGGCTCTCACCGCCACGGCCTCGACTGGCTGCGCATGTCGGTACGGGGCCTCCCCAGCGTACCCGCCCATGAGCAGCCCGCAGCGCCTGGATCCTGACGCCGGGTGTCTCCACGACCATGACTACGTCCGAAGCACCCAAAGCATTGGGGCATCCGCCTGGGCGAGATCGGCGAACGGGGCCGTGGGACCTAGCTAGGGCCGAGCCACGCACTCCCGGAAGCGGGCGGTCAGCTCGCGTCGGGGTCTCGGATCTCGAGCGCCATCGTCGACTGAACCGTCATCTCGTTGGGAATGGGTAGCAGGCCGGTGATGGGCTCGATGGGAATGATCGCGGACACGGTCAACGACGGGACACCATCGACGGAGCCTTCGACCGCACTGATCGAGCACCCATCTCCGCAGGGGATCCCGGCGTCATCGAGGGCGGCGCGTACTCGCGCGTCGGCGGCGCCCGGGGGGGTGTCGACCTCGTCATCGACGTAGGTCGCGCCGATGCGGGCGCCGTCCCGCACGGCCACCACCACCCGCGAGGAGCGGCTCAGGTACCAGCCGTAGTCGACGATCCCCGTGACGAGCAGCAGGAAGATCGGAACCACCAGGGCCAGCTCGATCGAGACGGACCCTCGGTCCGGGCGGTTCCGGGCGTGTGCGCGACGGGTCTTGTTGCGGTTCTTCATCGCTGTACCTCCAGCCAATCGGATGCGTTGGCGGTCAGCCTCGCGGGGGTTGGGAGCAGTCCGATGAGCGGCGTGTAGTCCCGAGCGACATCGCACACCAGCACCTGGTTCGGCCGGTCTCCCTCGATGCTGACCGTCACCTCGCAGCCTGCGCCGTCACAGGAGCCCCCGATCGCGGCATCGATCACTGCGTGTGCCCGCTGGATCGAGGGATCCGTCGGGGCGCTCTCCTGGGGGCCCACCACCGCTCCGCTTCGGCAGCCATCGCGGGCCGCAGCCTCGATGCTGTGTTGGGAGAACATCAACCAGCCATACTCCATGATCGCGAACACGAGCAGCAGGAACACGGGCAGGCCGAGCGCGAACTCAAGCGCCGCCGCTCCCCGTTGGTCTTCTCGCCTGGACATACGAACCCTCCTTGCCCCCGAACCGGGTAGTGCAAGAAGCGGTCCTCACCGAGCCGGGGGTTCCCCGAAACCGGGCCCAACAGGTAGCCGCAAAGCCAACGAGCCCGGTCACTCCAGGGCCCCGGGCCCGGGCCACCAGAAGGTGTCGGCCTCTGTCTGTGGCACAACGCACATCCGGTGGGAGGCTCGTGTGGTTTCTCCCACAGAGGTCCAGCAGACCGCCGCCAGGGACCGTGTGACGCGCGCGAGGCCCACCCGTGAGCGCGGTGGAGCGACAAGCTCAGGAGAGGCGACACGCAGGCCATTGAGGAGAGAAATCCGTGGGCCTCTGGGGCCCACAGCCGGGGGTTGGCATGGAGGTTGCGTTGGGTTCTGGTGATCGGGAAGAAAACGGAGCATCCCGCTCCCGGCCCGAGGAGGAAGAAGAGACATGAACACCCTCACCGCCCTGATCCGAGACGAAGACGGCACCACGGCCATCGAGTACGGCCTCATCGCTGGACTCGTCGCCATTGCGACCATCGTCGCGCTGACCGCACTCGGGACCGCGCTCGGCACGCTCTACACCACCGTCGGCACCGAGGTCACCAACGCGTCGACGCCGTAGCGCGAAGCGAGGCTCGAGCCCGCGATTCCCAGCGGGCTCAAGCCAAGCTTCAGCGCGCCCGAGGGGGCGCGCCACCAGGTGGGCGGGGGGGCCCACCGCACATAGGGGAGACGACTCATGAACCATCTCATCACACTGATCCGAGACGAAGAGGGCACGACTGCCATCGAGTACGCCCTCATCGCCGGCTTGGTGGCCATCGCGACCATCGTCGCGCTGACCGCCCTGGGCACCGCGTTGAGCGCGGCGTACACCAACATCGGCACCGAGGTCACCAATGCCGCGACGCCCTAGTGGTGGGCGAGCCTCGGCTCGCCTCACCCGCGGTCCGGGCTCGCGCCCTCGTACCCCTCCCGGGGTGCGGGGGCGCGCCCAGCGAGCGGGATGGATGAGCCGGGGGTACGCAATCCCCTCGGCGCTCATCTTGGTGGTGCTCTGCGGGGTCGCCGCGATCGCCATCGATCTGGGGCACGGCCGCTTGCTCCAGGCCAGGCTACAGGCCGTTTCTGACGCCGCCGCGCACGCCGGCGCCCTCCAGCTCGACTCGTCCACCGCCGGCCTCGGCCAGGCCAACCACGTCGCCGTCGTGATGGCGGCAGCCAACGTCGTCCACGGCGCCCCCTTTGCCCTCGAGTCGGACAACGTCGAGACCGGCGTCTGGGACCACGACGCCTTGAGCTTCACTCCAAGCACCGACGCCGGGATCGTGAACGCCGTGAGCGTGCTCGCCCACATGGACGGCATCGACACCTGGTTCGCCGGTCCTGCCTTCCGACGCGACACCATCGCCGCCTCCGGCCGCGCCACCGCCGTCCGCATGCCTCCACCGGTCGCCTGCGCGGTGCTCGCGGCCACCGATTTCGACGCCACGGGCAACGCCGTGACCGATAGCTACGACTCCGCCGAGGGTCCCTACGACAGCTCGTCCGCTGGCTCCGAGGGCAACATCTGCGGAAACGCCGTGCTGGACGTGGCGGGCAACCTCGCCGTCCACGGCGACGCCGTGGTGGGGCGAGGCGGCGAAATCGTCCCCCACGGAGCCGCCCACGAGATTCACGGGGAGATGCGCTACCTGGGCTCGAAGTTCGAGGTACCGGAGCTCGACCCCTCGGCCGCCCAGGCCGAGAACGACAACGGGACCATAGGGCTCACCTCCAACGGTCGTGACCCCTGGCACACCGGGGGGATCCGTCTCAGCAGCGATGAGACGCTTACCCTGAGCGGGGGCGTCTACTACTTCGAGAGCCTGAGGATCACCGGCTCCGCCTCGCTGATCGTCGATGGACCCACCGACATCTGGGTCGACGGAGACGTCAACGTCGGTGGTACCGGGATCGTCAACTCGAGCGCCAACCCCCACGACCTCACGCTCTACGTCACGGGGGACGACGTGTCGATGCACGGCACGAGCGACTTCTACGGGTCCCTCATCGCCCCGGAAGCGGACGTGGACCTCAATGGGACGAACGACTTCTACGGAATCGTCATCGGGGGCACCGTCGACCTCAGCGGCGACCTCCGCCTCCACGCCGATGTCTCGCTGATGGAAGGGTTCGTGCTGATCGAGCCCTGGATCGCCCTGGTGGAGTAGGAGATTCCAATGTCCAACACCCTCCCCTTGCTCGCTGCGCTCACGCTCGCCGCCGCCGTCTGGGACCTCAGGACCCGGCGCATCCCCAACGAGTTGGTGTTCTGCGGCCTGGTCGCGGGCCTCGCTGCGGGAGCCGCAGTGAGTGGCCTCTATGGCTTCGGCCACGCCCTCCTCGGAGCGGCGGTGGGTCTCGGCGCGCTGCTGTTCCCCTGGACCCGCGGTTGGGTCGGAGGTGGCGACGTCAAGCTCTTCGCGGCGTGCGGCGCCTTGATGGGCTGGCAGGGCGTGCTCGGTCTGCTCTTGGTGGGCTCGGCGCTGCACGGCCTCCTGACCCTGGGCGTGGTCGCCGTAGCGAAGCTCCGCAAGCAGTCGCTGAACGGCGCGCCGTTCGCCCCGGCGGTCGCGGCCGCCGTCCCCGTCCTGGCCATCTCCCGACCAGCTCTCCTCTCGATCCCACAGGGGGTTTGACGCGATGAACACGAAGACTCCAGTCGACCAAGCACGACGAAGGGGCCGCTCCCGCTCGGTCTTCTTCGTCATCACAGCCTTTGCCTTCGCCGGTCTGGTGGCGTTCGTCGTCTTCGGCGTGGTCCAGCGGTTCAACGTGGAGCTTCAGGAGGCCCGTGAGCCCATCCCCACCGTCGAGGTCGTCGTCGCGCTCGAGGAGCTCCCCATTGGTGGTGAGATTCTCGAGCGCCACATCGACGTCATCGAGGTCCCCCCAGAGTTGCTCCCGGGTGAGGACACCTTCGACGCGATCGAGGCCGTGGTCGGGCGCACTCCCCGTGAGCGCGTGCTTCCGGGAGAAATCATCCGGGACGCGCGCCTGGCCAGCGCCGCAGATGGCGTCGGCCTCAATGTCCTGGTGACACCGGGCAAGCGGGCGATGACCATCGAGACCGACAGCCAGTCGGGCGTCGGCGGCTTCCTCCAGCCCGGGTACCGGGTGGACACCATCGTCACGATTCGGCCCGACGACAACGCCATGAAGGCGAAGTGGGTGACCGAGACGATCCTTCAAGACGTCATCGTGCTCGCCGTCGGGGGAGACCTCTCCGGCCCCACGACCAGCTCCGATGCCGAGCGTCGGCGGCGGTCGGCGAGCCGTCGGAACCGCAACTACGTGACGCTCGAGGTCGACGTCGAGCAGGCCGAGAAGCTCGCGTTGGCCAGCGCCCGGGGCGACCTGCACCTCGCGCTGCGCAGCGACATCGACCTCGAGCCGACGGCGGACCGCGGGCCGCTGAGCACGAACGAGATGGTCGGCCTGCGGGCGGCCCGTCGCCGCGCAGTCCGTCGGACTCCATCCAAGAGCAAGCCGGAGCCGAAGCTGGAGACCACCGAGGTCATCACGGGGGGCAAGACCGTGATCGAGACGTTCGACGAGTCCGGTCGCAAGGTCTCTGAGACTCGAAAGAACAAGTGACCGGAGGGAATGAGCCATGAGATCCGAGAGTCTGTTCAGAGTCCTTCTGTCGGTCCTCGTCCTGGGGGGCGGGCTCGCCTCGGAGGCCGCTCCAGCGGTCGCCGAGGAGTCCAGTGCCCCCGAGGCTGCGCCCTCCGCCAAGGCCGACACCACCGCCATCGAGGTCGGGACCGGCGAGTCCTTCATCTACCAGGGCACGCGCAAGATCAACCGCGTGCTGGTCTCCGACGACTCCGTCGCGCAGGTCAACCTGCTCGAGGAGGGCCAGTTCCAGGTGCGCGGCGTCGAGCCGGGCATGACAGACATCTGGGTGTGGTTCCGCGATGAAGCCGAGGTCCCGGTCCGCCATACGGTGCGCGTCGTCCGCGACCTCCGGGAGCTGCGGAGCCGTGTGCAGGAGCTGGTCGGGGCGGACGTCGAGCCTCCGCGCATCGACGACATCGAGGACCGCCTGGTGGTCGACGGAGTCGTGTCGGACCTGCCGACCCTGGAGAGGGTCGTCGCGATCGTCCAGGTCTACGACCCCGAGTTCGTCAATCTGATGACGGTGTCGGGGGACCACCAGGTCCAGCTCGAGGTCGTGTTCGCCGAGGTGAGCCGCTCGCGGCTCCGGGACCTGGGCGTAGACGCGTTTTGGGACAGCGGCTCCCTGTTCAACGGGGTCGGAGTCACGATCGGCTCGGCCGCCCCGGCCGGGTTGGCCCAGACGTTCAACCTCGTCGGCACGTTGGCCGCCGGCTTCGACCTGCTCGCGTCGCTCCAAGTGCTGGAACAGCACAACCTGAGCAAGGTTCTGGCGCGGCCCACGCTGGTGGCGCTCTCGGGCCAGACGGCCGAGTTCCTCGCCGGCGGAGAGGTCCCGATCCCCGTGGCCCAGTTCGGGAACCGGACGACCATCGAGTTCAAGGAGTACGGGGTCAAGGTGACCTTCCTGCCGACCGTGCTCGCCGACACCGTCGTGGACATCCAGGTCTCGGTGGAGGTCAGTGACCTCGACCGCTCCACCGCCCTTCGCACCGCCGACATCACGGTGCCGGGACTGACGACGCGCAAGTCGAAGTCCCGGCTGCGCCTCGCCAGCGGGATGACGTTCGCGATGTCCGGGATGCTCGATGAGCGCATCTCCTCGACTCGCTCGAAGGTCCCGGGCATCGGTGACATTCCGCTGCTCGGAGCGCTGTTCCGACGCGTCGAGCACGACCGCGAGGAGACGGAGCTGGTCATCTTCGTGACCCCGCGGCTCGTCCGTCCCCTCGCGCCAGACGAGGTCCCCCCTGTGCCGTACCACACCATCGACAACGACCCCGGAGACTTCGAGTTCTTCATGCTTGGGCTGGACCACCAGCCCCCGAAGTCCGGCTCCGACGAGGAGCCCTCCGGCCCGGTGGGCGTGGAACGCTAGGTGGAAGACCTCAGCTCTCAGGCCAGGGACTTCCAGGACTTGCCGGATGAGGCGGTCGAAGAGTCGCCCACTCCGGACCGTCAGGTAACCCAGCCGGGGGTTCTGCTCACCGATAGCGTGCTCCGGGCGGTGCCCCTGCCGCCCCCCGAGCAGAGCTGGGCGGGCAAGGTGATCGCGCTGGTGGGCAGCAAGGGCGGCTGCGGCACCACGCTCCTGACCGTGAACGTGGCCGCAGAGCTCGCCCACGGGAGCCGAGTCTGCGTGATCGACCTCGCTGGGGCCAACGGAGACGTCGCCGCATACCTGGACCTCCCCCCCGGGCAGCAGCTCGCCGAGCTCTTCCAGTTCGAGTACATCGACGGCGCCCTGCTCGACTCGGTCGTGTCCAAGCACCACTCCAAGGTCGCGGTGCTCCCCCAGCCATCCAACCTCGGAGACGTCGTACTCCTGGAGCCCGAGAGCGTGGCGCGCGTGGTCGACGCAGCCCGCATGGCATACGACATCGTCCTGATCGACTGCGGCTCGCACCTCGAGGAGGCGACGCTGACCGCGGTCCTCCGAGCGGATGTGATCAGTCTCGTGACGACACCGACCATCCCGGCTGTCCGGGACGCCAACCGACGCTTGAAGCTCTTCGACCAACTGCAGGTGGACCGAGAGAGCGTCCGCCTGGTCGTCAACATCCTGAGCCGGCACCCGCGCCTGACCCTGGCACAGATCGAGGAACACCTGGCCCACCCGGTGGTGGCGGACGTGCGGGAAGACCTCAAGGCATGCGCCGAGTGCGACATGAAGGGCCTGCTGCTCTCCGAGCTCGAAGGCCACCAGCGAATCGTCGACGACATCGCGCGTCTGGGCGAGGCGCTGGCCGGCGAATACGAAGAGCCGAAGCGAGCCCGAAAGACCCTGGCCTCGTGGCTGCGGTCGAAGCTCACCCGGGAGGAACCATGAGCACGCGCCTGATCGACCGTCTCCGCGACGCACCTCGGACCCCCACCTCCTCGGCGGGAGGACGGTCCCCAGCGCTGGAGAAGATCGTCTACGACCTACACGAAGAGCTCGTCGACACGCTCGATTTGCAGCTCGTGCGGCGCACCCCTCGTGACGAGCTGGAGCGGAGGCTCCGGCGGTCGTTGGGCAAGAAGCTCGAGGAGCGCTCGACGGTCCTGTCGGACAGCGACCGGGCTACAGCCGTCCAAGACGTCATCGACGAGGTGCTCGGCCTGGGACCCATCGAGCGGCTCATGAGGGAGCCGGGCGTCACCGACATCCTCATCAACGGCGCGGAGAACATCTTCATCGAGCGCGGGGGACGACTGGTCAAGGTCGATGTCCGGTTCCGCGACGAACGCCACCTCCTGCGGATCATCGACCGGATCGTGAGCGCCGTGGGCCGTCGGGTCGACGAGAGCCACCCGCTGGTCGACGCCCGCATGGCCGACGGCAGCCGGTTCAACGCGATCATCCCGCCCCTGGCCCTGGACGGTCCCCTGGTCTCGATCCGCCGGTTCGGCGCCAACCCCATCGAAGCCGAGGACCTGGTCCGGCTGGGGTCGGTGCCCGCGGAGGTCCTCGAGCTCTTGAAGAGCTGCGTCGCCGCGAAGCTGAACATCGTGGTGAGCGGGGGCACCGGCTCGGGAAAGACCACGCTGCTCAACGTTCTTTCGAGCTACGTGCCCGCCGGCGAACGCCTGATCACCATCGAGGACGCTGCCGAACTCAGGCTTCAGCAGGACCATGTGGCCCGCCTCGAGACCCGTCCGCCCAACCTCGAGGGAGAGGGAGAGGTCACGGCCCGGGACCTCGTCCGCAATGCCCTGCGCATGCGGCCGGACCGGATCATCGTCGGCGAGATTCGCGGCGCCGAGGCCATCGACATGCTCCAGGCAATGAACACCGGCCACGAAGGGTCCCTGGGCACCATCCACGCCAACGGCACCCGGGATGCGATCTCGCGGATGGAGACAATGGTGGGGCTGGGCTTCGCCAACCTCTCCGAGGTCACGACCCGCCAGTCCATCGCCCGGGCGCTGGACCTCGTCATCCAGCTCGACCGACTCTCGGACGGCACCCGCAGGATCGTCGCCGTGAGCGAGGTGTCGGGCATGGAGGGCGACATCATCACCATGCAGGACATCTTCGTGTTCGAGCAGAGGACTGTGGACGGAGACGGTCGAGTTCGCGGCACGTTCCGCGCCACCGGCGTCCGGCCCATGTTCGCCAAGAAGCTGGAGGCGTACGGCCTCCCAATCCCGGCGCGCCTCCTGCGCCTGAGCGAAGACGTGTGAGGATGAGATGAGCGGACTCCCCCTCTTCCTGATCGTGGCCACGGTGTTCCTCGCCACATTCGCGGCGGCGGGCACGCTGTACGGCGCCCTCCGGTCCCGGGCTGCGACGAAGCGCGAGCTGCTCGCCCATCGCCTGGGCACCCTGGGGATGTCCCCGGGGCGCATCTTCAAGGAGGACCGACACGACCCGCTGGTGGAGTTGATGGGCCCAGCGGGGTACCGGCTCGAGGGCCTGCTCTTCGAAGCGGGAGACACTGGGTCGGTGCGAGGGTTCCTCCTCCGCATGGTCCTCATCGCGGTGGTGGCCGGAGCCCTGGGCTGGATCGCCGTGGGGCCCACCGGCCTCATCGCGGTCGTCGCGGGTGCGACCCCCTGGCTCGTCTTGCGCTCCCGCGCCCGACAACGCAGCCGGCAGCTGTCCGAGCAGCTCCCCGACGCCCTCGACTTGGCCGCGCGCACGCTCAAGGCCGGTCACGCCCTATCCGACGCCCTGCGCACCTGCGCTTCCGAAATGCCACAGCCCATCGGTGAGGAGTTCGGCCGTGTCTACGAAGAGCACCACCTGGGCAAGGACTTGCGGGCCGCGCTCACCCACCTCGCAGAGCGAAACCCTTCGAACTTCGATCTCCGGCTGGTCGTGAGCTGCCTGCTCCTGCAACGCCAGACGGGTGGCAACCTGGTCGAGCTCCTCGACAACATCGCGAGCACGGTTCGGGCGCGCACAGTCTTCGACAGCAAGGTGCGGGCGCTGACCGCCGAGGCCCGCCTCTCAGCCGGGGTCCTCGCTTCCCTCCCCTTCTTCGTGTCGGCGGCGCTCATCGCGTTGCGCCCCACGTACCTCTTGCCCCTGATCAACGAACCCCTCGGCCTGTGGCTGCTCGGAACCTCCGCCGTGGCGTTCACGACTGGGCTGATCACACTGCGCAACATCGCGCAGGTGGAGGTCTGAGATGCTGCTCACGGACCCCCTCGTCATGGCCGTCGCCGCCTTCGTCGCGGTCCTGGGCCTCATGCTCGTCCTCCGGGCGGCCTTGTCTCCGAAGACGACGCTGGCGACCGATGCGCCGGCGGACGATCTCTTCGTCACCGAGAGCGGTGCCGGGAGGCTGACGACCGCGGTCGGCTCCCTGGCCAACCCCCGATCCGCCGAGGAGCGCGGGGCTCTCAGGCTGAGCCTCATCCAGGCGGGCTTCGAAGGGAAGCGGGCCGTCGAGCTGTACAGCGCCGCCCGGGTCCTGCTTGTGCTCGGCCTGCCTCTTCTCACCTGGCTCGCGCTGCCCACGTACTCCCTGCTCCTCAGCGCCTCCCTGGCGTTGATCACCGCAGCAGTGGGGTACTACGGCCCCACCCTCTACCTCGCGAACCTCAAGCTGCGCCGCCGGGAGGCACTCCTCAAGCCCTTCCCCAACGCCCTCGATCTGCTGGTCACCAGCGTCGAGGCAGGTCTCGGGCTGAACGCCGCGCTGAAGACGGTTGCCGACGAGCTCGAGCCGGCGGCCCCGCTGCTCGCGGTCGAGTTGCAGCGCGCCAACCACGAGATCACGGCGGGCGTACCCCGTCAGGACGCGTTGCGGCGGCTCGACCATCGCACCGGACTGACCGAGATGACCTCCCTGGTGAACGTGCTCATCCAGGCGGAGCGCTACGGGACGAGTGTCGGACGCGCCCTGCGGGCTCACGCCGAGCTGACCCGCCACAAGCGAATGCTCGCCGCCGAGGAGCGGGCCGCGAAGGTCGCTCCGAAGCTCACGATCGTCACGGTCCTGCTCATCATGCCGTCGCTCTTCATCGTTCTGTTGGGACCGACGATCGTGAACATCGTCAACCGCGTGATTCCGATGCTCCAGGGAGGTGTGCTGTGAAGACCGCGCTGCTCGCTCTTGTCGCCCTCACCATGACCAGCGCCTGTGCGCACGGCCCGCCGCCGCTGGCCGACTCGGGAAGCTGGACCCGCGCCGCCGACCCCGTGGACGTGCGGATCGATCTCGCGGAGGCGATGGTCAGGACCGACCGGCCCGACTCCGCCCTGAAGATCATCCGCAAGGCGCGGGACGAGGGGCTGGCCGGGTCAGACCTCACCGTCGTCCAGGCCCGGGCCCTGCTCGCCAAGGGTCTCGACGGGGAGTCCGAGGCCCTGCTCGACGGCGTCCTGCAGAGCAACCCCCGCCACGCGGGGGCGCTCGCGGCGCTGGGCATCCTCTATCTCGACCAGAAGCGGACCGACGCCGCGGCGGATGCCTTCGAGAGGGCGGCGCGGCGCAACCCCGAGGACGCGGACCTGCTGAACAACCTCGGCTTCGCCCTGTTGGTCTCCAAGCGGTACGTCGAGGCCGAGGCCGCGCTGAGAGAGGCGACCCGGATCGACCCCGCGAGCGACCGGGCTCGAAACAACCTCGGCTTCGCCCTGGCGGCTCTCGGTCGGATCCAGGAGGCGCGGCAAGCGTTCCTCGCCGTCGTGAGTCCCGAAGACGCCGAACACAACCTGCGCCTCGCGGCGCGGCTCTACCCACCGAACATGAACCCGGAGACCCCATGAAGACCACCGTCACCTACCTGTTGCTCGTCACGGCGAGCCTGCTCTTCTCCGCTTGCGCGTCGCCCGACTACCTCCAGAAGGACTTCGGCCTCAGCTACCACCAGGCGTTCTCGACCCAGGCCGATCTCAACCGGGAGTCCGCCGCAGATCACGCGTATCCGCTGACCGCCGCCGAGGCGTTGGAGGTCGCCGCCGCCAAGACTGACAAGTCGACGGGTGAAGGGGCGTCCCTCCCCCTCATCATTCCCGGGCTGAACGACTAGCTCGAGGAGGACTTGCTTCACGGCCGGGCGGTCTCACCGAAGTCAACGAGGAGATCGCCCTCCTGACCGGGGGCCCCCACGCGAGCGACGCCGGGGTCGCGCGTCGGGTGGGGGATGACCCGCCGGAGTTCGTCACCGAGATCGCCATGCCCTGCAAACATCGTCCGCACCGGGGGCTCGCTCCCCCGGCCCGCAGCCCTCAGCGCGACGCCCGGTACCGGCTCGGCGGCATCCCCGTCCAGCGGCGGAAGGCGCGGCGGAAGTTGGCGGGGTCGGAGTAGCCGAGGATGTAGGCGACCTCTTCGATGCTGGCGTCGCCAAATCGGAGCTGATCGACCGCGCTCCGTCGGCGAAGGTCCTCGAGCACCATGCGGAAGGAGCTGTCCTCCGCCACCAGCCTCCGGTGCAGCGTCCGCGGCGTCACGTGCAGCCGGCGCGCTGTCTCCTCCAGCGAGGGGAAGCCCACGCGAGTGTCGAGGAGCACCCGCTGGACCCGCGCCACCCAGCTGCGGGACTCCTCCAGCGCCAGCACCTCTCGCTGGCAGAGTTCCTCGGCCAGGCGAAACGCCCGGGGGTCGGACATCTTCAGCGGCAGGTCCAGGACCTCGGGCGACAGCGTCAGGCCCGCCCAGCCCTGGTCGTACTCGACGCGGCAGCGCAGTAGGGCCTCGGCCTGGGACGCGTGCCCCAGGTCGGGGAACGGGAACACCACCCGCTGGACCTGGCAGGCGCCCATGGACACGTCCTGGAGCAGGCTCTTGATGCTGCAGATGGCCCCCTCGAGGACGAGCGCGCGGATGTCCCCCAGGGGGAGGAACTCCTGCAGCACCAGCCGCACCTCGCCGCCACCGATCTCCACGGACAGGGCCAGCAGCGCGATGCGCAGCCCGATGTAGCGCTGGATGAGGTCCAGGACCTCCCGGATGTTGCGGCTGTTCATGGCCGCGTACCCCAGGGCCCCGTGGGCCTGGACGCCGAGGCGCTCTCCCACCAGCAGCCCCAGTGCGGGCTCCCCGGACAGGCGGCGAGCGTCCAGCGACAGGCTGCGGAAGGTGGGCAGGTCCAGGAGGAAGCCCTCATCGTCGAGCTGCTCCGGCCGGAGGCCGCTCAGGCCGAGCCAGTGGTCCAGGGGCACGTCCATGCGGGCAAGCTGCTCGGCGATGAGGCGCACGTAGGGTACGGCCAGGGCGCTGGTGACGTCGGACACCTGGGCACTGTCGACAAATGACCGGTGACTGTCAAGAAATGACCTTTTCGGATCGGTCGAGCCCCGCAAGGATGAGAGCGTTCAAGAACCGGAGCCGTCGATGCTGTTTTCCGAACCGACCCGCACCCGCACCGCCCGAATCGAGGGCCGGGACATCGAAGTCTCCACGGGCGAGACCCTCCTCCAGGCCGCGCTACGCGAGGGGATCGAGTTCCCCAACAGCTGCCGCGTCGGCGGCTGCGGCGCGTGCAAGTGCCGGGTGACGAAGGGCTCGGTGCGGGAGCTGACGGAGACGGGCTACCTGCTCACCGCCGACGAGCTGGACGACGGCACCATCCTCGCCTGCCAGTCCACGCCGCTGACCGACGTCGAGATAGCCGTGGAGCTGCCCGAGGCCGTCCCCGGCGCGGTGGTCGCCCAGACCCGCGTCACCCACGACATC
>JAGSHC010000114.1 GCA_023954745.1 Deltaproteobacteria bacterium | reverse complement strand
GTCGCTTCTTCAGCCGCAGCTCCACCTCCGGTCGCCTCGTAGGTGTGCTCGCTCTCTCCGTGGTCGTGCCAGGACTGGTGTTGGCCTGGTACGGCATGCAGGCGGTCCTCCAGGAGGACGAGCTCTATCGAGCGACTCTGCGAACCCGCGCCGAGGGTCTGGCCGCCGCGCTCTTCCGCGATCTCGGCGACCGCATGCGCCGCACCGTCGAGCGCATGGACGAAGCGACCACCGCCGCCGCTCCCTCCTGGACGAGCGACCCCGATGCCGCCGCCACCCTTCTCGGTGACAGCGAGCCCCTCGCCGCCGGCGTGCTCGTGCTCGACGCCGGCGGCAAGCTCCGGTTTCCCCAGGAAGTCGCGACCTCCCTCGTCGATCGCATCGGCGGCGAGTCCGCGGCCCGCGCCTACCTGAGGCCGCTGCTCCGCGAGGGAGAGCAGCTCGAGCGGGACGGCAAGTGGATCGAGGCAGCGGCGTCCTACACAGCGGCCATCAGCACGATGCCCGGCCAACGTGGGCGAGGAGTGGCTCGGCTCGCCGCGGCCCGCTGTCTGCTGAAGGCAGGCAAACACGCCGACGCCCTCGCGGCCTACGACACCCTCGCGGCCGATCATGCTGCGGATCGTGACCTGCACGACTTCCCGGTCGCTCCCCTCGCCCGCCTCCAGGGCGCCATCGCTCTGCAGGGACTCGGCGACGACGAAAGGGCCGCGAAGCGGCTGATCGAGCTCCTCGATGGGCTGCAGCCCGGCCGCGGGACCTACGGCGGCTTCGGCGAGACAGCCCTCGCTCGGCGGGCCCTGGCGATGCTCTCTTCGGGGCTGAGTGAGGCTCTCCCCCGGGATCGCAGGCCGGATCTGGAGGCGGTCGCCAAGCGGGTGAGCGCCCTGAGCGAGAAGCAAGCAGAGCAGGCCATGGTCCTGAGCTTGCTGCCGACGCTGGCGACGGACTCGTTGGTCTCGGACGTCCGCCCCCGGCACTTCCAGTTACACACCGCCACCATCGACGACCGCACCTTGCTCTTCGCCCGCGCCTGGTGGGACCGCGGCGAGGGGGCGCGACGCATCCTGGTGCACCTCGACGAAAAGGCGCTGCGAGGCGAGATCGAGTCCGCGCTGCTCACGGCAGCCCGGGCCCGTCCCGAGTTCCAGATCACGCTGGTGCGCTCGGTACCGGACATCTCGGAGATTGGGCCGGTGGACTTCCGGGTGGTGCGGCCGCTCGAACCCTGGCTCCCGGGCTACTCACTGGTCGTCTCGGGCTCCGACGACGTGTTGGTGGGGCCATCGAGGAAGCAACAGCGGGTGGTGCGCCTGGGCATGATCGCCGGCCTGCTGGTCATCATCATCGTCGGCATCCTGGTCATCGGCCGCGCCGTGAATCGAGAGATGGAGATCGCGCGTCTCAAGTCCGACTTCGTCTCCAACGTGAGTCACGAGCTGCGGACGCCGCTCACCACCATCCGGATCATGGCCGAGATGCTCGCGCTGGGGGCCGTTCCAGCCGGTCCAAAACAGGAGGAGTACTACCGGAACATCGTCTCGGAGTCGGAGCGCCTGTCGCGCTTGATCAACAACGTGCTCGACTTTGCCCGCATCGAAGAGGGACGAAAGAAGTTCAGCTTCGGCATGGGAGACATGGGAGACATGGTCTACGAGGTGGAGCGCATCACCGGCGACTACGTGCGCAGCGAAGGCTTCAACCTGACGTGCACCGTGGCGGACGACCTGCCCCCCACGGCGTTTGACCGCGACGCCATCATCCAGGCCCTGATCAACCTCATGAGCAACGCCGTGAAGTACTCCGGCGAGGACAAAGAGGTCGAGATGGGAGCCCGTATGGAGCGTGATAGCATCGCGCTCTGGGTGCGAGACCACGGTCCGGGCATTGACGAGCGAGACATCCCTCACCTCTTCGAGAAGTTTTATCGGGGCGGTGACCACATGACTCGAGAGGTACGAGGCGCGGGACTTGGACTCAGCATCGTGCACCACATCGTGTCCGCCCACGGCGGCCACATGCAGGTTCAGAGCAAGCTGGGTGAAGGCTCGACTTTCGCGATGATCCTCCCCATCTCCACGGTGGGTGAGCTGACGGGTTCCGAGGGCATTCGATGAGCAAGCAGAAGAAGAAGCTCCTGATCGTCGAAGACGAGCGTCAGATTCGAGAGAGCCTGACGGACTTCTTCCATCTCCAGGGCTACGACGTGCTCGCAGCGGCTACCGGGGACGAGGGGCTCGTGATGGGCCTCGCCGAGAAGCCCGACCTCATCCTCCTCGACATCATGCTCCCGGGAATGCACGGCTACGACGTGTGCCGAAACCTACGCGAAGACGGGTACTTCGGCCCGGTCCTCTTCCTCACCGCGAAGGGTGAGGAGGTCGACAAGCTCACCGGCTTCGACGTCGGCGGCGACGACTACGTCACCAAGCCGTTCTCTCTCCTCGAGCTGCACGCCCGGGTTCGCGCCCTGCTGCGCCGGGCCGAGAAGGAAGAGCCCGAGGAGGACGCCTACGCCTGGGCCGACATCTCGGTGAACTTCACGACCTACGACCTCCAGGTGAACGGGGTCGCCACCCGGCTGTCCGCCAAGGAGATGGAGCTCCTCCGCTTCCTCGTGAAGCACCGGGGCCAGGTCCTGAGCCGCGAGGTCCTGCTCGACAAGGTGTGGAACTACGACGCCGACGTGAGCACGCGCACCGTGGACACCCACATCCTCAACCTGCGCCGCAAGCTCACCGACAAGCCTCCCAACCGCTTCATCCAGACGGTGCATGGCGTCGGGTACAAGTTCGTCGGCGGGCTGTGAGGCTTCGCCCGGCGCTGCTCTGCGCCGCGCTGTTCGTCCTGGCCCCGGGAGCTGCGGGCGCCGACGAGCCACCGTCCCCCCGGGACGTCATCGCTGACGGCCTCTACCTCGAGTCCGGCATGGGCGACCTCGCCGGAGCCGCCGCCCGGTACGAGTCGCTCCTCGCGCGAGACGACGTGCCCACTCACCTCAGGGCCGAAGCCCTGCTCCGCCTCGGCCTCGCTCGGGAGCGGCTCGCCGATGTCGCCGCTGCCGAGGCCGCCTACGCCCAGCTCCTCGAGGAGTTGCCGTCGAGCCGCTGGTCCGAAGATGCTCGCTCCCGACTTCAGTCCATCGAAGAGGACCGCAAGCGGGTGCGCTCGCTGCCGGTGGAGTTCACGTTCACGGACGGGACGGACGGCCTCTTCCACGCGCGGACCCGTGCCCACAAGGGCTCCCTGAACCACGAGGTGCTCGAGGACGAAGACGGTCGGCACGAGGTGGCGTCGTGGCGAACCTACGTGGTGGCGCGGGAAGACGACCTCGCCCAGGTGGGCTTCGAGAAGGGGCTCATGGTGCAGGGCCGCCTGAGCCTCACCATCCGCGCCGTGGGATTTCCCGCCCACCTCATCTTCTTCCTCGTGGACGCCGACGGCCGGCGCTTCGCCACCACCACCCATGTAGTGCGGCCCGAGGAGGGCTGGCGCGCCCTCACGTTCTCCCCCGGGGACTTCCGGGACCGGTCCAGCGGCAGCGAAGATGGCTACCGCTCCGAGGCCCTGACGAACCTGTGGATCCAGGATGTGACCGGCTACAGCTCGACCGACCGCGGAGAGAACATCCTCTGGATTGACTCCCTCACGCTGGAGTGAGGCCCGCCGCACCGAGACGACCCTTGCGTCACTTGCGAAACCCGACTAACTTTCCCCCGCACGTTGGTGGAATACATGCGCAAATTGGCTCGGCTCTTCGGAGCATTCTTCGTCGCTTCCGTCTTGATGGCTGCCCTTGCAGGGCCGGCCTCGGCGGGTGATGTGCCGCTGCCGCCTCCGCCGCCGCCCCCGCCCCCGACCCTCTAAGCGCTCGGCGCGGCACCCGCTGCCAGGAAGAATCGACGTGCTCCCCGTGTCACATAGGGGCAGGTGAACCCATGTCCGTGATCGTCCTCAAGTTCGGCGGCTCCTCGGTCGCTACGCCGGAGCACCTCCGCAAGGTCGCCGCGAAGGTGACGGCCCTGCGCGAGGCAGGTCACCTCCCGGTGGTCGTGGTGTCGGCCATGGGCAAGACCACCGACGGCCTCTTGAGCCTGGCGAGCGAGGTGTCGGGCCACCCGCACCGGCGCGAGCTGGACATGCTGCTGTCGACGGGCGAGCGCATTTCGATGGCGCTGCTGACGATGGCCATCCGTGACTGCGGGCACGAGGCCATCTCCCTGACCGGCTCCCAGGCGGGGATCATCACGACGACGGACCACAATCAGGCGCGCATCATCGAGGTGCGCCCCATCCGCGTGCACGAGGCCCTCGAGAAAGGCCGCATCGTCATCGTGGGCGGGTTCGCCGGAGTCAGCACCGACAAGGAAGTCACCACCCTGGGCCGGGGCGGCTCCGACACCACCGCCATCTCGCTCGCCGCGGCCCTCGATGCCCCCGAGTGCTGGATCTGCTCCGACGTCGACGGCGTCTACACCGCCGACCCCCGCGTGGTGCCCGAGGCCCGCAAGATCGACGCGCTCTCCCACGGAGAAGTCCTCGAAATGGGGCTCCGGGGCGCCAAGGTGCTCGCCCCCGAGGCCATCGACTACGCGAGGCGCCACGGCGTCACGCTGCACGCGCGCGCTTCCTTCACCGATGGACGAGGCACGGTCATCACTCACCGTCCTCATCCGGGCGTTGGGCGCGCGGTGGCTGTGGCTGGCGACCGGACCGCCCTGCCGGTCGCCGTGGACGCGGGGACGACGACGCTGTCGGAGTTCTTCGCATGGCTCGGCCAGGAGGGCGTGCGCTGGAAGGACGCCCGACGCCACCAGACCGGTTCATCCGCACGGGTCGAGCTCGTCGTGGACACGCTGAACACACCCGATGGCGGCGCGCTGATCGCTGACTACTGGCGCTCCCGGGCCGGCGACTGCGTGGTGCACGAGGACCTGCGCACCGCCACCATCGTCGGCGAAGGCATCGCTGAACAAGCGCCCATGTGGGGGCACGCCACCGACGCTCTGGCCAACCTCGGGATCGAGTGCCCGGCCCTCGTCGGCAACGCCTGGGGACTCACGGCGCAGGTTCCCGAGCATCAGCTCGACGATGTCGTCCGGGCGTGGCACGGAGCGCTGCCGAGCGTAGGCTGAGGGTGGGAGCTATCCGGCGTTCCTCCGCTTCGCCTTCTTCTTCCTGATCTTGTCCAGGGTGCGCCGGTGGGAGCAACCCACCTCCGGCGTCGTGGACGACGGCGGGTACTTGAGCCATCGCCACAGCGGGGGAGGCTCCGCGAAGCGAGGGTCGTCCCCTGCCCTTCCGATGGTCTCGACCTCGCCTCGAAGACGAATCGTCGCCTGACTGTCGGGCTTGCGGTGCAGGTGCGACGCGAGGGTGAGGAAGTTCATGACGGTGCGACGCCGCGCCTGCTTCTGCAGGTACCTGTCGTTGCTGGAGTTGACCACCTGAACCCCGCGATTCCAGTACAGGTCAGGGACCTCGGGGAGGACGAGGTGATTGCGGAACCCATCCTCGAAGCGGGTGTTCCCCGCCATCGTGAAGGTCGTCGTGTGCTTGATCCCGACGTAGGGCAGGGACTCGCTCGCAAGAAAGAGGGCGAAGACCGCGAGAAGCCAGCGAGGTCCGGCGCCCAAGAGGGCCCCGAGGCGCGCGCGCTCGAACCACGGCTGGCGCAACACCGCGAGCAAGAGGCTCCCCACCAGAAGAGGCTCCCCCACGACCCAGCTCACCCGCGCCAGCTGTCTCCGAAGCAGACGGTGCTCAGCCAGGTCCCCCATGACAGCGAGCCAGGCGAGAGCGAGAAGCAAGGTCAGAACCAAGGGCTTGCGGAAGGGACCCGCCGCCCGGACCAGAGTCCCCACCGGACTCCCGGACAGCCAGCGCCACGCCGACGTCCACGCCGGCTCCCCGACCACCAACAGGGAACACAGCAAGGTCGGACCCGCGAACTCATACAACCAGTTCACCGGGTTGATGCCGATGAAGAAGAAGAAGCCTCCCAGGAGGGCGATGCCTGCGGGACGGGTGCGTCGGAACGCCAGCAAGCCCGGGCCGAGAAGCTCGCAGACGATGCTCCCCCAGATGGGGAACTGGCGAAACACCCCCTGCGAGGGAAGCCAGGGCAGATACTCCACCTGAATGAGCCAGAGCACGGTCGCGCAGGACGAGGACGGGTCGAGGTAGGAGCTGTTGAGCTTGCTGAACCCCGCCAGCGTGAGGGCGGTGAGGGCGATGAGCATCGCGGGCCCACGAAACGCTTCGTAGAGCGCCCCCCCATCAACGGCCAGGGTGCGCTGCTTCACCGCCAGGTGAAGCCAGGCTCCGACGATGCTCAGGTGGACCAGGGCGTTGAAGTACCAGTGGACCATCGTCCGCCCGGGAGCCTGGTCCAACGCAAACCAGAGCTGCGCGAGGGACAGCGCGACGAGGCGAATCGTCGAGGACGGGCGTAAGAGGACGAGCACTGCAGCGCATGTGACGAGGAGCGGCTCTGTATCGCGCGTCATGGTGCGCACAGCGAAGTCGTAGGTGACAGCGACGGTCCACAGCACCGCAAAGATGCGGTACGCCAGTCCCATCAGACGGAGGTGTCCGCGGGAGCCATGCGCCCAAACCACGCGTGCACGGTCGCCGGTGCGAAGAACGCGAAGTAGAGGACGCACGACGTCACCGAGAAGGTGCCGACGGGAAACGACAGATAGATCATCAAGTGGAAGATGATCCCGGCGGGAATCAGCCACTTGCGCGCTGGCGCAAACCACAGACCAAAGGCGAGGCCGTACTCCAGCACGACGGTGGCGATGCCCCCCAAGGTCATCAGCTCGTCGAAGAACGGCAGCCGCACGCCTTCGTGGGACCCGTAGTAGTAGTAGTACATCTGCTGGAGCCGAGAGCCCGACAGGAACGCCACGTTCGTCTTGTCGATGGCCCCCCAGAAGTAGACGAGGGCGAGCTGCAGCCGGATGAGAGCCAGCGGCCACAGCGGCGCCCACTCGGGGACCGGTGCGGGTCCGCCGCGCTCCTCACGGCGCAGCGCCCACCAGCGGTCCACCGACAGAGAACGCCCTGTGGGCATCATCGCCAGGAACACCACGGTGCACATCAACACGTATGTGTGCGCGTGCACGAAGGGCTCCTTCTGCCCCAGGTGCACCCCGAGGTAGTGATATCCGTAGACCATGCAGAGGGCGGACACCGCGGTCGCGACGCGCGAAAAGAGGCCAAAGGCCATGCACCCTGCGGCGGTCACCAGGACCGCTCCGAACAGCAGGTCTCCCGGGGCGTGGTTGCGAAACGCGGCGTGCTTCTGGGCGTACTCCGCCCAGATGATGAGGCCCATGGCGAAACGGAGGATGGCGATCTGGCGGGTGGAGCCCTCCCATCCCAATACGCGGTCCAGCAGCCGGCTCATCGGCCCCCCCCCGCGCAGAGGTCCTCGCTGACATCCCACTCACCCCAGCCGTCGCGCACATGCCCGCAGCGCATCCGGTAGCGAAGCTCTGAGTCCTCGCCCAGAGCGCCGCAGAGCCTGCGCCCCGCGGCCAGTGCGTCCTTGGGCTTGTCGAGCATGCGCCGGGCCCGCCCGGGGAACTTTTGGAAGGAGTAACCCTCGATCTCCCACCGGGACACTGGCTTCCAGGCGTCCTTCTGCTTCTGCTCGAAGTGCACCTGGCAGGTCCGTCGCGCCCGGGTGCCGTACATGCGGAACTCGCGCATGTGCTGGTTGTCCCCATCGAGGACCTGGCGATAGAAGGGCCCGAAGTTCATCCACGCGACCAGCCCCACGAAGAGCACGAGTCGGACGATCCGGGTCGCTGGGGTCATCTCACTCACCGTCTGGCTCCTGCTCCAGAATCTCGCCGAGAAGCTGCTGGATCATCGTCAGGCGCGCACGGGCGTCCGCGTCTGTCGGGTCCAGTTCCAACGCCTCCTTGTACGACAGGGCGGCCTTGAGCCACATGTCCCTTCTCTCAAATGCCTCACCGAGCTTGAAGAGGAACTCGCGGTGCGCCTCGTCGTCGGCGAACGCGTTCCGATACAGCGGAGCAGGCCCCGTAGCCGCCAGCAGAAGCAGCTCGGAGTTGGCGTCGCTGGTGCGGCGGTGCAGGTACCGGGGGGCGTTGAACTCGATGCGGACGTTGTCGTCGGTGTTGAGCGGCGTGTCGCCCGCGACCTCCAGCACCGTCTCCCGGCCCATGAGCACAAAGGTCAGCAGGTCGTAGGGGTCACGGACGCCGATGCGCTCGAGATCACCGGCCACGGGACCGTCCCCGAGGACCGTCACCACATCTTCGGGGAGAGCCACGAGGGGGTCGTCGGACCCGAGCAGGATGATGTCGGCCTCTTCGATCGTGGACAGCAGCACCACGTGGGGGAACACGGAGCTGAAGGTCTGGAGCAGGGAGCGCAGGTCTTCGGCCCCCATCCCGTAGATCTGGGTCCACTGCACAAACACACCACCGTCGGTGAGCTTGCTCTTCCCCAGCTCCAGGAACTCCTTGGTGAAGAGGTTGCTCACCCCGGAGATCCACGGGTTGCTGGGCTCGTTGATGATGACGTCGTAGGGGTCGTCGACCAACACGAGGTGGTTGCGCGCGTCGTTCGGAATGCAGTTGACCCGCTCATCGTCCAGCGGGCGGCCGTTCACTTCGTCGAAGTGGTGTGAGGCCTCGATGACGGCGGCTTCGATCTCGAGCACGTCAATGCGCTCGAGCTGCTGGTTCAAGGTCACCGACCCCGCTGTGATCCCCGAGGCCAGGCCCACGACGAGAGCCTCGTCGGCGTCGGGTCGGAACAGGAAGGGAAGGTGGCCCAGGAGAACCTGGGTCGGAAGGTCGTCCTTGGTGCTCGCGTCGACCTTGCCGTTGTTGGCGAGCCACAGGTTTCCGGAGCTCATGCTCCGAGCCACGGTCACCACGGACGTCGTGCCCTCCTCGTAGAAGAGCACCTCGAAGTCCGAGAGCGCGAAGTTGCGGACCGCCTCGTGGCTGTATTCGGAGAGGTCCGACACGTACTGGTACATGCCAGCACTCATGAGCAGCGGGTTCCACGGCGGCCGGACGGTGAGGACGAGCAGCGCCGTCGCCGCGAGACCGCCGATGGCCAGATTCCGACCTCGGCTCGAGAGGCTGATGGACGCCACCACTGCGGCGGCGAGCAAGAGGTCCAGGCCGATCCCGAGTCGAATCGTGCTCTGAATGCCTAGGAACGGAATCAGCACGAACCCCGCAGCAAGGGAACCCACCACCGCGCCGAGGGTGTTCCAGACGTACAGGCGCGCGACGTCCTGGGCGATGGCACCCGGTGAGGTGGCCACGACCTTGGCCGCGAAGGGGAAGAGCAGACCGATGCAGAACGTGGCCGGGGCCATGATCAGGAGCGCGAGGCCCGCCTCGGCGATGGTGAACAGCGTGCCGCCGCCTCCGCCGAACGCCGCGAAGAGGTCCACGTACCAAAACGGCATCATCGGGAAGAGGTGGTTGGTGCCGAACGCGGCGAGGGCTGCTGCTCCCAGAGCCCCCGCGATCCAGCGCACGGGCCGCGTCCCGGGCCGATCGACCCGCCCCGAGCCGAACAAGGCCCCAGCAGCCGTGCCCGCGAGGAAGGCCACGAGCATCGTGGTGAAGGCGTAGACCGAGCTACCGAGAATCAGCGTCAAGAACCGAGACCAGGCCACCTCGTACACCATGGTGGCCGCGCCACTCACCGCCATCACCGCGGGAATCAAGCGCTCCAGGCGGGCGGCCCGGACCGGGTCCTCGCGGTCTGGATCGGGCGCAATATCGAGCAGGGCTGCCTCTTCGCGGGCGTCGGCGCGGTCGTCGGTGACCTGGGGCATGCCCTGGCGGCGGACCACGGAGGTGCCCCACACGACGGCGACGACGCCGATGAGGATGTTGACCACGGCCGCCAGCCGCTCCGCTCCGACGACTCCGAGGCTCGGGAGCAGGATGAAGCCGGTGGCCCAGGTGCCGAGGACCGCCCCGAGGGTGTTGGCTCCGTAGAGCAAGCCCGCGCGGGTGCCAATCCCGGACATCCGCACGCTGACAAAGCGAACCAGGATCGGGAAGGTCGCGCCCATCGCCGCGGTCGGGAGCAAGAGCAGCCCGCCCATGAGGACGAGGTGGGCCAGCTGACTGCTCCAGAAGTGCACGTTCTCAGCCTCGAAGAGGCCGGCGTAGGCAGCGGTGGCTCCTTTGACCAGGAGCGGGAAGACGAGGGCGTAGCCCCCGATGAACAGCTCGAGCAGCCCGTAGGTACGGAGCAGATCGGGCCGTCGGTCGACGAGGCGGCCGGCGATGGCGGCGCCGATGGCCAGACCCAACATGAACGCCGAGAGCACGGTGGCGATGGCGAGCTGGGTGGCCCCGAAGACCAGCGTCAGCCGACGCATCCAGAGGACTTCGTAGAGAAGTCCCGTGCCGCCGGAGAGAAGAAACAGCGCCAGGAGCGGGACGAGCGGCCGGGACGACGGCACGTCGGGATTGGGGTCAGACACGAGCCGCTCGGCGGGGCGCTATTCGGGAGCGTCGGCGGGGGGGACTGCCTCGGTGGCGTCCTCGACGGCCTCTTCGGGCGCCTTCTCCGCGTCGTCCGCGGTCTCTTCGACGGCTTCGGCAGCGTCGCCCGCGGCCTCCTCGGCAGCCTCGACCGCCTCGTCCGTGGTCTCTTCGACCGCCTCGTCCGCCGTCTCCTCGACCGCCTCCACGGCGTCGTCTGCAGTCTCTTCCGCAGCCTCGACAGCGTCAGCTGCAGTCTCTTCCGCAGCCTCGACAGCGTCAGCTGCGGTCTCTTCCGCAGCCTCGACGGGCTCAGCCGCAGTCTCTTCGACGGCTTCGGCTCCGGTCTCTTCCGCGGCCTCGACAGCGTCCGTGGCCGTCTCTTGAGACGCCTCGACGGCCTCCTCGACCGCGGGCGCCTCGGCGGGAACCTCAGGGGCGACCTCAGCCGGAGCGTCGGGGGCGACAGGCTCCTCCACCGGAGCAGGGGCAGCCTCCACCGGAGCAGGGGCAGCCTCCACCGGAGCGGGTGCCTCCTCCACGGCCTCTGCCGGATCTGCCTTGCCGGGGATCGTGAAGCGAGCCCCCGCGAACGCACGAATCCCGGGCGTGGTGAATCCGCCGAGGCCCGAGCCCACGCCGATCTCCATCTGCACGATCTCGCCGGGGGTCATCGAGACGCTGAACGACCACTCCCCCGTCGTCTTGTTGGCGTCGCCGACGTAGCTGACGGTGCCCCAGGCCTCGCCGCGCAGCGCCAGAGAGTCCATGACCTGGAAGCTGAGCCCCGCCCGCCAGTCCATCCCGAACTGCCGCGTGATGTCGCCGTACTCGAACTTCGGGCGCACGTGGATTGGTGAGATGTTGCCGAGCACGCGCAGCTTCCAGATACGGAACTCCGCGAGGATGTCGAGGGCGACGTTGACGCCTCCGTCCCCGAGGTATCGCGTGCCTTGCCCGGTGGGCAAGCTCACGGGCACCTGAAGGCCGAGACCGACGTACTTCGTCTTCTTCGGGTTGAGGAACTGCACCTTGGGGATGAGCGCGATGTCGCCCATCGCCGCGCCATCGACGCCGCCGGGGACCGGGAGGCCATCGGCTCCACCGCCCCACACCAGAACGGGCGCGACCGGGATCACGATCCCGAGATCCGCAATGCCACCGAAGCCGAAGCCACCGTGCACCTCGAGCACCACGCTGCTCTGCTGCACGACCGCCGTCAGCTCACGCTTCCCGTTGAGCCGCGTGTAGAGGGCGAACGGCTTGTCTGCCACGTGCAGGAGCACGCCGGCACCACCCCGCCACGCGGGCAGGACGTCGGGGCCAGCCACGACGGCGAGGCCGGTACCCGTCGCGTCGAAGCGCGCATGTTGAGCGTTGAACTTGGCGTCCTGCGCGGAGGCATTCCCTGCGCAGAGGAGCCCGGTCAGGAGACCGACCAGGGCGGGCAGACTGCGTCGACTCATCGTGTGTCCCAGTTTGAACTCCGACCGGCCTCGGTGAACGTGCGCGGGGGCGCGTTCGCGGCCGCGCGGAGGCTACCACTTCTTCTTCGCACATGACCCCAGCCGGCGCGCCCATTCGGCTCCCACGCTGCTAGAGTCCACCTCTCGCGGATTGGCCCTCATTCGCGCACGCCTGGCTGCCATGACCCCAGAGAGTCGGCACGACTGGAAAATCCAGCGCCTCGAACAGCGACGCGACCGTGGAAACAGCGGTCCCGAAGTGCTGCTCGATCTGGCGGAGGCGTACTTCCAAAAGGGGTATTACTACGGCGCGGGTGAAGACTGGTTCACCCGCGGGGTCGATGTCGCCAAGGACGTCGTCGACCGCTTCGGCGGCGGAGCGCGGGCGTACAACATCCTCGCCAACGCGGCCTACGGCCTCGGGGATCTCGACGGCGCGGAGCACTGGTACGGCAAAGCCATCGAGGCCCAGCCCACCGATGCCCTCGCTCACGTCGGCCTCGGGAATCTGCACAAGCAGCGGGGCAACACCGGCCGCGCCATCGACGCATTCACCCGCGCCACAGAGCTCGACCCCGACCTGTGGCAAGCCCACTACAACCTGGGCGGAGCACTCTATGCCGAAGCGCGGGAGCGGGACTTCCGCGGGGCCGACGACGTCATGGAGCGGGCGATCTATCACCTGGTGACGGCGCTGCGGTTGCGGCCCTTCGAGTCCTTTGTCGGGAACATCTACAAAGACCTCGGCGAGCTGTTCCTGCACACGCGGCAGTACAAGTACGCGCGCCGGTTCTTCACCCGGCTCCGCCAGCACGCCGAGTACGGGCCCCTGGCGCACTACTACCTGGGCCTGACCCACTTCTCGATGGGGCGGTACACGAATTCGATCCAGCACTACCGGGAGTTCCTCAAGCACGAGCCCGAGAGCTCGCTCGCCTGGAGCAAGATCGCTCTGGCGTGGCTGGAGTTGGGCAACTGGGACCGCGCCCGGGAGGCGTGCGAGTACGCACTCGCGTCGGACCCCGAACACCTGCTCGCCCGGTTCTCCTTGGGATGCATCGATCTCGATCAGCGGCTGTACGGCCAGGCGGAGGAGCGCTTCGAGCGCATCCTCGGGCAAGCCCCCGACTACTTCCCCGCCTACGTCGAGCTCGTGAAGTCCCACTACATCCGAGGCGACTTCGGCTGGCTCTTCGATCAGCTTCGCCTCGAGGTGCGCGCGTTCGAGTCCGATGACTCCTTCGACGGAGGGCGGCAGTACTACAAGGGCACTCGAGGCCGGACCCGGCGCAAGATCGATGTGCTCCTCCAGCAGATCCAGGAGATGGGCATCAACGCCTTCGGCTCCCTCGCCGAGATCGTCGAAGCGGTAAAGACCGATTCGCTGCGATTCCAGATGTGGGAGCAGCTCTACGAGCTGTCGCGCCGTCATCGGGTGGAGCTTGTCCTCGGGCAGCTCGAGGCTCCCGGCGAGCACTTCGGACGCAAGTTGGGCCGCACGGTCCTGCTGCTCAGCCAGTACATCCCCGAGGAAGCAGTCCTCGACGCGTTCCACGTCGACGAGGAGTCGCTCAAGCGGCGGGCCCAGGCAAGCAAGCCCCGGACTGACGACATCACCGACTACCTCGCCGCCCTCGATGGCAGCAAGGCACAGCTCCGGGAGTACCAGGCGTATCTCCTCCTGGCCCTTGCCGTGAAGGGCACGCCCACCGCCGAGGACTTCCTGACGGACTTCCTCGAGAGCGAGCATCGCGAGCTGAAGGCCAGCTCCGCCATCGCACTGCTGTTCTACGGCAACGAGGACGCGATCCGTTACCTGGAGGAAGAGACGGGCGGTCTGTCTGCGGAGCAGAGCGATCGGTTGCGCGAGCTCATCTCGATGGGCGAGGAGCGAAACCAGGCGGACGAGAAGATCATCGACCTCTCCCAGGCGGCGAAGGAGCGGCCGCGCACCGGGCGAAACCTGCGTAGCAGCCGGGAGGCATGCTCCGTGTGCGGACGACACCACAGCGAAGTCGACCGCTTGATGAGCGGGAACCGGGTCTACATCTGCAACTTGTGCGTCTCCTATGTGCACCAGCACCGGGACGACCAGGCGGTCCCGGACCGTGAAGATCACCTCTGCAGCTTCTGCGGGAACTCGGTCTTCGAGGTCGAGGGGATGTACGAAGCCAACAAGCTCCTGATCTGCAACCGGTGTCTCGACACCTGCGTAGGGGTCCTCGCGCGGGAAGAGGTCGAGCAGTTCCTCCAGACCTTCCAGTAGGACAGGCGGAGGCGTCCGCCTCGTCCCGCTAGTCCGTGGTCGGGGTCTGCACCGTCTTGATGGCGTCCTCGTTGATCTGCTCGAGCACCGTGTCGGGCACGGCGAGCGCGCCACCGGAGGTCCGCTGTCCCGAGGGGAGCGAGGCTTCGAGGCGTCCCCGGCCCACTTCGTAGCCGCCGGAGTAGCAACGCAGAGTCACCTTGAGCTCGGCCGCGCCCGCCTGAGGCGTGACGGTGAACTCCACCTGAGCCACGGCGTCGATGGGATCGCAGCGCATCGTCTGCTGTGCTTGCGCCGGCCCCGCTCCTTCGATGGAGAGCTCGAGGTCCACGGGAAACGGCTCGCCCACGTAGGCGGTGTGGCCCGCGGGTGCCCCCCCGACGGCCTCACCCGACGGGGCGCGGAAACGCAGGGAGAGCGTCGTGGCTGCCCCAGCCTCCAGAGTCCCCGGAAGCTCCCACTCGATGTGCCGCGCGACCCAGGTCTCCACCCCGTCGAGGGGCGGGGCTTGGGCCGGAGTGCCGGCCGGCCGGGGAGCGGCGCCCGGTTCTGCGTCGGTGACGGTCGCCACGAGGAGCGTCGGGGCCTCGGTGGGCTCGGGCTCGGGCTGAGGAGCGAACGGAGCAAAGGAATCGTGCGACTCGGCCGCTTTGGCGAGCAGGTCCGGCAGCTTGTCCCCAGCGCCCAACACCATCTGAGACGCCGCCACGAACAGCGGGTCGAAGCCCATCGGTGGTGTGAAGGAGACCCCAACCGAGCTCGCGAGCGCCTGAAGGCGCCTCACGTCGGGGTAGTGCGCCGAAAACAGCGCAGAGATGCGATGACGTTCGCTCCAGCTCAGGGTCATGGGTTCCCTCCTCCCGCGGCACGCCGTGGATGCGCCCCCCGCGAAAGATACTCCTCGTAGTCGAACTCAGGGCTGTTGACCGGGTCGTGGCACCGCGTGCACGTGGCCTCGGTCACCGTCAGGCCGCGGGAAGGGGCCAGCACCGCCGACCCAGTCCCGGCCTCCCGGGCGTGACTCGCCATCGCTCCGTGACAGGCCTCGCACTGGACATTGAGGAGGCGGGTGTCGGCCTGCGGATCGGCGAAGCCGCCCTCCTTCCCAAAGCCGGTGGAGTGGCAGGCGAGGCAGTCGGGGTTGCGATGCTCGGCATGCTCTCGAAGCGTCGCGTAGGCCCCTCTGTGATCCGAGCGACCCCAGCTCGCGTACTCGGCGGGGTGACATCCCACGCAGGTGTCCATGCCCCCATAGCGACGACCATCGTCGCCCCCTTCCTCTCGCCCCACGGCGACCCGACGCTCGAGTTCCTCGAGCCACTGCGCTTGAAAGAGGTCGATGCGCTCGGTCATCGCCGAGTCTTCGGGGAGCTCGGGGGGCAGAACGATGAGGGACCCCATGACCAGGTGGCGCATGGTGCTCTTTGTCTTCACGCGGGCCCGGCTGCGGTCCCGCTCCACGACGAGGTCGGCCATTCCCTGCTGAACGAGCGCGGGGTCCGTGTCCGGGTCGGGCCGGAGCTTCCCGTCGTACCCGCGCACCATCACCCGCGGATCCTGTCCGTCGTCGACCTGGGCGGCGAGCTCCGCACGGATCTGTCGAAGGCGTAGCCAGGTGTGCTCCTGCGAGACCGCCGCGCGGGGCCCGGGCTCTGCGTCGGGCTGCCGGGCCACCCCCGTCTCACGTCCGCTGAACACGATGTCGAGGCGCCGCAGACTCCGCCCCAGGGGGTCCGCAGTCAGTTCATAGCGGTCCCCACGCCAGCGTTCGGGCAGCTGCTCCTCCTTCTCGAAGGGCGCGAGCAACACATCCACGGGCAGATCCCCCTCTTTGTCCCACGTCCGACGCTCCAGCTCCGTCGCAGAGGTGAATGCGACGACCGCATCCACTGGACCCACCCGCTCCCGTAGCGCCCGCACGGTCGACACGACAGGCAACACGGGGCTGAGGGTGCGCTGCTGCTCCGTACGTGGACTGCCCAGAAGACCGAGGAGGAGCACCCGGTGGCCATCGACCTCCCACACCAGATGATCAAGCCAGCCCGCCGGGAGGAAGCGGGGGTCGAGGTTGGACACCACCACGGGAAGACTCGCCTTCCTCGCCGCCGCCGCGAGCTCGACCGGCGGGAGGACAAACAGGTCGGCCTGCCCAGGGAAGAACGCTTCCGTCTTCAGACTGCCCAGGAGTTCGACGATGAGCCTCGCCCGCGCCTGGTCCCGGTCCCGAATCTGCTCGAGGCCCGTGAGTGCCCGGGTCAACGCGTTGGGCCCCTCCAGCACGCGCGAGTTGGCCATGCTCGCCCTCAGCTCGGACAGCAGCGTCGCCCGACGAGAGAACCCTCCGGTCGGTGCGCCCGGGCAGCCGCAGGCCTCCAGCTCGGCGCGGAGGTCCTGTCCGTACAAGAGGCGGAGCCACGGGACCGTCTCGACCTGCCCGTCGGGGGTGAGTTGCCAAGCGGACGGGTCCGCGGGCGCGACGGTGGCCGTGGGTGGGCGGGGGGTCGAGTTGACGAGCGGTGGTGGCAAGGAGACCACGGGGCCGTCGCTCGCGATCGGGGAGACGTCCCCGCCTTCTCCCGGGCACCCAAGCAGGAAGGCGACGACGCAAAGCGCCAGAAAGGAACAAGGTCGGCGCGTCAAGCGCCTGTGAAAGCCGGTCACAGCGGTGCAAAACCTCGGGCGTGCACGGTTCGCTTTCTTGGGGGGCAGCCAAATGGACTCTAACCTACAGCCGCTGGAGTCCGCCCCTCAGAGGCGCACCAGCGGTGGAGTGAGCATGCGAACGATTGTGGCCCTTTGTGCATCCCTTTCGATTCTCGGCGGAGCAGCACCTGCGATGGCCGTCCAGGGCGACGACGTCGTCCGGCAGATCCAGGGAGAACGGTCGTATCGCGTAGAGACGCCCAGGGGCCAACGCACCCACGCTCAGCAGCCCGCGTGGCAGGAGTTCCTGGACCGGCACGGTGACCAGTGGGTCGCCCAATGGGATGAAGCCACGGGGACCCCGGCCCGCTTCTGGGGTGAGGGATGGGAAGTCGACGCCGCTGCCCTGGCGACGGACGAGGGCGCCTTTGCCATCTCCGAGGCCATTCTGGCCCAGGAGTCGGGCCTTCTCGGCAAGGACGTGAGCCCGTCCACCCTGCAGCGCGTCGTCGTCGACCGCACTGCAGGAATCACCACGGTCACGTTCCAGCAGACCTGGCAGGGACTGCGGGTGGACGAGACGCGACTGTCGCTGCGGTTCAAGCAGGGCCGCTTCGTGATGGGCCAGGTGGAGACGCTTCCCTCCCTCCTCAACACGCCCACGACCCCATCTGTGTCGAAGGATGCTGCCCTCCGCGCTGCGACGAGCCACCTCGGCTGGGACTCCGACTACCAGGTCTTCTCCTCCGAGCTGGTGATTCTCCCCATCCGCGGAGAGTCCTCCGTCACCTCGCGCCTCGCCTGGCGCTTCGAGCTCTCCAATCGCGCAGAGCGGTCCCACCCGGTGGTCTGGATGGATGCACTCGACGGGCGCACCATCGGCTGGCATCAGCTGATTCGTCACGCGAGCGGCACGGTCGCAGGCAACGCGGATGACCGGTACCCCGAGAACGGCCAGGCCGACGTCGGGATGCGCTTCCTCTCCATCGAGGGCGACGACGGGTCCGGGACCACCGACACCAACGCGGCATTCACCCTCTCCGGCGACGCTCCGGACACGGTCAGCTTCGAGGTGGGCTCCGAGTTCTTCACGATCGAAAGCCTCGGCGGGGAGACGACCTTTGGCGGCGAGCTGGCCTCAGACGGCGGCCTCGTGGTCGTCGCGCCCAACCCCAACTCCGGCGCCGGTGCGCAGCGGCGCCAGCGCGCGCAGCTCGACATTCACATCGCCGCCCACATCGTCCGCGACCGGGCTGTGCTCATCAATCCCAGCTTCGTCTGGGCCGGGGTGCAGGCCGAGGTGAACGTCAACCTCGACGACGACGCGTGCAACGCGTGGTTCGACCCGTCCAACAACCCGAACAACAGCAGCGTCAACTTCCTCCGCCAAGGATTCGGCCAGGGAGGAACCGAGTGCAACAACACCGGCCGCGTGTGGGACGTGATGTTCCACGAGTACGGCCACGGCTTCCACATCTGGAACATGCTCCCCGCGGCGGGTTCCTACGACGGTGCCCTCGGCGAAGGCATGGGCGACTACCTCTCCGCGACGATCAACGACGACCCGGGAATGGCTCGTGGGTTCTTCGTGGGGGACAGCAACGGCCTTCGGAACATCGACGCGAACCGGGTCTGGCCCAACGACATCGCCCCGGGCCAGATCCACACCACGGGGCTCATCATCGGAAGCACGTTGTGGGACCTGCGCACCGCGCTCATCGCGGAATACGGAGCCGCAGGGCTCGCCCACGCCGACCAGATCTACCTGGCGATCACCCAGCGAGCGTCGGACATCCCCACGACCTACGCCGAGGCCATCCTCGCGGACGACGACAACGGGAACCTCGCCGACGGCACCCCAAACAGCTGTCTCATCAGTGAGCAGTTCGGGCTCCACGGGCTGGGACCCGGCGCCGGCGGCGACGTAGCCAACTACGCAGTGGAGTTCGATCCGGTGAGCACGCTCTCCCCTGGGGAGGCGGCAGAGCTCGAGCTCAACACCTTCCTGACCAACGCCGAATGCGTGGAGGGCTCCATCCTGGAGGCCAGGCTCAGCTGGTCTGCGGACCGAGGAGCGGAGCCCGGGAGTTTCGAAGAGCTCCCCTTCTCCGCAGATGGAAGCGGGTTCTTCTCGGTGATGACGCCCTCGTTCGAAGACGGCACCTACTTCCGCTACTTCATCGAGCTCATTGATGACTCCGGTGACGTCGTGATCACGCTCCCCGAGGGGTCGGTGACCGACCCCTGGTATGGCGCCTGGGTCGGCGGCGACGTCCTGTGGGAAGACGACTTCGAGGACGGTGACGGTGGGTTCACCTCCGAGCTCATCGAGGGCGGCGACCAGGAAGGTGCCAACGACTGGATGCGGGAGCGCCCCAAGGGTGGCGGCCTCAGCGAGAACGGGGAAGGGGGGGACCCAGCCGACGCCGCCTCGGGCGAATGGGCGTGGGGCAACGACCTCCAGCCTCAGCAGAACTGGAACGGCGCGTACCAGAACGAGATCCACAACGTCCTGCGGAGCGGGCCACTCGACGCCGGCAGCGGTGGCGCACACCTCCAGTTCCGTCGCTGGCTCACAGTCGAGGACGGCTTCTGGGACCAGGCCTGGATCGAAGTCAACGGCACCGTCATTTGGGAGAACCACGCGGGCTCGAGCCAGAACAACGCCTCCAACCACCACCTCGACAGCCACTGGGCCTTCCGTAGCTACGACGTCACGGACCTCGTGGAGGATGGTCAGATCGAGGTGGAGTGGCACCTCCAGTCCGACCAGGGCTTGTTCTTCGGAGGGTGGACCATCGACGACGTGCGCGTGGTGTCCGGCGAAGGGGGAGGCGTGATCCCCGGTGATGACGACGACGCGGCGGACGACGATGACGACGCGGCGGGAGACGACGACGACGACCGAGGGCCCAGCGCCGGAGGCTTCGAGGGGACCGGCTGCACCTGCAACGGCAACATCAACCCCACCAGCAGCTCCGCCTGGGCACTCGTCGCTCTCCTCGGGGGCCTCGTGGGAGTTCGTCGTCGGCGCTGACCCTCGACGCCTTGCGAGCCTCGTGGCGCTGGCGCTGCTCGTCAGCTCTTCGCCGGCCATGGGGTCTCGCGCGTCACCGACGTGGAGCGAGTACCACGGCGGACGCCTCACCGAGTCAGCGTGGCGGGCCCTCGCCGAGGGGAGGCTCGCCGACGCGCGGGCCGGCGCCACCAGCGCCCTGGAGTTGGTCCCCG
>JAGSHC010000360.1 GCA_023954745.1 Deltaproteobacteria bacterium | reverse complement strand
AGGCGCACGAGCGCCATGGCGTTGCCGGCGAGCACACTGAGCGCCAGCCACCGCCACTCCGCGCGCTCCTCGGCCCCCCGCACCATCCCGTACAGCGCCAGCAGCAGGCACAGCAGGTACGGAGCCTCCTCTCCGGTCACGACGGCGCCACGGGTCACCGCCGGCACCCACCACATTCCCGCGACGGCCGCTCCCGCCGCGAGGTCCCCCGCCGCGCGCCGCACCAAGGCGAACAGCACTGCGCCCGCTCCCGCCGCACACAGCAGGGACAGTCCCCTCCCCCACGCCACCGGGTCGAGGCCCAGAGCATGAGGAATCGCCATCAGCACCGCGGTGCCCAGGGGGAAGTTCGGGTCCCATCGAGACCCTTGGGGCTCCAGCCACCGCAGGCCCAGCATCAGCCGGTCGAACGAGGTGGACTCGGCGAGGGAGTGCAGGTTGTCCGACAGCACCAGCGCCGGCAGGACCACCGCCACGAAGCTCGCCAGAGCCAGCAATCGCCCTCGACTCACCGTGCTACTCCGCCTTCACGCACAGGGTGAGGGCGCCGTCCTTCGGAGGTCCACCCTCGTAGTAGAGGTACCCCATCTGCTGACTCCAGCAGCGCAGACCGCCCGGGGCCTCCGCGGTCTCGTAGACGATCTGGCGGCTGGAGAGGGAGCCGGCCGCAGTCCCGTCGGGCCACCAGAGCTTGGTCCCCGCCCCCAGCCCTCGTCGTTTGTCGTCCCCGCCGCCCACGACGCCGCCGAGCCCGAAGACCGTGTTCTCGTCGGGCTTGGGCTCCACGTACTCCCCATCGAGGGTCAGCCGCACCTCACCACACGAGCTGCGGAAGGTGGCGAAGGTCACGTCGCCCTCGGTCTCCATGAGCTTCGGGAAGATGGCTACCTGGTCCCGGTCCACCGTGACCGGCTCCCCGTTCAAGCGAAGCACCGAGTCCAGCGGCAGCTCGCCTCCGTTCCCGATGTACGGGCTCGTCGTCCCTTCACTGGTCCAGCTCTGCTGGCGGTACAGCGGGTCGATGACGATGGGGAGAAGCGCATCGTGGATGCGGGGACGTCCCTGGGCGTCCACCGACACCCCCTCCGGCAACCGGGCCCAGGTCCCGTCTTCGTACTCGAAGGTGAACGGCTTCGCGGTGACAGACACGAGGTCCGCGGGATCGACGCTGAGCTGGACGTTGAAGCCGTCGTGCAGCGGCCCCGGCCCGAGACAGTGGAAGGTGTCGGGCTTGGGACTGCGCGCGGGGACCTCGACGAGGATCCGCCCGTCCTTCTCCCCAAGCCTGCGCATCCGAATCGGGGGCCGCTCCAGCGGACTGTCCCACCCCGACACCCGCGCCTTCTGACCATCCGCGGCGTAGAACCAGGCGTCCTCGCGCACCGCCACCCAGGGCCCGTCGTCGCCGGGCGGGGCGAGGGCCTGGGACTCCGCCTCCAGCTTCACCAGAGTCGCCCGCAGCTTGCCGAGCTGCTTCTCGTTGGCGCCCGACATGCCCTCGGCGTTGCCCACGGCGTCCAGACCCTTGCGCAGCCAGACGCTCGCCTTTCCAGCGAGGTGGACGCGATAGGTGGTGCACTGCTCCTCGGTCAGGCTCTGGGGACACGGGGCTCGGAGGAGCGCGCGACCAAAGCCCAACTCTCCCTCGGCGAGGTGCAGCCACCCCCGCCAGGCGTCGGTGGGCTGTTCCTCTCGGAACACGTTGGCCTGGGCTGCGAGCTTGTGGAGCCGGTCGGCTTGAGTGAGCAGCGCTGCCTTGTCCGCGTCGAAGTCCCCCGTCATCCGCCAGTCGAGCAGCGCCTTCGCCTCTGCCTGCATGTCGGCGAGGAGGTCCGCCTGGGCGGTGGCAGGCAGCAGCAGAAGCAACACCAGAGTCAGCAAGCGCATGGCCGCGACCCTACACCGGAGTCAGGCCTCGTCGGGCTCCGCGGGGGGAGCGTGCTCCTCGCCCACATCGGACTGGGGGGCCTCCGCCTCGATGGCGATGGCCTCGCCGGGAGGAAGACTCTCGTGGATCGCGCCAGCGGGCAGCGGGCCGTCATCGCCTCGGCGGAACGGCGCCTGCCCATCCAGAACGCTCATGATCACCTGGGTGTGCTCCCGTTCGTCGGCGAGGAACCGGCGCACTCCACCGGCCAGCCGGGGGTCGGCCACCCAGTGCGCGCTGCGGATGGGGGCCGGCAAGAAGCCGCGCGCCACCTTGTGCTCACCCTGAGCCCCGGCCTCGTACAGCTGGATGCCCTGCTCAATGGCCCACGCAATGGGCGTGTGGTAGCAGACGTCGAAGTGCAGTCCCTTGACCCGCACGTGCTCGCGACGACCCCAGTGGCGCCCGTAGAGCGCGTCGCCTTGGCGGAAGAAGACGCTGCCGGCGAGCACGTCGCCGTCCTTCTCCGCCGCGCAGAACACGAAGTGGTCCGCGAAGGTCTCCCGGATGCGCTCGAAGAAGCCGGCCTCGAAGTACGGGTCGTTCCACTTGCGCCCGCAGGTGTGGCGGTAGAAGGCGTCGGCGGCCGCCCAGTGGCGGTCCTCCATGTCCGGCCCCTCGATCATGCGCACCGTGATGCCGGCGTCGCGGACCATGCGTTGCTCGCGCCTCACCTCGCGGCGCCGCTTGCTGCGCAGGGACGCGAGGAACTCCTCGTTCGTGGTCCAGCCCTGATTGGTCCAGTGATACTGCTGGGTGAGCCGAGGCCAATAGCCCGTCGTGCGCAGCGTCAGCTCCTCGGGCTCGCTCACGAAGAGCCAGTGCACCGAGCTGAGGCCTAGCTGCTTGGCGGCGTCCATGGTGGTCTTCGCCAACGCCTTTGCGACCGCCTCGTCCGCCTCGGGGGCGAGCAGGATGCGGTTGCCGGTCACCGGCGTGAACGGCACCGCCACCACGAGCTTCGGGTAGTAGCGAATCCCCGCCGCCTGGGCGCCCCGAGCCCACGCCCAGTCGAAGATGTACTCGCCGTAGGAGTGGCTCTTGATCCACGCCGGCACGGCGCCGAGCAGTCGGTCGCTGGTGCCATCCCACGCCAGGACGAAGAAGGGCTGCCACCCCGTCTTCGGTCCCACAGACTTGCTGTGCTCCATGGCCTCGAAGAACGCGTAGCGCGTGAACGGCGAGCGGCCGTGATCGAGCCGGTCCCACTGCTCGTGGGGCAAGTCCGCGATGGACTCGGCGATGGAGATGGAGACGGTGCGCTGCTCGCTCATGCGAGCGGGAGAGTAGCCACGGGTTGCCGCGCTCGCCCGCGGGGCCGCCCAGACGGATGGGCCGCGCCCCCCCGTGCTGTGGAAGGTCCGAAGCACCCGCGCATCAGCCCTCTACACGTCGCCTGGCCCCTGGAGGGACTCCGTGATCATCGACGCCATGGTGGGGGTCATGGGCACGAGGCCCGAGCGCGCCAGCAGGGCACGCTTGCGGACCTCCGTGAGTGGGTACTCGAGGCTCAGCAGGTTGCCCATGTCCGGCGAGAGGGTGAGTCCCCGCACGTAGAAGCCCATGGCGAGCTTCGCGAGCAGGATGGGGTTGTTGGTGCAGACGTGGTTGGAGTGCACGAAGTGGAAGCCGGCCTCCCGGGCGAGGTCCACGACGACCTTCGCCATTGCCCGGTACAGCCCGCGGCGGCGGTGGCCACGCAGGACCGCAGAGCTCGCCATGTACAAGGCATCGGGGCGGTCCGCGAAGGCGTAACACCAGCCCACGAGCTCATCCCCCTTGCGGGCGGCGATGCGCAGGGTGGGTTTGGCGGACATGCGCTCGCGGCGGAAGGCGCGGAGCTCGTCGTCCTCGGTCAGTCCGAGCTCGTTCCACCGAAACGACGCGGTGGGGCCGTAGAAGATCTCCTCGATGAGCTCGGCGTAGCGGGGCTCTTCGTAGCGATGCACGAGCTCGAGTCGATAGGGCCTGTCGACGTCGGACGGCAGCGGACATGCTGGGCGCGGGTCTCCCAGATGCCACGAGAGGAGCTCAGTGATCGGCGGCCGTGCGGTGATGGGTCCTCCCAAAACCCGACGGTACCGATCGGCGGGCGAGGTAGCATCCGCCCATGCGACGCACCCTCTCCCACGCCGTCCTCTGCGCCCTCGCCCTGCTCGTTGCCAGCTGCGTCGACAGCCGGGTGAACTCCAACAACTCCGACCCCGAGGCCGCGATCCTCGAGCCGGCGCCCGACTTCGTCGCCCTCCTGGGAGAGTCCGTGACCTTTCGGGGGACCGTCGACGATGGCCCCACCGCCACGGACGACCTCGAGGTGAGCTGGTCGTCGTCGCTCGACACCGTGCTCTTCGAGGAGACCCCCGACAGCGACGGCGAGACCACGTTCACCACGGACGCCCTCTCCCTCGGCGAGCACACCATCACCTTGCGCGTGCTCGACCCCCAAGGCGCCAGCGGCACCGACGCCATCACCATCACCATCGAAGAGCCCGAGATCGAGAACACGACGCCCACCTGCGCCATCACGGAGCCCGAGGACGACGCCGAGCTCGACGCCGACGACACGGTGGTCTTCGAGGGCACGGCCGACGATGGCGAGACCGCCGCGAACGAGCTCACCGCCACCTGGTCCTCGTCCGAGGACGGAGAGCTGGGGGTGGTGTCGCCGAGCTCCTCGGGAGCCATCGCGCTGCCGGTGAACGACCTGAGCACGGGCACTCACGTGATCACGCTGGATGTGTCGGACGGCGAGCTGAACTGCTCCGAGTTCATCGTCGTGGAGGTCATCCCCGACAACTTCCCGCCGAGCATCGGGTCCCCCGCGGTGACGCCGGACCCGCTCTACACCAACGACATCGCCCAGTGCGTGGCGCCAACCCCCACGGACCCCGAGGGGGACTCCATCTACGTGGCCTTGCGGTGGCTGGTGGATGGCAACGACGTCGGAGTGACGATCGACACCCTTGCTGGCGCCCAGTTCTCCAAGGGCCAGTCGGTGGTGTGCGAGGTCACGCCGTCGGACGCCACCGGGAGCGGCGCATCCATGACCTCTCCGACGCTGCTCGTGTCCGACACGCCCCCCACTGCCCCTGGAGTGGGCATCGCCCCGGTGGCCCCGGTGGAGGGCATCGATGACCTGGTCTGCTCGGTGACGACTCCGTCGGCGGATCTGGACGGGGAGATCGTCACCTACGCAGTGAGCTGGGCCCTCAACGGAGTCACCTGGAGCGGCGCCACGAGCACCACCACGCTCCCGGGGGACACCATCGCCGCCGCGGACGCGGCGGGTGCGACGATGGTCTTCACCGGCGAGCGCCACTT
>JAGSHC010000032.1 GCA_023954745.1 Deltaproteobacteria bacterium | reverse complement strand
GCCGCCCGGTCCTTCTCGAGGTCGTCGTGCCACGGGATCGGCGACGTGGTCTCCCAGAACTGCAGCGCCCGTCGATGCGGCGCCTGCTCGAGCATGTTCTGCAGCACGGTCGTGCCCGTACGCGGGAAGCCGAGCACGAAGATGGGCCGCTCGATGGGGATGTCCGCGGTCTCGGGGTGGTCCTTGAACCACTGCTCGATTTGCAGCCGATGCACCAGCTGGCGCACGCACACCGTGTGGATGAACCCACGCGCCAGCGGTGTGTAGCGGTCGAAGTCCGCCACCTGCTCCATGACCTTCTTCATGGGCTCGAGGAATCGGGTGTCACCGACGTCGTCGAGCCCCGTCTTGCGCTTCGCCTCGCGAATCACCGACTCGGCGTCGATCCGGGTGAAGGGGAGGTTGAGCCACTCCGACACCGTGAGGCCGAGGTTCGCGAGCTTCTCGAGCGTGTGGTGCTCGAGGCGCTGAATCGTGACGTCCTTGCGGACCAGGGCGGTGGTGGGCGCGTCGCTCAGGGTCTTCTCCGTTGCGGACCATCTGGTGGTCCCTGGTGGAGTAGCAGGGAACCCGTTAAAGATCACTCGGCCTCACCGCCCTGTTCCCTGGAGTGCTCCTTTGTCTGACTTCGCCCCCATTCTCGCCCGCGCCCAGAACCGCAAGGGTGGCCCCGACGCCCTCCAGGAGCTCCTCGATGGATACCGCACGGAGGGGGACCCGCGGGCCTGGCCGGACGACCGCTGGCTGTCCCGCATGGCGAAGCACGTGATGGCGGCGGGCTTCCAGTGGCGGGTGGTGGAGGCCATGTGGCCCGCCCACGAGGAGCATCTCTTCGGCTTTCAGCCCGAGCCGGTGGCCTTCATGTCTGACACGGACATCGACCGCATCGCCGACACGAAGGGCGTCATCGGGCACCGCCCCAAGCTCGCGGCCATCCGGGACAACGCGCGCATGATGTTGGACGTCGTCGCCGACCACGGGAGCTTCGGAGACTTCGTCGCGGACTGGCCCGAGGACGACCGGGTCGGGCTCTTCCTCTGGCTCAAGACACACGGCGGTCGCCTCGGGGGGATGACGGGGCCTTATCTCCTGCGCGCGATGGGCGTGGACACGTTCCTGTTCACGAAGGACGTGGGCGAGGCGCTGGTGGACGCGAAGATCATCGATCGACCTCCCACGACCAAGAAACGCATGCTCGCCGCTCAGGAAGCCTTCCTTCGATGGCGGGAGGAAACCGGTCTTTCGTTGACGGACCTCAGTCGAGTTCTCGCGTATTCCACGGGAGAGCAGCGCACCTGAGCGTCAGGACCGTGTCTGGGCCCGACCCGGCCTGCGTATTTGCTTTCTGCTCCCCTCGTGCATGATGCGAAGAGGGCAGGACCGAGGATGGACCCGAAGAGCGAGCAGACCCAGGCCGCAGCTGTGCTCGCCGCTCTCGCAGAGGGCGGTGGAGGAGTTGTCGTGGCCACGCTCGCCGGCGAGCTCCTCTTCGCCACCCGAGACGCGCGCCGCATCCTCGGGATTCAGCCCGCCGAGGTCCTGTGGGGGCGTTCGCCCGGGTTGCTCGGATCGGCCGGATCGGAAGCCGCCTTTGCACTGGTGAGCTACCTCGTCGAGGGCGCACCGGACGACGACGACGCGCCGGACCTCGCCGGAGAGACCGGCGGATTCGCTCCGCTCCCTCGTGGGGACGCCGACACGGGGGGGTACGCGCCAACCATCTCGCCCAACGGCGCCTCCTTCGTGGAGACTGGCCGCTTCGCGCCTCTGCCGGACGAGTGGACGCGTTCGGCGGGGGAGCTCCGCGACGCGGGAGTCGGCGACGGTTTCGAGGCGTTGGGGTGGGAGCCCGCGACCCTGCCGCCTGGGAGCGAGGCCCTCGTCGTGGCCGCCGAAGTCCCTCTCGGCCCCGACCCAGACGCCCCCCGCCTCACAGGCACGCGCCACTCCACGGGGGACGGCGACGTCCTCGTGTTTCGCCTGTTGCCCCCAGCACCCAGCGTCGCGCCGCGCAGCACCAATCGCGCCGCGTTGCGCGAGCGACTGGACCGAGAGCTCGCCCTGCGCGCGACGGATCCGTACCGACGCCCCTTTGTGGTGACCCTGGAGATCTCGAACCACGCCCTCGTGCACGACTCTCTGGGCCCTTCGGCGGCCGAGGCCCTGATGTTCAGGATCGAGCACCGCCTGGCCGAGGCCCTGGACGAGGTGGACCGCCTCGCGCGCCTCGACGGCCCCGTGTTCGCCGTCATCCTCGACGCGTCCGGCAAGGACAACGAGGCCGCTCAGGTGGAGGCCAACCAGCTGGCCGCGGCCATCAGCACCCCCGTGCGGCTCGGCGACCGCACCGTGCAGCCCGTCGTGAAGGTGGGCTTCGCCATCGCGCGCGAGCGGCACGTCACTGCCGACGACATCCTGCGGGACGCCGCCATCGCCCGGCGACGCTCCAACGCGTTCCGCACCCGCCCCGCGACTGCGTTCGTGGCGTCCATGCATAGCGAGAGCAGGGCCCGCCTCGACCTCGAGAGCGCCCTGCCCGGTGCCGCCCAGCGTGGCGAACTCGAGCTGCACTACCAGCCGGTGATCGATCTCTCGACCGATCGGCTCTGGGGCTTCGAGGCCCTGCTCCGCTGGCGTCGGCCCAGTGGCTTGCTGATGCCGTCACAGTTCGTAGGCGTCGCCGAAGAGACGGGCGACATCAAGGCTCTCGGACTGTGGGTGCTTCAGGCGGGAATCTCGCAGCTCGCCTCCTGGCGATCCGGTCGCCAGGCCCCCATCCGCATCGCCCTGAACATCTCTCCTCGGCAACTCGGCGCTCGGGGGCTGGCGCCCCGCATCGAGGCGTTGCTGCGGCACTTCGATTTGCCCGGGGACCTGCTCGAGGTGGAGGTGACCGAGAGCCTGCTCATCGAGGCGCCAGACCAAGCGGCGCGCACCATCACGGCGTTGAGGTCGCTGGGGGTGCGGGTGGCTCTGGACGACTTCGGTACCGGCTACGCCTCCATCGAGCAGCTGCACCGGTTGCCCTTCGACGTGCTGAAGGCGGACCGCTACTTCGTGCGGCGCCTGCCCGGCAGGGACGCGGACCTGCGGATCATGCAGACCATTCGCACCCTGGCCCAGCACCTCGATCTCGAGCTGGTCGCGGAGGGCGTCGAGACCGAGGCCCAGGCGAAGATCATGAGAGAGTTGGGCTGTCATCGGGGGCAGGGCTACCTCTATGGGCGGCCGATGGTGGCGTCCGACGCGAGCCGGCTCATTCTCACGGACCCGACCTTCCCGCTCGTTCGCGGCAAGTGATCTCCCATGGGGGCGCCGGAGCCTGAGGCTCCGTCCGCGCGGCGCTGGCTTTCACCCCCTCGCAGTTGCTAGAGATCCACCCCCGCCGGAGCCCCCCAACCAAGGGTGTGGGCTCCCTGGCGATGGAGGTCCCATGAGCTTCGATCTCTTCAACCCCACCGATGAACACCGTCAGCTGCGCGCCATGGTCCGCGACTTCGTGGAGCGCGAGGTCGAGCCTCAGGCCGAGGAATACGACCGCACGGAAGCGTTCAACCTGCCCCTCTTCCGCAAGTGCGGCGAGCTCGGCCTCCTGGGCATCACGGCGGACCCCGAGTACGGCGGATCCGGCATGGACGCGGCGGCGGCGGTCATCGTGCACGAGGAGCTCGCGGCATCGGATCCCGGCTTCGCGCTGGCGTACCTCGCCCACTCGATGCTGTTCGTGAACAACCTCAACCATAACGGCAACGACGAGCAGAAGCGCCGCTTCCTCCCGGGCGCGTGCAGCGGCGAGCTGGTGGGCGGCATGTGCATGAGCGAGGCCTACGCAGGCACCGACGTGATGGGCATGAAGTCCCGCGCGCGCCGCGACGGGAGCGACTACATCCTCGACGGCAGCAAGATGTGGATCACCAACGGCGGCATCAGTCCGACGGAGCTGGGCGACATCTTCCTGGTGTACGCCTACGACGCCGAGCTGGAGGTGGACGGTGGGAAGCCGCGCCTGTCCCTGTTCTTGGTGGAGAAGGGCATGGAGGGCTTCAGCCTCGGGCAGAAGATCAAGGGCAAGCTCGGGATGCGCGCGTCGACCACGGCGGAGCTCGTCTTCGAAGGGGTCCGCGTCCCCGAGGCGAACCGGGTGAGCAAGCCCGGCGGCGCGGTGGGTTCCATGATGCGCAACCTCGAGATCGAGCGGCTGACCCTGGCGGCCATGAGCCTCGGCATCGCCCGACGCTGCGTCGAAGTGATGAACCGGTACGCCCAGGAGCGCATGAGCTTCGGCAAGCCGCTGAACCACTTCGGCCAGATCCAGCGCCACATCGCCGAGAGCTACGCCGAGTTCATGGCCGGCCGCTCCTACGTGTACGACTTCGCCAACCGCATGGGCCTCGAATCGAGCGGCACGCGCCTCGACAGCGATGGGGTGAAGCTCTATTGCAGCACCATGGCGAAGAATGTCGCCGACCGGGCCATCCAGGTGCTGGGCGGCTACGGCTACGTTGGTGAGTACGTGGTCGAGCGCCTGTGGCGCGACGCGAAGCTGCTGGAGATCGGCGGCGGCACCAACGAGGCGCACCAGAAGAACATGACGCGGGACCTGACCCGCCTCGACCGCATCGGCTAGACGAGCAGATGAGCCGGTGGCCGCGCCAACGGCGGGGACCGGTGAGGCTGTGAGGAGGCTCGGTGATGTTTCGTCTTGTCGCGACAGCCTGCGACCGAGAGGCCCGAAACGTCGGTGCGAGGGCAGGTCGCCCCCCCGGAGAGCAAGCAGACGCAGGGATCGTCGGTCCCTGGCACGGTCAGTGCTTTGTTCTCGGTGCGGCTGCATGACGTGGCCCACGAAAGGTTGAATCCATGAGCTTCCTCCAGTCCCTCTTTGGCGCTCCCGTCGACCACACCGAGGCGGTGAAGGCCGCCCTCGCGAAGGGTGCTCCCATCGTTGATGTGCGCTCCCGTCACGAGTTCGCCGGACGACACATTCCGGGAGCCGTCAACATCCCCCACGACCAGATCGCCGCGCGCACGGGCGAGGTCGGCCCCAAGAACCGCCCAGTGGTCCTCTACTGCCGCAGTGGGGCGCGCAGCGGCATGGCGGCGCGTGTCCTCCGCTCCGCGGGCTTCTCCGAGGTCATCGACGTGGGCTCCATCGGCAAGTTCCCCATGGGAGCTCTCGAGAACTGACGGGTCGTCAGCCAGGCCAGTGGCTCGCCCACTGGCTCTGGGGGGTACGAGGATGTCGAACACCGGTCTGGCCACGGAAAGGGGCTCAGCGCAGGGCGACTGCGATCCCCAGTCGATGCAGGTGCCCCAGAGCGTCGTCGAGGCCCAGCTTCGTCTTCGCGAACCGGCAAGTCGGGTCGAGAGCCACCCCCTCCGAGCCCGAGAAGTCGGCCCCCCGCAGGTCGCAACGGACGAAGCTCGCACCGGCGAGGTTGGCCTTGTCGAACCGCGCGTCCCGCAGGTCGCAGTCACCGAACTGCACGTCCGCCGCTGTACCTCCCTCCACGGTCAACCGGCGCAGCGGCAGGTCGAGGAAGGAGCCGTAGTTCAGGGTGCACTGAGTGAATCGGATGCTGAGGGTGAGCCCGTGAGCCTCGGCCCAGTTGATGCCGGTGAGCTTGCAGCCGACGAAGTGCACGTCCCGCAGGGTGCTGTCCCCGAGCTTGGCGACGCTCAGATCGCAGTCCTCGAAGCGGCAGTCGTCGAGGGTCCACCGCACGAGACGGGTGCCCGAGAATCGGCAGCGCTTGAACGTGCAGCCCACGAAGGAGTGCCGCTCGAGGCGCTCCTCAGAGAGGTCGAGATCGACAAAATCCTCGTCTTCGGCATCGAGGGGCAGACCCATGCGGGGGAGTCTACGCCCCCTGGGCCTGCCCCTCGTGCGCGCCAGTCAGAAGCTGTAGGTGTCGCTGCCGCCGTCCACGTTCACGATGATCTCGCCCGGAGCCATGTAGCTCTGCAGCCACGCGGTCTGGAGCGGGCTCAGGTCGAACGTGTGGGTCTCGGTGATGTAGGCGAGGCAGGGATCGGGCGGGCCCCAGTCTTCTAGCACCAGGTTCACCTGCACCGGCCACGACTCGAGGAACAGGCCATCCCAACACGCGTGGAAGTCGTGCACGGCGCAGCCGCCGCCGTAGGAGACGGTGGCCTCGAGCTCGTCGCCATTGATGGACCAGGCGTCTACGACAAACGCGTTGCTCGACGTGTTGTTGCAGATCTCCACCGGCAGGGGGCCGGTCGTGTCGTCGTCGTCGCCCACGACGTCGTCGTCGTCGCTGCTCGTGGCGTCGTCGTCATCGCCGGGGTCGGTCGTGGAGTCGTCGTCGTCCACCGGGTCGGTGGTGTTGTCGTCGTCGTCGTCCACGGCGTCGTCGTCGTCCACGTCGTCGTCGTCGTTGGCTGCGTCGTCGTCGTCCATGGTGGCGTCGTCGTCATCGGCCACGGCGTCGTCGTCGTCGGCGCCCAAGGTGGGAGGGCAGCCAGCCAGCAGGAGGGCCAGGAGGGGCAGGAGTGCTTGTCTCATCGTCGCTTGCTCCGAATCAGCTCGAGGTTGGCCCGGTCGGTCTCCGAGAGACCGGACAAGCGAGAACCGGGCCAAGGCAGCGGGAGAACCGCTTCCCCCGGCTCCCCAGCGGCGCGCTCGGCGTAGAAGAAGTCGCTCAGCAGCGGGTCGATGACGAGGTAGCCGTTTCCGGCCCACACGGCCGCCTCGAGCTTGTCGAGCGTGAGTTCGGACCAGCGCGCCCGCCCCGGAGCACTCATGTCGGCTGGGAGAGCCTCGCCCGCGAGGGCCGCCGCAAGAAGCTCCTCGAAGCTCCCGAGGGCCACGTTCTCGAAGAGCGAGGACTTGCGCTCGATGCCCATCTCTATGGACTCCATCACGCGGCCGCACGGGGTGGTGTCGGGGCCCGCACAGCGATGGGCGAGATGGCTCTTCATGGACCGGAGCTTTCCCACGCTGAGGCGGGACTCGTCCGGCGGGGGCATGGGGTCGAAGTCCAGCATCATCATGTCGGCGATACGGCCGCCGCGGATGGGGGAGTCGTAGGCGTCGGACAGCAACTGGAGCAGGCAACGCCCCGAGACGTCACGGGCCGGCTCCACCAGGCGCGTCCAGTCGTGGGCGCACCAGCGCGACCAGCCGGGGTCGAGGTGGTCCGGGGGATGGTCTGTCGGAGGCGCCTCGGACCAGCGACCGGTGGGCTGGACCGAGAGGGCTCCGGGTTCCATTGGCTTCTTGCGTCGCTTTGGAGCGAGCCAGTTCGCGGCGAGGCTCACGAGCTGCCCGTCGTCCTGACGAAGGATCACGGAGGTCGAGGTGAGCACCGCAGCCTCGAGCGTCCCGTTGGCGGCGTCGCGCACCATCTTGGGCATGGCGGGGGGGACCCAGACCCCGGCTTCGTTGAGGCAGTCGGTGCCGAGCACCGCTTCGCAGGCGCGGTAGCCCCAGCGGTTGCCCCCGGTGAGCTTCCCGCTGGCCAGTCCTCGGGCGAACTGCTCCGCGACCTCGCGCACTTCGGGGGTGCTGCGGGCTGCGGGGAGCGCGATCGGAGCGAGGGAGGCGCCGGCGAACAAAAGGCTGGTGTCGGAGAGCACGAGGGCGAGGCGGACGGGCGGGTTGGGTTCGCCTCGGCGGATGGTGACGACATCGATGGTGAGGGCGAAGGCAACCACATCGGAGGGGCGGGCCTGGGTGAGCTGCTGGGAGAGGGCGCGCGACGCCTCCTCGTCGGCGAGGGCAGTCAACGGCGAGGAGTGCAGGCCGTACACCGACGGCTCCGCTGCACCCACGGGGGCGGATCCGAGGAAGAACAGGACGACGAGGAGGAAGATGTTCCGAGGCACGAAGCCCCAGAGACTAGCGGACCGTGGGCTGTGGCACTCTCCGTGTGCGGGCCCGTAGCTCAATGGTCAGAGCACTCGGCTCATAACCGATCGGTCCTGGGTTCAAGTCCCAGCGGGCCCACCAACTTCGTCTTCGACTCGTTGTGCGCCCGGTGGGACTTGGTCCTTGCCCGTCCGCTGGCGCGGCCGGCCCGCGGGGCAAGTCCCAGCGGGTGTTCAGTCAAGGAAGGTCGAGCCGTGGCGAGTCGTCTTGACTGCCCAGGGAAGGGGGAGCTCAGTCTCTCCCAGCATCTGACGGAGATCGATCTCAATGACCCGGCACAGGGCACCCATGGGGGTACCCGAGCTCCTCGCGTCCAGGGGGTCCTCGCTGGCCCGGGCGGTCTTCTCGAGGATGGCGAACACGAAGGAGATGGCCACGCAGAGCGGGATGGCGTGCCAGCCCATGTCCTTGACCAGGCCCAGGGGTAGGGTCACCACGAAGAGCAGCAGGAAGACGTGGGTGAAGTAGTCGTAGAAGGCCGGGAACACGGTCTTCTTGATGCGCTCGGCCATGCCCTGCAGGTCGTACATCCGCTCGATGTATTCCACGAGCTTCTTGTGATCGAAGGCGTCGACCACACCCCGGCGCTTGAGGTCCGACATCGCCACTGCCTGGGTACTCGCCAGCTGGGTCGCGCGGTTCTTTGCGCGCTCGATGGTCTCCAGCTCATCGGCCTCGAGGAAGGGCTCGATGTCGACCCACTCATCCGGACGCTCCCGCAGCTGGATCCGGACCGCGTTGATGTAGGCCAGGTGCCGGTAGACGACGCGACGCCGCTCATCCGCGCTCAGGTCGGGCGTGGCCGCCAGGAACGTCGCGCTGAAGCTCCGGGACACGTTGACGACGCCACCCCAGATCTTTCGCGCCTCCCACCACCGGTCGTAGGCCGAGTTGTTCCGGAAGCCCAGGATGATGGCCAGGGCCGAGCCCTGAAGGGCCACAGCGGTCGTGGGGACCTCGACTCCCTCGATGCCTGCGTAGTTGTGGAGCACGTACACGATCGTGGCCCAGGCCGTCGTGTAGAGCAGGTCGGTCCGGTTGTTTACGACGACGGACTTCACCTGCCGCATCGTGCTCTCGGGGAATCGAATGATCATCTGGGTCTCCAGGATTCGGGGATTGGGGGAGCTTGCAGGAGGAGCGCGCCGGGACCTCCCGGGTCCCGCTCAACTGCCCCGGCTCAGGCCGTCCAGGGCCGCCTGCTTGTAGGCCTCGGCCAGGGTCGGGAAGTTGACGACTCCGTCGACGAAGTACTCGATGCTTCCGTTGTGAGCGAGCACCGCCTGGGCGACGTGGATGAGCTCCGAGGCGAGGTCGCCCACGATGTGGGCGCCGAGCAGCTGACGGGTGTTCGGCTCGAAGAGCAGCTTCAACATGCCCTGCTCGTCGCCCACGATGCCGGCCTTGGTCAGCTGCTCGTACCGAGCTCTCCCCACCGCGTGCGGCACCCCCATCTCGCGGAGCTGGAACTCGGAGAAGCCCACCGACGCGATCGCGGGGATGGTGTAGATGCACATCGGAACAGGCAGCCCGGGGTTCCGAGGCGCTCGCCCGAGGGCGTAGGCGGCCGCCTTGCGTCCCTCCTCGAAGGCCGTCGAGGCCAGGGAGGGTGAGCCGATGACGTCGCCCACGGCGTAGATGGAGGGGACGTTGGTCTGGAACAGCTCGTTGACGGCGACCAGACCGTAGCGCTTCAACTCGACACCGACGTCGTCGAGGCCCAGGACCTCGGAGGCCACCTCGCGTCCGAGGGCCACGACCACGCAGTCGGCGTCGAGGCGTCGCCCGTCGCGCATCGAGACCCGGGCTCCGCCCTCGTCCAGGCGCCGGGCCTCTTCCACGTCGCAGTGTGGATGGAACGTGACGCCATCGGTGGCGAGGCGCTCCTCGAGGACGGCGACCAGGTCGCGGTCGACCGTCGAGAACAGCTCGGCTCCCCGGTGGACCAGGTGCACCGCGCTGCCCAGGGCGCCGAACATCGAGGCGACCTCGGTTCCGATGACCCCGGCACCCAGCACGATCATGGACCGAGGCAGCTCCGCTCGTCGGAACAGCAGGCTCGTGACGCTGTCGCTGTCGAAGATGACCTCGTTGTCCACGGTCAGCCCGGGCACCTGTCGGGGGCGCGACCCCGTCGCCAGGATGATTCGATCCGCGCTCAAGCCCAGGGTCTCAAGGGGATCGTCCAGCTGCCAGGCCTCGACCTGGGTCGGGGAGGCCACGGTGGCGTGGTAGCCCACGTGGAGGGTCACACCGGCGTCTTCGAGCTGTCGCCGGACCACCTGGACCCGATCGGCCACCACCTTGTCGACCCGCGTGAGCAGCTCGGAGGGAGTGATGGTCTCGCGCTCCGTGAAGTCCTCGCCGTAGAAGGCACGTTGTCGCACGCCTCGCAGGTAGAGCACGGCCTCGCGCAGGGTCTTGGTGGGGATGGTCCCGTAGAGCAGGCTGGTCCCCCCAGGCTGGAGCTGGCGCTCCACCACGGCCACCCGAGCACCGTCGGCCGCCGCCGCGCAGGCAGCCGCGAGGCCGCCCGGACCGCTTCCGATCACGATGAGGTCGTAGTGCTCGGCCATCCTGCGTCTCCCTGCTCGGCCGGACGCCTCAGGCGCTGAGGGCGGTCTCCGAGTCGGGGAAGACCTTGAAGAACCGGTCAAAGCCCGAGATCTGGAACACCTTGCGAGGGGCCTCGTTCAGGCCGCTGATTCGGAGCTCCCCGCGGGAACGCCGCAGGGCCTTGCCCGTGGCGAGCAGGACCCGGAGGCCGGCGCTGCTGATGAATGGGACCTTGGTGCAGTCCACGACGAGCAGGCGGGCCCCCTCGGGGAGCGCCTGGAGCTGGTCGCCCGCGACCTCCTTGAGGGCCTGGTCGACCCCCAGCGAAGTGCCGGTGTCGAGCTTGCCGTCGAGCTCGACGACGATGCCGTTGGGGTGCTCCTGGATGGTGATGTTCATCGTGTCTCCTGATGGGTCCGTGGTGTCTCGTGGAAGGGGGCGCGGGGGGGCGCCTCAGGACTTGGGGGTGGATCCCGTGCGTCCCTGGAGCTGCTCGGCGAGGTGGATGCCGCTCTGCAGGGTGCGCTCGGTGCGCACTCCCTTGAGGGGCTCGTCCAGGTCGGCGATGACGGACGCGACCTGTGGACGCATCCCGGTGAGGATCAATCGGGTCCCGATCAGTCGCACCGCGTCGGCCATCCGGGCCAGCTGGGCAGCGTCTTCGCGGGCCAGGCTGGGGACCCCGGTGATGTCGATGATGGCGGTGGTGGCGCGCAAACGGTGCGCTGCCTCGACCAGGTCGTGGCGCGTCAGCTCAAGGCGGTGGGCGTCGAGCACGCCCACCAGGGGGAGCACCAGGGTCGACTCGTTGAGGGGGATGATGGGCACCTTGAGGGCATCGATGGCTGCCTCCTGGCGATGGACGAGGTCCCGCAGGGAGACCCGCATCCGCTCGATCTGAACAGCGAGGTCGCCCAGCTCGTCTCCGCGACCCAGGTCGATGGGCGTGTCCAGATCGCCAGCCGCGATCTGCTCGGCTCGGGAAGCGAGGGCGCGGACCGGACCGAGGAGGTTGCGGGCAAGCCAGAGCGCCATCAGCAGGATGGCTGCCAACCCGACGAGGGTGATCGTGACGGTGCGTCGCCCGAGCTCTTGGGCCGGCGCGAAGGCCTCTTCCCGGTCGATCTCGCTCATCAGGGCCCAGGTGACCCCGCCGACGTCGACCGACCGAAACGACGAGAGCACGGCGATCCCTCGATAGTCGGAGAACCGGTCCACCCCGGACCGCCCGTCGAGGGCCGCGAGCGCCCCCTTCGTGGTGACCTCCTGGAGTCCCACGCCGGTGCCCTGCCGGTCGATCTGGCGCAGGGTCTCCGCCGGGACCCCCGCTCCGGAGAGGGCCTCGAGGTAGGCGGCGCGGTTCTGTATCAGGAAGCGACTCTGGCTTCGGAGACGCTGGTCCTGGCCCACCAGGTAGGTCTCCCCCGACCTGCCCATGCCGACGTCCTCCCAGGACTCGTCGTTGGTCATGATCTCGTTGATGCGCCCCACCGGCATCTGCACCGCCAGCACGCCGACCAGCTCGTCCCCGTCGAGCACGGGCACCCCCATGAACGAGGCCCACGCTCCGTACGACGGGCCGTAGGGCGCGAAGTCGACGAACTGGACAGCCCCCGGGCCGGGGGTCTCGACGGCCGCTCGAAAGACCTCCGCGAGCCCCGTCTCCCGCCACGGTCCGGTGTGGAGCGACGTGCCGAAGTCGACCTCCTTGAAGACGGAGTAGACGACGCGGCCCTCGGGCGAGATCAGGAACAGGTCGTAGTAGCCGAAGCGCTCGTGGACCAGGCGGAGGTGCGGGTGATGCCGGGCATGGACGCGGTCATACGCGGTGGAGTCGCCCAGGGAGTCCACCAGCATCTTGCTTCCGGTGGGCTGCGGGCTGTCGGCGATCCAGCGTGTCTGCAGCTGTCGCGCGGGCTCCGATGGCCACACCTCCGTGAATGGAGGTGGCTCGTTCCCGTTCGCCTCGAACCCGGACAGGAACTCACCGGAGTAGTAGGAGCGCAGGGCGGTGTCGTCGAGGGGTGCGTCCGTTGCGCCCACCTCCTCGGCCGCAGCGCTCATCTCGAGAATGGTGTCGGCCATCGACGGGTCGGCAGCCAGCGAGGCGATGTGGTCCTCGATCCCCTGGAAGTAGACGTCGAGCTGCTGGGCCTTCTGCTCTGCCGAGGTGGTGAGGTGGTCGAAGGCCTGCTCGGCGAGCATGGTCCGGGCGCCCACGTAGGAGATCAGCACCACGATCACCGGGCAGACGACCCCCGCGCCCGCGAACAGAAGCAGGATGGTGTCCCGGAGTCCGAGTATTCCACTCATTGCTGGCTTCCCTCTTCCGGTTCGGATGCCCGGAGCTGCTTCACCAGGCGGACCTCGTTGCCGCCCATGTGCCGCCGGTACTTGGCTTCGTCCATCACCGAGCGGACGAGGTGGATGCCCAGCCCCCCGATCTCACGCTCGTCGATGCCGAGGCTGGTGTCGGGCTCCTCGGTGTCAAATGGATTGAACGGCTTGCCACGGTCGATGAGGGTGAGGCACACGGCGGTGGGGTTGTGGTCCACCCGCAGCTGGATGCTGGGCTTGTCGTCCTCGTCGTCAAAGCCGTAGCTGACGATGTTGTTGACGAGCTCGTCGAGCACCATGTTGATGTGGAAGACGATCTCCTCCTCCACGCCTCGCTCCAGCAGGAAGGTGCCCACCTCCTCCTGCGCGCCGTCGATTGCTGCCAGCTCGCTGTCGATTTGAACGTCGAGGCTGGCGTTGCGGTCCCGGCTGGGGCCCGCGTAGCTCAAGGCCAGGATGGTGATGTCATCGGCCTGCTCGGCCTCACCTGCGTACCGGTCCACCTCGTCCAGGAGCAACTCCACCACGGCTTGGGGAGCGATGGCGGGCATCTCCCGCGCGAGATCCTCGAGACGCTCGTCCCCGTACAAGGCGCCCGACACGTCCATGGCCTCGGTCACCCCATCGGTGAACAGGATCAGGCTGTCGCCTGGCCGCAGCTCGACCTCGTCGTCGCCGTAGGCCAGGTCATCCATCGCCCCCACGATGGGTCCATGGATCTCCTCCAATAGCTCCAGCTCGCCGTTCGCGCGCCGCAGCAGCGGTGGGTTGTGCCCGCCGTTGGTGTAGACCACCCGTCCGCTGGGGATGTGGAGAATCCCCAGCCAGAGGGTGACGAACATGGCGTTCTCGTTGCCGTGCTCGAGCTCCTCGTTGGCGTGGGTGACGACGGTGCCGGGGGAGTGGTCGATCGAACCGCGCGACTTGATGAGGGTCTTGGTCACGGCGGCGAAGAGGGCTGCAGGCACTCCCTTGCCCGAGACATCGCCCACCACGAAGCACAGATGGTCCTGGTCGATGAGGAAGAAGTCGTAGAAGTCGCCACCCACCTCGCGCGCCGGTCGCAGGCGGGCGTAGAGGTCGAACTCGTTGCGCTCCGGGAACGGGGGGAACACCAGCGGCAACAGGTTCATCTGGATGTCGCGGCCGATGTTGAGCTCGCTCTCCATCCGCTGCTTTGCAGACTTCTCCCTGCGGAGGCGCTCGAACGAGGTCTCCAGCTCCCGGTTCTTCTCCGACAGGGCCGCCATCAGCTCCTCGCGGCCCTGTTCGGCCACGAGCTGACGACACCTCAACGCGTCACCGGCAGATGGAGCGCTCCGGCTGAGGATCTTGGTCTGCGCCGTCAACCCCGAGCCGGCAGCTGCCCGCTCCACTCGTCCGAAGAGCCCGCCGACCTGTTCCAGGAGCTCGCTGATCCCTTCCGCCCGGAAGTCCAGGCGGAGGACGACTCCCAGGGTGGACTCGCAGACGAAGAAGACGATGTGTGGGTCCGGGAAGGCCGCCGTGGCGACCATGTGGCGGGCGATCTCGGAGGTGCCCGTGGCCGTCAGGGAGGCGACGATGTCGTCTCCGCCGAGCAGCCCCACGACCGCGAACACCCGTCGCCGTGCCTCGCGCCCGGCGGACTGGGTATGCACGGACATGCGGCCCAGCTCGATCATGGCGTCACCCGGACGATGACGCAGGTCGCGTCGTCGAAGAAGCTGGAGAATCGCCGGACCACCGTGCGGGCCAGTGTCCGGGCACTCTGGTAGCTCGTCTGGGGGAGCTCCTCGGCGCCGAAGGAGCGGGAGATCCCGTCGGTATGGAGGATCCACACGTCCCCCTCGGCCAGGGAGGACTCGTACATCCCGGGCCTGGAGTAGCGCTGCCCCAGGACCCCCGCGGAGCTCGACAGGGTTCGGCTCGAGGGGTGGAGACGGCGCGCCACGGTGTTGCCGATGCCCCCGAACACGACCTGGCTCCCATCGGCCGAGAACAGGGCGAGACCGAGGGCGCCGCCCACGGTCACTCGCAGCGCGGCGTGGACCCGCTCGAACTGCCTGCTCATCGGTTCATCGGGCGCGGCCGCGAGGGTCTCTCGGGTGACCTCGGCGGCCTCGTGGGCTCGCTCGCCATGCCCGAGCCCGTCGAAGATCGCCACGAGCAGGCCCGTCTCGATGGGCATCAGCAGGGCGAGATCTCCGCTGACCCGCTCTCCGGCGCACCGCTGCCCGGCTGCCGCCCACTCCAGGCGTCCGAGGGTCCCGACGCTCATCGGACCCACATCTCGATCAAGACCCGCGTGCCCTTGCCGACCTCGCTCTCGATCTCGAAGCGGTGTGCGAGCCGACGCACCCCTGGAAGCCCGAGCCCCAGCGTTCCGGACGAGGAGTAGGAGTCCGCCAGCGCCAGCTCGATGTCGGCGATCCCCGGGCCCTTGTCGGTCACCTCGGCGCGCATGCCGACCCGGTTGTCCTCGACGAGCTCGACGAACTCGATGTAGCCCCGGTCGGCGTACTTGAGGATGTTCCGCGCGAGCTCGGACACCGCGGTCGTGAACTTCGCAGCCTGGACGGGCCGCGCCCCGAGAGCCTCCAAGGCCTTGTAGGACTCGGCGACGATGAGGTGCACGTCAGCCTCGGTGGCGACGCGCCAGCGGCTCCGCTTCACGATGTGATCTCCTCCCTTCGAAGGGTTCGGACGATGTCGAAGCCGTGATCGAGATCGAGGCCGGCCGGATACGGCAGGTGGAGATCCAGCTCGGTGATGACGGCCACGACCCCGGGTCGGAGTCCCGTGACCACCACGTGGACCCCCAACAGACGTGTCATGTCCAGCGTCGCCCGTAGGGATCGGAACTCCTCACGGTCGAGCACACGCAGGCCCGACAAGTCCACCACGACGCTGTCTGCGGATTGATCCCGCACGTATCTCAGGAGCTCCGAGCGGAACTCCCGGAGCATGGCGTCCGTCACCTCCGACGGAAACGAGACCTGCACGCAGCCCCGGGAGACCTGCATGGGGTAGCGACTGGTGGCATCTGCAATCACCCGGCGCGTCCACTCTGTTCGACGCTCAGCCCCACCCGATCGAAGGCGAGCACGAGCGCCTGCATCAGGGTGCCCGTGGTCACGATGGTGCCGACGTCGATGCCCAGCTCCACGATGGTCTCGGCGATCGCCGGGGAAACCCCGGAAACGATGCACTCGCAGCCCATCAGTCGCGTCGCGCGCGTCACCTTGATGAGGTAGTTCGCCACGGCCGTGTCGACGACGGCCACGCCGCTGATGTCCATGATGAAGACGCGAGCTCGAGACGAGGAGATCTTCGTGAGTGCGCCGGTCATGATGTCCTGGGCCCGCCCGGAGTCGATGATCCCGACGATGGGCAGCAACAGGACGCCCCTCCAGATCTCGGTCACTGGGGTGGACATCTCGAGCAGCGCCTTGCTCTGGGCGGCGACCCGGTCGTTGGCGTAGCGGCTGTAGGCCAGGGCGACGAGGGCGGTGTCCAGGTGGAGCACCCGCAGCAGCGTGACCGTCGCGCCCAACGGGTCGACGTCCGGGGGGAGCTGCCGGAGCATGCAGAGGCACAGGTGGTTCATGGCGCCGTGGTACGAGTGGAGAGGGAGCCCTATTCGGGCGTGCACCTCCCCCACCCGTGTCCGGTTCGAGAAGTAGCGGTCGTCGAACTCCCCGCTCACCAGGCTTACGAGGTGGGTGGTCTGGAGTCGGCGGAGTCGGCGCTCCGTCTCGGGGTTGTCGATGAACTCCTCATACTCGGGCTGGCGCTGGAGCCAAGTGTAGAAGTCGGCGACCACCCGCTCGAAGCCGCCGCCCTCCAAGTGTGCCTTCCAGGCGTGCAGGGTCTCGATCTCGGCATCACCGATGCCATAGACCTTGAGGAGGCTGGCGGTGTCGGGGGAGTGGAGATCCATCGCGGTGAAGCTCATGTGCGCCTCGGGAGGTGGGGGTCGTGAGGAGTGGGATGATCTGGCTTCATGACGCTCAGCCTGTCTTGGCAAGGAAGTCCGATGCCGCAGAGGACGCCAGCTTACCGGAACGCTCGAGCCTCTCGACGGCGCTCCGGATGACGGCAGCGTGGGCCGCGACCACCTGATTGGTGGTGGGCGCGTCCAGGGGCCACCACCCGAGCTCGTCGAAGTCTCCGAGGGGTGCCAGCTGGTCCAGGGCGGGACTGTCCGAGAGTACGAGGAGCCCCACGGTCTCCACCCAGGCGTGGTCGGTCTGGCGGATGTCGTAGGTGTAGCCCTCGGTGACGCGCTCCAGGGGAACTCCCTCGGGGAGCTGAAGGGAGCACTCGGTCTCGAGGAGACGGGCCAGGCAGACCTCCACCAGCTCGCCACGTCGAACGAAGGCACGGGGAAGCTCCAGGGCGCCCCCCTGCTCCCGCCGCCCCAACGCGATCTCGAAGCCATCGGGGTCGCCGGGACGCACCAGGCACAGGGTGACGTCGGGGTTCGCCCCCCAGCGCCCGAGCAGGCCCCGACCGGCGACGCCGGTGCGGCCCTCGGGGTTGAGCGGACGACCGAGCTCGTCGCGCTCGGCACCCTCGACCTCGGCGCGGACGAGGGAGAAGTCCTCGGGGTCGGCCCAGGCTCCCTCCACGCGGGTCCGATCGGCCGCGAGGACCTGCGGGGCCACGTAATAGGTGGGGGCGTATCCCTCGCAGTCAAACATCCAGGGCGCCTCGTCGATCGAGACCCGGTGGCGCTCCGGGTAGCTGTCGGGACGCTCCGACCGGGTGCGCAGGTGGTAGTCGTCGCTGACGAGCTGGAGGAGGAGCAGGTCCACCGAGTGCAGGGCGTGGGCGAGCTGCTGCACGGTGCACTCGCCTCGCTCGCGCTTCTGATCGAAGCTGAGGGTGTGCAGGGCATATCGGAGCAGGGCCACCTTGTAGACCAGCATCTCCTCGTCGCCGCGCAGCTGGAAGTAGGCCGCGCGGATACGCCGGACCGTCTCCAGGATCTTGCGGTACCGGAGGTCCCACTTCGCGTAGCGGAGGCTCTCGGGGAGGTTCTCGGCCGCGCCCGGGATGGGGTGCGCGAGCAGGTACTCCTCGAAGCGTCGGAGCCGGGGCAGGTCCTCGAGGTCGAACTCCTTGCTCATGACGAACTTGACGTCGTTCTCGAGCTTGGCGAAGTCCAGCTCCACGGGCACCCGGGCGGCGTGGGTCCAGTCGATGAACCAGGCGTTGTCGCCCTCGTCGCAGATGATGTTGGCGAAGTTGAGATCCCCGTGCTGAAGCGTGGTGGCGCTGGGCACACCGTCGGGGTTGCCGCTCACCATGCTGAGCATCGCGACGAGCTCGAAGGTGTCGAGGCCGTCGTCGGGGCACCCCTCCTCCTCGAGGTAGCCCAGGATGAGGTCGCCGTTCTCCTCCAGCCAGGTGAGCTGCAGGCTCATCTGCAGGCCGAACTGCCGGTAGGGGACGACCGCGTCGGGCTGCAGGGTGTTGGAGTAGAGCTTCTCCACGAGCAGCGAGGTGGCCTTGTCGAGCCGCCGGAGGAACCGCTCGAGGTCGTGCTCGGTCTCAGCCTCCTCGAAGGTATCCTGGAGGGTCTCGGGTCGTCCCTCCATCGCGGCGAGCTCCATGCTCACGCCCATCCAGTCGCCACGCGCGATGGGGTAGCCGAAGCCGGGGACGTGCTTCCCGAGGAGGTCCTTCACCAGGTAGTACCCGCGGAGCTCCCGACGCATCTGGGCGAAGTTGTCGATCTTGAGCACTGCGGGCTCGGTCTTGGCCGACCCCCGCCAGCCGTCCGCGAGGAAGAGCAGGCTCCCGCTGAATCCGCCGGTCAGCGGCCGCAGGCTGGCGCGGGTCCAGTGCAGGCACAGCAGTTCGACGATCTGGCGGGCGTCAACCCCCAGCACCTCGCGCGCCTCTGCCGGCTCGATGGCGCAGGGCCGCGCCTCGAAGGGCTCGAGGGAGTCCGGAGAGACGCCGATGAAGCGCGCTGCGTCGGCGAGGTCGAGCACCACGTGCACGCCCACCCCGGGCAGGGTGTGCCGCAGCACGCCCAGGTGCGCCTCCTTCACTGGACTGCCCACGAGGTGAGGGCAGACGGCGACGTCGGCGCCGCCGGCGAAGCGGTGCAGCAGGCTGGCGAGACCAAGGACCATGTCGTCGGTGTCGCAACCCACTACCACGACCCGTAGGGGAGATGCATCGTCGCCCTCGGCGAGGAAGTCGACTCCTCCGGCCTGCCGCACGGCCTCCCGAAGATCGGCGATGGACACATGGCCTCCGCGAGAGCTGACGATGGCGGCCGACCGGGCAAGCTCCGCGATGGGCTCGACCAGGGCGTCTGTCCCCTCGCCCTCATCCACCACGACGACGAGTCCGACGGGCTGGGCCGCGTCCGCCAGGGCCGCGGCCAGGAACGCGGGCAGAGGCCCCTTGCCGTATTCCCTCCCCCGTCCCAGGAGGCGGTTGCTCTCGCTGACCCCCACATGCTTGCGGCCACCGAGGAAGCGGTTCTTGGGGCTGATGACCTCTCGGGTCAGGCCTGTGGCGATGATGAGACTCGGCATCTGGATTGGTGGACCTCGGTGGGAGGGAGCGGGTGTTTCAGGCCCTTGAGAGCTCGGGGTGGGGGAGGATCGACCGCACCAACTCGAGGGCATGGCGGTCCGTGCCGGCGATGAAGGGGCCGAGGTGGGTCATGGGCTGCACGGGCGCCCCGGCGGGGTCGATCACCTCTCCCCCTGCAGCCCGCACCAGGAAGACGCCGCCCGCCAGGTCGTGGGGCGCGGTGCCCTTGTGGCTCCAGGCGTTGACGTAGGTGAAGCTGCCGAGCGTGGCGTTGGCGAGGGACCAGGCCGGAGAGCCACCGGGCGAGCGGACCACCCCCACGGTCCGGTCAGCCCACGCTTGGCGCATGGCCTCGGAGAGCGCGCCATCCCGGGTGGGCTGCAGGTTGACGAGGGGGCGGGCCCCCTCGCGGCGCTGGAGCGGCAGACTCACGACCTCGTCCCCCTCGTCCAGGAAGCCGAGCCTGAGCAGTTCCGTGGGCCGCTCCGTGGACGCGTGCACGACCTCGCCGGTCGCAGGGTTCAGCACCACCGCCGCGATGACCTCGTGGTCCCGGAACACCGTCACGCTGGTGGCGATCGACTCGGTGCGACCCACGAAGGCCCAGGTGCCGTCGATGGGGTCTACCGCGATGGCATGTCCCACCGCTGGTACCTCGCCCCCGGTCTCCTCGCCCGCCAGGACAGCGGTCGGGTCGAAGGCTTCAAGGTGGCGAGTCATCGTCTCCTCGATCTGGAGTTCGGTGGTGGTGGTGGGCGAGCGGTCGTCCTTGAAGGAGAGTTGGTCGCCCAGGGTCACGTGTCGGGCCGCCCGCACCCGGGCGCCGGCTTCCAGGGCCAACTCGAGGCAGAGACGGTGCCAGCCCTCGATACTCGCGGCGGACAGCCCCTCCCCCGGGGGTACACCCTCGCGGGCACGGCGGAGGCACTCCAGTGACAGCTCACTCACGGCGATCTCCTCGTAGTTTTCTCAAATGACCACTCCGTCCATCACGAGCTCGGAGAGACGGTCGGACTGGGTGCTCCCCACCTCGCCCAGGAGGGCGTCGAACTCGGGGAAGCCCGCGCGGATACCGTCGAGATCGCTCCGCCGGAGGACGAAGACATCGCAGTACCCCAGAGCACGAACCGAGGCCGAGCGCTCCTCGTCGAGCATCAGGGACAGGAGCCCGAAGAGATCGCCCGCCTCGTACCGACCGTGGATCCGCGTCCCGTCGGCCGAGACGATCTCCAGGCGCCCCTGCGCCAGGACGAAGACCTCCCGCGGCGGCGACCCCGCGCGTACCAGGACGGCCCCCGGGGGATGCACCTCGAACTGAAGCACCGAGAGCAGGGCCTGCTGCACCGGCTCCGAGGCCTGCGAGAAAAGCGGCACATCGTCCAGCAGCGGGCCGGCCAGACTGGCCATGACCTCTGTTCTCATGGACGAAGGCAAGCGGGCGAGGAGCTTGTCGTGCAGGTAGCCGCCGTGCCGTGACCAGAGGTGGTCGTGGTAGTCCGCGATCCGCTCCAGCACACGGTGCGAGGCCCCCCGCGCCCGTAGGAACGCGTGGAGCACGTCCGCGCTCTGGAAGAAGCGAGTCCTGGCGATGTCCAGGCCGGCGATGGCCGCGGCGAAGGCCCCGATGAGGAGGGCGTGGACCACCGTGCCGAGCAGCATCACGAAGACCGTGGTGGCGTACTCCTGGCCTCCGACGGGGGTGATGTCGCCGTACCCCACCGTCGTCATGGTGGTCACCGACCAGTACAACGCACGCAGGTATTGCTCGGCCGTGCTCGCGTCGACGAGGCCCTGCCGTGCGACCCAGGAGTCCGGCGGATGGCCGGCCAGCGCAGATTGGGCGAACCACAGGCAACCCACCTGATGGTTCAGCACCACAAGTGCGGTCGTCAGCAGCGCCAGACGCCGCAGTACGGAGCGCGAAGAGCCGCGGGACCCCATGGACCGCAGGTGGTACCAAGCGCGCCGGAGGCGCAGCAGGCGCGGAATGCGCAAGAGGGAGAAGAGGCTGAATGGCCCGATGGAAACCGGTCCCAGCAGCAGGAGGACCACCCAGTCCACTGGCAACTCGACGAGCACGCTGGCCAAGCCGGGGCGGCGGCTGGGCTCGCCCTCGCGACTCTCTCGCCACTCGTGCCACAGCAGACCCCAGAACAGCAGGTCCAGCGCCACCAGCGCCGTCAGGCCCGTGCCGCTCAGGGCCCCGAAGGACAGTTGGAAGGGCTCGACCACCCCCGTGGCGATGGCACCCGCGAACGTCGCGAGTCGGAGCAGAGTGGAGGAGACCGAGGTTCGGGGCATTTGGGCGAGCAGTGTCCAAGAGGTCAGGGCGCTCGGGCAGGAGTCGGGCCACTCAGCTCAGCTGCTTGGGGACCTCCGCGCCCCCGCTCTTGCTTCCCCCCTCGGCGAGCTTGGCCACGTCGACGCCGGTGACGTTCTTGACCTGCTCCATCATCACGACCGCGCTGTTCGTGAGGTTCTTGACGTAGTTCGGCAGGCCCTCGCCCCCGCCCCCATCCAGGATGGTGAGCTTGTCGACGTGCAGGTTCTCGGAGATGGTCCGGGTCACCATGTCGGTGAGCTCGGGCAGCAGACGAATGAGGAACAGGTCCCTGGCGTCGCCATTGTCCCACTGGGCACGCATGCGCTCGACCGCCTCCGCGGTGGCCTCTCCGTCGGCGAGGATGCGAGCCGCCTTGCCGCGGGCCTCGAGCTCCAGCGCCTCCCGCCTCGCGCGAGCCGGCACGACGACCTCGGCCTGCTGCTTGCGCTCGGACAGCTCGACGCGCTTGGTGTGCAGCGCGACCTCTTCCTCCGCCCGCGCGATAGGCCCGGCCATCTGGGCCCGCTCCTGCGCGTCGCGGGCCTTGGCCTCGAGGCCCGCCCGCTTCACGGCGAGGGCGTTCTCCTGCTCGATGATGTGGAGGTCCGCGGCGATCTCGGCCTCTCGTCCCACCCGCTTCTGTTCGGCGGCCACCTGGCGCGCCTCGGCCTCGGCCCGGGCTTCGGCCATGAGGGCGTCCCGCTGGACTAGGGCGTTGCGCTTCCGGCCGATCGCAGTGAGGTACCCGGTCTCGTCGGCGATGTCGCGAATCTGGAAGAGGTCGAGCACGATCCCCAGGGGACGGAGCTCCTCGCGGGCATGGGCGGCCACCTCCCGCCCCAGCTCGAGGCGCTTGGCGTTGGCCTCCTCGGGGGACATGGTGGCGAGCACGCCGCGCAGGCTGCCCTCGATCGCCTGCTGGGCGGTCTTGATCACTGGATCGCGGCCCCGCCCGAGGAAGCGCTCGATGGCGGCCTCCATGCCGTCCTCCGGGCGGCCCGCCAGCTTGACGGTGGCCCGGCCCTCCACGGTGACGGGGATCATGCCCTGAGCCATCGCCTTGGCGAGGCGGACCTCCATGGGGATGCCCGTGAGGGGCAGGCGCGCCATGGACTCCACCAGGGGCATCTTGAAGCCCCGGCCGCCCCGGATGACGCGGTAGCCGACCTTCCCGCCCTCGGCGGTCCCTCGCTGTCGACCCGCGATGACCACCAGTTCGTTGGGCTGCGCGAGGACCATGTTGGCCTTGATGAACCAGATGAGGAGCCCGATGACGACGGCAACGCCGCCGAGGCTCAATCCGAGGATCTGTGCTGGGTCCATGTTTCCGTCCTGTTCACACGTCGAAGTAGAGGGAGAATTCGGTCGGGTGCGGCCGCAGACTCAGGTAGTTGATCTCGTGCTCGCGTTTCATTCGCAGCCAAGTATCGATCAGGTCCCTTGTGAAGACCCCGTTCCGCAGCAGGAACTCGTGGTCCTCCTCGAGGGCGTCGAGGGCCTCCCCGAGGGAGGTCGGCACGCTGCGCAGGAGCTTGCCGGTCTCGCTGTTGGCGTACTCGTAGATGTCCTGGTCCACCGGATCAGGTGGATCGATCCGGTTGATGATGCCGTCGAGTCCCGCCATGAGGACCGCCGCGCAGGACAGGTACGGGTTGGCCGAGGGATCCGGCGTGCGGAATTCGAGCCGCTTGGTCTTCGGGTTGTCGCCCGTGTAGGGGATCCGGATGCATGCGCTCCGATTGCGCGATGAGAAGACCAGGTTCGTGGGGGCTTCGTAGCCCGGGACCAGCCGCCGGTAGGAGTTCGTGCTCGGGTTGCCGAACGCACACACGGCCGGGGCGTGCTTCAGCAGGCCTCCGATGAACCAGTGCCCCACCTGGGACATGTCGGCGTAGCAGCCGGGCTCGAAGAAGGCGTTCTTGCCGTTCTTGAACAGGCTCACATTGGTGTGCATGCCCGAGCCCGCCTCCTCGAAGAGCGGCTTGGGCATGAAGGTGGCCGTCTTGCCGTATCGCTGGGCCACGTTCTTGACGGTGTATTTGAACTTGATGACGTTGTCAGCCGACCGGCTCAGGGTGTCGAAGCGGACACCGATCTCGTTTTGACCAGCGGCCCCCACTTCGTGATGGTGGAGCTCGATGGTCATGCCCATCTCCCGCAACACCAGGCTGATCTTGCCCCGCAGGTTGTGGAAGCCGTCCTTGGGGGGAGACGCGAAGTAGGCGCGCTTCTTGGTCGCGCGGTGCCCGAGGTTGGGGCGACCGGCCTCGGCCCCGGAGTTCCAGAACGCTGCATCGCTGTTGATGAAGTAGAAGCCGTGCTGGGTCGCCTGGTCGTAGCGCACGTCGTCGAAGACGTAGAATTCGCTCTCCAGTCCGTAGTAGGCGGCATCCGCGATACCGAGTGAGCGCGCCGCGATCTCGGCCCGCTTCGCCACCCCGCGGGGGTCCCGGCTGTAGGGCCCCTGGGTCTTCGGGTTGACCACGTCGCAGAACATCGACAGGGTCGGGTCGTCGAAGAAGGGGTCGCGGAAGATGGAGGCGGGATCCGGCCGTAGCAGGAGATCACTCTGGCTGATGGCCTGGAACCCCCGCACTGAGGAGCCATCGAAGTTGAGCCCCCGCGTGAAGCTGCCCTCGTCGAGAGTGTCTGCGAGCAGGGTGAGGTGCTGCAGTCCGCCGAAGAGGTCCGTGAACTTGAGGTCCACGAAGAGGATCTCTTCGGCCTGGATGCGGCGGAGAACGTCCCGAGCTGTTGGCGGCCGTGTCTTCGTCATGGAGTCCTCTACAGAGCCCGCGAGCCGCGCTCGCCGTTCCAGAGGGTCATTACCTCCACGAGCTCGGTCACGAAGACCTTGCCGTGGCCACCCTGCTCGAGGGCACCTCGACGGAGGGCCTCAAGGGCGATCTCCAGGTCCGCGTCCCGCACGGCAAGCTCGAGGCGAATCCGCTGCTTGAGAGAGACGCGCTGTTCCACGCCCCGGTACATCCGCTGCTCCGCCCGGGGCACGGTGCCCAGGGCATTGGTGACCGTGAACTGCTGGATCTGGGCGTGCATCAGCTCCTCTTTGACAGCCGGAAGCTGCTCGGGGCGCAAGATGGCGACGACGAACTTCATGTGCGTGGCCTCGCTAGTCGGTCAGGAAGATCTGGAAGCCGCCGTACGACTCGACCCCGTGTTCATCGAGGTCGAGGCCCTTGAGTTCGGTCTCGTGGGAGACCCGCAGGCCCATGACCGAGTCGACAGCCTTGAGCATGACCCAGGCGGCGGCGAGGGTGAAGGAGACACAGGCGACCACACCCAGGGCCTGGGAGCCGAGCTGGGCGAAGCCTCCGCCGAGGAAGAGCCCGTCGGAGGGGGAGCCCAGGGCTTGCTGGCCGAAGAGGCCCACCGCGAGGGTGCCCCAGACGCCATTGAAGCCGTGGACGGGGATGGCGCCCACGGGGTCGTCGATGCGCACCTTGTTCAGGAGGTCGATCCCCCAGACCACGATGAAGCCCGCCACGACGCCGATCGCGATGGACGAGCCCGCCCCCACCACAGCGCATGGCGCGGTGATGCCGACGAGCCCCCCGAGCGCCCCGTTCAGGGCGATGGAGAGGTCCGGCTTACCGAAGCGGACCCAGGCGACGGTCATCGCGGTCAGCACACCCGCGGCCGGCGCCAGGGTCGTGTTCAGGGCGATCCGCGCCACGAGGGCCGGGTCGCCCATGCCCAGGGTCGAGCCGGCGTTGAACCCGTACCAACCGACCCAGAGGATGAACATGCCGAGCGTCGCGATGGGCAGGTTGTGCCCGAGGATGGGGGCCACGGTGCCGTCTTCGCGGAACCTGCCCAGTCGCGGGCCCACGAGGTACGCGGCCACCAGCGCGCAGCTGCCGCCGACGGCGTGGACCACGGTGGAGCCGGCGAAGTCGTGGAAGCCGTAGTCCCCGAGCCAGCCGCCTCCCCAGACCCAGTGGCCGACCACCGGGTAGAGGAACGCGGTCACCAGGAAGCTCACGAGCATGTAGGACGTGAACTTGAAGCGCTCGGCCACGGACCCTGAGACGATGGTCGCCGCCGTGCCCGCGAACACCGCCTGGAACAACCAGAAGGCCTCGACAGGGACGCCGTCGGCGGCAGACTCTGCCCCCACCAGGAACCACCCCGTGGTTCCCACGAAGGCCCCCGACCCGCCGAACATGATGGCGTAGCCGAACGCGAAGAAGCCCAGGGCGGCGAAGCTGAAGTCGACCAGGTTCTTCATCAGCACGTTGGACGCGTTCTTCGCGCGGACCAAGCCCGACTCGATCATGCCGAAGCCCGTCTGCATGAAGAACACCAGGATGGCGGCCATCAGCACCCACAAGGTGTCCAGCGCGTTGAAGGAGGTGACCTGCTCCGCGTCTTCGCTCGCCGCGAGCACGGCCGAGGGAACCAGCAGTAGGCCGGCTGGAAGACAGCTCACGAGCCTTGCCACGCGCTCCATGTACTCCTCCTTGATCCAGGTCCAATGCACCGATGAAGAAATGATGATAGCGGGGGCGGTCACTGGCGTCCTGATGGCGGTCACTGGCGTCCTGATGGAGAGGGGCGCCGACGGTGGCCGGACGCGCGACTCCGAATGCGGTCAGGGGGAGGCCTGCGGTCCCGGGCCGGCCCGCGGGGCAAGTCCCAGCGGGCCCACCAACTTCGTAGGAAGCGCCTCGCCCGCGCCTCCGGCCCCGTACCATCGCAAGGATGTCCACTGAGCCCATTCGATGTCCTGCCTGCGGAGCGGGCGATCCATCTCCGGCCAACGCGGCTGGGGTGCACACCTGCGTCTACTGCGGGACCCGCTACCGCCTGAAGGGCGGGGTGGGGCACGTCCTCCCCGCGGCCGGGAGCGCAGGCCCTGTGCGTGGCGCAGCCGTGGCGGCGCTCTTGCTGATCGTATTCGTAGGTGCGCTCGCAGGGTACTTGGTCGTGTCGCCGGCCCCCGAGCCGCTCGCTCCGCCTCGTACGCCGACCCCGCCGACGGCGCCGACCCCCCTCGAGGCGCCGGCGTCCAACCCCGCCACGACCCTGGTCCCGTCACCCAGGCCTGCTGCGGCCCCCGCGGTCGCCGCGACAGCCGAGTTCGTCGAGCATCACCGGAAGGACAGCGGCGGCGCCCTCTGGATCTACGGGATGGTGACCAACACCTCGCCCTTCCTCGTGGACAAGGTCGAGGTCATCGGTGTCCTGAAGGACGCCGACGGCGCCGAGCTCGGGACGAAGAACGGGTTCGCGAAGCGCGAGGTGCTCGCCCCGGGAGACAGCAGTCCGGTGGTCATCCTGGTGAAGGACACACCCGAGTTTGCGTCCATCAGCTGGGAACTCGACGTCGACAAGGCGCGCTGGGTCCCCGATCTCGCGTCGGACTTGCGGGTCGAGGCTTCGACCCCGACGCAGAATGATTGGGGAGGTTGGCAAGCCGAGGGCAAGGTCCACAACGAGGGCGACACTCCCGTGAAGCACGTCCATGTCGAGCTTCAGGGTTGGAGCGCGGACGACAAGCTCATCGGCATCGGCGATGCGTACGCCAAGGGCGACACCCTGGCTCCTGGGGAGTCAGCTCGCTTCAAGCACGCCAGCGTGCAGTTCGACCAGGAGCCGGCTCGCTTCGAGATGCACGTAGAAGGGCGAGTGGCCGAGTGACTCGCACCATCCTGCGCTGGCTGCTCGGTCTCTCGACCGCAGCACAAGGCGTGAACCACTTCGTCATGCAGGACCTGTTCGTCAAGATGATGCCGGACTACCTGCCGGCCCACGTCTTCCTCGTGCAGCTCTCGGGGGTCCTCGAGGTGCTCATCGGCCTCGGGATGCTCGTCCCGCGCACCCGTCGACTCTCGGGCCTCGCATACCTGGCGCTCCTGGTGGCCGTCTTTCCCGCCAACCTCCAGATGGCGCTGCACCCCGAGGACTGGGCGGACATGCCTGAAGCGGGGCTCTGGATCCGCCTGCCGTTCCAGCTCGTCTTCGCCGCGTGGGCGTGGTGGACCTGTGTTGCCCCTGGGGCGTCATCCGATGGGGAGCGGACGGCGTCTTGACCGAGCCGGCTCCCTCGTAGGCAGCCACCTGGGGTCGAATGGGGTGGAGGGTGCGGCGCCGGCCTCGACACCCCGGCCGAGGAGACTGCCGCCCAGTCGCAGCTCTCGATTCTCGATGGGTCCCCCGTGACCGGCGACGCCGGAGTCCTCAACTCCTGGACGCTCTCGGTGACCGCGCGTCGAGGGGGCAGAGAATCGGTACCCTGCGCCGCATGTCCAAGATCTACGTCGACGCCGACGCTGTCCCCCGCGCCATCAAGGATGTTCTCTACCGCGCCGCGGAGAAGCGGAACGTGGCCATCACGTTCGTGGCAAACAGCTGGATGAAGGTGCCCGGCTACGGCGACATTTCCTTCGTCCAGGTCTCCCAGGGCCCCGACGAAGCGGACAACTGGATCGCCGAGCACGCAGGGGACGGAGACCTCGTCGTCACCCAGGACATCCCCCTCGCTGCGCGGGTCGTGCCCAAGGGCTCCGCCGTCATCCAGACCAACGGCCGCGTGCTCGACCAGGAGTCCATTGACGAGGCTCTCGCCATGCGGGACTTCGCCGAGGGCCTGCGGGACTCGGGCTTTCAGACCGGTGGCCCGCCCCCCTTCAGCCCGAAGCACAAGCAGTCCTTCAGCAATGCCCTGGACCGCTGGATCACCCGAAGGCGCTAGGCATGCAGACCATCGACGCCCCAGCGCAATCACTGGCCCGCGGCCGTGGGTCTTCCTCGCCGGCTGCGTCAAGGATGGGCTCGACGGGCCCTGGCGGCGCCAGGTGGCCGAGGCCGTGGCTGATCGTCCTGGCACCCTCCTCGACCCCGAGCGACCCGACTGGGACTCCTCCTGGCGAGAGTCCATCGAGGATGCGCGGTTCGCCGAGCAAGTGCGGTGGGAGCTCAGTGCCCAGGAGCGCGCCGACCTCGTGGTGATGTACTTCGGTGCCGTGAGCGAGGCCCCCATCAGCCTGCTGGAGCTCGGGCTGTTCGCGCCGCGAGCCGACGGCAGTCGTCGGGGTGGCGAGCTGGTCGTGGTGTGCACGGAGGACTACCGCCGTCGCGGCAACGTCGAGGTGGTCTGCGACCGCTATGGGGTCCCCCTCCTCTCCAGCTTGGATGCCCTCGTCGAGCGGATTCGGGGCCTCTGACGGAGACCGCGGATACCCACAGGGTCGGCGCCACGCGGTAGGGTGGCAACGGGGTACGAGGGCCAGGGGAGCATGGCGCAGTTCGAGGCGAAGAAGACCATCTTCACCGGCCGGGTCACGCTGGTGAGTCGGGCTCGGCATGAAGGCCGGCCCGTGGTCATCAAGCAACTGGCGGGCCCCCACCCGAGCCAGGAGAGCATCCATCGGCTCCGCAAGGAGTACGAGACCATCACGGCCCTGGCGGGTCCCGGGGTGGTGCGGGTCCTTGGCTTGCAGTCCATCGACGGGCTTCCCGCGATCATCGAGGAGGATGTCGGCGGAGAGTCCGTCGCCTTCCACCTGCGCCAGGGCCGGACTCCGTCCCTCAAGCAGGCGCTGAACATCGCCCTCGCCACCGCCAATGCTCTGAGTCGGGTGCATCGATCTGGCGTCATCCACAAGGACGTCAACCCCGCCAACATCGTGTGGAACCACGCCACGGGCGCGGTGCAGTTGATCGACTTCGGCATCGCCAGCCGATTCACCCGCGAGGCACCGTCGCTGGCGAGCACGGCACGTCTCGAGGGCACTCTCACCTACATCGCGCCGGAGCAGACCGGCCGAATGAACCGTCCCGTGGACACGAGGGCGGACCTCTACTCCCTCGGAGCGACGCTCTTCGAGCTCTTGGCAGGCAGGCCGCCGTTCGAGACGGACGACGCGCTCGCCTCGGTGCACGCCCACGTGGCTCGCACGCCGCCGAAGGTGGCGGATGTCGCGCCGCACGTGCCCCTCGTCGTGTCGCAGATCGTGGACCGACTCCTCGCCAAGGCCGCTGAGGACCGGTACCAGACGGCCGCGGGGCTCGCAGCCGACCTCACCCGCTGCTTGGAGGGTCTGGCCAGTGACGAACCGCTGACGTCGTTCCCCCTCGGCGCCGAGGACCGTCAGGAGATTCTGCGCATCCCCGGGCGCCTGTATGGGCGTGGGACGGAGCGTCAGCTTCTGCTCGAGGCCTTTGCCGGCGCCCGCGCGGGAGGTCTGGAGGTCGTGCTTGTCGCCGGGTACTCGGGGGTGGGCAAGACGTCCCTGATTCGTGAGCTGGTTCCGCCGGTAGTCCAGGCTCGCGGCGCGTTCATCGCCGGCAAGTTCGAGCAGTTCAGCCGGGGGCGCCCCTACGCGTCGCTACTGCAGGCGCTGGGGAGCTTCGTGCGCCAGCTCCTGAGTGGGCGAGAAGAGCATGTGGCCGCTTGGCGAAGCCGGCTGCTCCATGCCCTGCAAGGCGACGGCCGCATTCTCACGGAGGTCCTCCCCGAGCTGTCGCTCATCATCGGGGAGCAGCCCGGCGTGGTGGAGCTGCCGCCCACCGAGGCCGCCAACCGCTTCACCCTCGTGTTTCAGCGGTTCGTGCGGGCCCTGGCCAGCGTCGAGCACCCGGTGGTCCTCTTCTTCGACGACCTTCAGTGGGCAGATCTGCCAACCCTCACCTTGCTCGAGGCCCTCGCCACCGACGACGCCACCGGGCACCTGCTGGTCGTGGGGGCCTATCGGGACAACGAGGTGCAGGCGGGCCACCCGCTGAGGTTCACCATTGGGCGCATCGAGGCGGCGCGCAGCCTGTCCACGATTCGTCTGGCGCCGCTGGAGGAGGGAACGGTCGGCGAGATCGTCGCCGACTCCCTGGGGGTGCCCGTCGCCAGGGTCGAAGGGCTCGCCGGGTTGGTCTTCGCGAAGACCCGAGGCAATCCCTTCTTCGGCACCCAGTTCCTGGAGGCGCTGTACCGCGACGAGCTCGTCTGCTTCGACCTGGAGGCGGGCGAGTGGACCTGGTCCCAGGCGGAGATCGAGGCCCGCGAGATCACGGCCAACGTCGTCGACTTCATGGCCGGCCGCATCCGGCGCCTGCCCGACACCACCACCTTTGCTCTCTCTCGGGCTGCCTTCTTCGGGACCCAGTTCGATGTCGGCGGTCTCGCGACGGTGCTGGGGCAGGAGCGCAGCGCGGCTGAGCAGGCCCTCGAAGCCGCCCTGGAGTCCGAGCTGATCTCGGTGACGGACCACTTCGCGGGGACCTTTCGCTTCGTGCACGACCGCGTGCAGCAAGCGGCCTTCTCCCTCTCGGACAGCGCCGACCGCCCCACCATCCATCGCGACGTGGGGCGCTTGCTCCACAGCCGACTCGAGGACGGCGGCGCGAGCGTGTTCGACGTCGTGAACTCCCTCAACGCGGGGAGGTCGGCCATCGACGACGCCGAGGAGCGAGATGCCCTGCGGGCGTTGAACCTCGAGGCGGGGCGTCGCGCTCTGGGGGCGGCCGCCTACCAGCCGGCCTGGGGGTTCCTGCAGGTGGGCCTGGAGTTGCTCCCGGACGACGCGTGGACCCGGCTCTACGACGACGCCCTCGACCTGCACCTTGAGGCGGCGCGGGCGGCCTATCTCAGCCAGGAGCGCAGCGCCATGGACGCCCTCGTGGATGTCGTCCTGCGGGAGGGCCGCTCGGAGCTCGACAAGGTGCGAGCGTACGAGGTGGATATCTACGCGCGCTTTTCCGCCGGCGAACTCAGCTCGACCATCGAGCGCGGCCTGGAGGTCCTGGCGATTCTCGGAGTGCACCTCCCAGCGGAGCCAACGCAGGAAGATGTCATCGGGGGGTTGGGTGCCACTCAGGCCGCTCTCGCCGAGACGAAGGCTGAGGAGATCTACGCGCTGCCCGCGGACCGCGATGGTCGGACCCTGGCCATCTCCCGCATCCTCAACACCCTGACGTCGCCGGCCTACTTTGCGCGCCCGTCTTTGCTTCCGATGCTCGCCTTTGGCCTGGTACGCAACGGCCTGGAGCACGGCCTCGCGCCGGAGACTCCCTACGGCTTCTCCGTCTACGGCCTGATTCTCTGCAGCGTTGGTGATCTCCGGGGCGGCATCACCGCCGGCGAGACGGCCATTGGGCTGATCGACCGGGTCCCGAATCCCCGCATCGCCAACCTCACCCGACACATCTACCTCGCGCACATCCGGTTCTGGTACCACCACTGGCGGGAGCTGCGAGAGCCCGAGAAGGCTGTCTTCAAGGCTGGGTACAACCTAGGGGACTTCCTGTTCGCCGGGTTCGGCGCGCAGATGTCCGGCACGTCGGCGTTCTTCGGGCAGGACGAGCTGGGGCCCGTGCTCGACGACATGAGGGAATCCCACGCGGCCATTACCCGACTGGGGCAGGCGATTCCCCAGCTGCTCCAGGACCTGCAGCTCGAGCCAGTCGTCGCTTTGCGGGAGGGCACGGACACCCCCAACGAGCTGTCGGGCGAGTACTTCGACGAACGGACGCAGGTTCCGGTTCTCGTGGAGGGAGGCGACACCAGCAACCTCTACGTGTTCAGCGTGCTCAAGACGCTGCAAACCTTCATGCTCGGGGATGCCCTCGCCGCCGCCGACGCTGCCGAGGCGAACCAGCAGTGGCTGGCCGGGGCGGCGTCGTCGCTCTATGCACCCATGTACCTCTTCCTCGACACCTTGGCGCATCTGGCGGCGTGGGACCGTCTGGACGCCGAGCGTCAGGAGCGGGTGAAGCCTCGCCTCGCGAGCAACCGGGCGACCCTCGTGAGCTGGGCCGAAGTGGGGCCCATGAATCTCATGCACCGAGTGGCCCTCCTGGACGCCGAGTGGGCGCGGGTCTTCGGTGGGGACTCGCCCTACGAGCTGTACCCCAAGGCCATCGCCGCGACGCTCGAGGGCGGGTGGATCGGCGACCGGGCTCTCGGGAACGAGCTCGCGGGGCGCTACGCGCACTCCCTGGGAAACATCACGGTTGCGCGGGCCTATCTGGCCGAGGCGCGTCATCTGTACGAGCGCTGGGGGGCCAACGCCAAGGTCGCGGCGATGGAGGTCGAGTGGCCGGCCCTGCTGGAGCGGGCCCGCGACGGGAGGGTCTCGACGGCGACGAACCAGGGGACGACGGGCTCCCTGGCCATCGACTCCCTCGCCGTGGTGCGCGCCTCCCGAGTCCTCACCCAGGACCTGGAGCTCGGCGCGGTGATCGAGGCCTTGTTGCGCATCTCCCTGGAGACGTCCGGCGCGCGGAAGGGTGTGCTGGTGCTCGTGGAGGAGCACGGTCTGGTGGCCCACGCCGAGGGCATCGCTGGGAACGCCATTCGCGTGCGGGGATTGGGCGTGCCCGCCCTCGAGTCGGGCGTCTGTCCCGCGGGGGTCCTGCTCTACGTGCAGCGCACCCGCGAGCCGGTGGTGCTCGCCGACGCGGCGGCGGAGGGGCCCTTCGTCAACGAGGACATGATTGCGTCGGAAGGCATCAAGTCGGTGCTCTGCGTGCCCCTTGAGCATCAGGGTCGGCTCCGTGCGCTGCTCTATCTGGAGAACGCCGAGACGGCGAGCGTCTTCACTCTGCAGCGAGTGGAGCTCATGCAGACCCTCGGAGCCCAGGCCGCCATTTCCATCGAGAACGCAGCGCTGTACGGGAGCCTGGAGGAGAAGGTCATCGAGCGGACCCAGGAGCTCGCTGACGCCCGGCGGAGGTCCGATGAGCTGCTCGGCAACATCCTGCCTGCGGCCATCGCCACGGAGCTCAAGGCGGTGGGCCACGCCGAGCCGGTGGCGTTCGAGTCGACGTCGGTGCTGTTCACCGACTTCGTGGGCTTCACGCACATCGCCGAGCAGATGTCGGCATCGCGGTTGGTGGCGGAGTTGGACGAGGCCTTCTCGGCGTTTGACGCCATCATCGAGGAGCGTGGGCTCGAGAAGCTCAAGACCATTGGCGACGCCTACATGTGTGCCGGCGGCGTCCCCCGACTCTCCACGACCCATGCCGCCGACTGCATCCTCGCGGGGCTGGCGTTCCAGGACTACATCGACTCCAGACAAGCGAGCCGCACCGACGTCGGGGACACGCCGTGGACCTTGCGGGTAGGCATCCACAGCGGGCCGCTGGTGGCGGGGGTCATCGGGACCCGCAAGTTCGCCTACGACGTGTGGGGGGAGACGGTCAACACGGCGTCCCGGATGGAGTCGTCGGGCGTTCCGGGCAGGGTGAACGTGTCCCAGGCGACGTACGCCGCTACCGAGCCGCTGTTCGAGTGGACCGACCGTGGCGAGGTGGCCGCGAAGGGGCTGGGGAGGGTGCCCATGTACTTCGTCGATGGGATTCGACCCGAGCTCTCGGTGGATGGAGAGGGCCGGGTGCCCAACGAGGTCTTTGCCAAGAGGCTCGCGGCGTTGACGGAGTAGCCCAGAGGCCGAGCGCTCAGCCCTTTGGCTCGCGCGCCACCTCGACCACCGCCTCGGCATAGGCCAGCGCCGCCACCTCACAGTCGGGCAGCGAGCCCGTGAGCCAGGCGGCAGCGAAGTTCGTCTCGCTCGGCGGCGGGAAGACCTTCACCGCGCGCACATTCGCGGCTTTGAGGGCCGCGTCGAGGGCGATGGTGGCCTCCATGGGCGGAGCGACGAGGTAGGCCATGGGCACGCCCTCGGAGAGGCCCGCTTCGGCGGAGAGGTAGCGCCCCAAGGACGTGATGACGTGGGGGAAGACGGCGGTGGCACCAGCGTCGTCGGCGGCGTAGAAGCACGCGTCGTGCTCCAGGCAGCGCAGGGCGACGCGCAGCCCCTCTTCGATCTCGTCAGGGTCGGCGGCGGCGATGACCCCGAGGATCTCCCCGCTGATGGGCCCGCTGGCTACTCCCGCGCCGGCGTAGAAGGAGCGGGCGAAGATCACATCCACGGCAGCGTGCTTGGTGGCTTCGTCGAGGGCGACGTAGAGGGCGTCGTCCTGGTCACAGGTGATGAGCCCGAGGGAGACGTGCTTGTCAGGGTCTGCGCCGTAGGCCTCCAACAGGGCCGCGGCGGCGTTGGGGATGCGCCGGACCGACAGCACCGTGGGCAGCAGGGGCTCGAGGATTCCGCTCATGCGAGGTCGCCTCCTGTCTCGACGAGGGGGACCCGCACCTGAGGCGGACGCAGACCCGACTCGACCCCGGCCACGTCGGCCAGATCGAGGGTCACACCGGAGCGGCCTTGCTCGAGCATCGCTGCGACGAGGGAAGCGAGCCGGCTGGCTGCTTCGACCGGGGGGACGCCGCGCTCGTGGATGTTGCTCATCATGTTCCGGTCCCCGTCGGTTCGGCCGAGCTGCGGGCCGTGCACGAGGTAGGCGGAGAGGCCGTCGCCGGTGCCGAGTCCAGGTCGCTCGCCGAGGAGAATGACGGCGACCTTGGCGCGCACCGCGGCGCCGATCTCGTCCTGAAGCCACACCCTGGCGAACTTCGCGCAGAGAGGGGCCCCCACGGAGAAGCCCCGCTCACGGCACGCGGCCGAGAAGGCCGAGAGCAGCTCTACGCCGGCGCCCATGCAGGCCACGGCGGAGAGGCCGTCGGCGAGGATGGGCTGTACGTCGATGTCCTTGGGGACGTCGTCCTCGGCGAGGCGCGCCAGAGAGGGCTCGTCGAGGCGCCGACCGAGGTCCGGGCGCAGCAGGAACTGGCGGTGGTCGGTGACCCGCGACGTGACGCCGATGAGGCCGTTCTCTTCGGCCCAGGAGTCGGGGAGAACCTCCGCCACGGCAGCGTGCGCGACGGCGAGCTCCGCCTGGAACTGGAGGACGACGCTGGTCGCGTAGCGGGTTCCGACACGACCGATGCCCACGAGGGCGGTGGTGTGCGCGGCGGCCTGGTGCGCGACGCGCGGGCGGTCGGTAGGGGAGGGGAAGACGCGTACGGGCGGGTCGGGGATGCGTTCCACGTGGATCGCTGGCGGCGCGGGGTCCGCCTCCCCCAAGTCGCGTCGCAGGCCGGCGATGAGCTCGCGGGTACGGCTCATGCGCGGCGCTCGAGGCTGCGGCTCATCGCAGCACCGTGACGTCGCCGAAGCGGGGCCCAGGGTTGGGGCCGTCCATGATGCCGGTCTCTTGGAGCCACGCGTCGAACTCCGGGGTGGGGCGCTTGCCGAGCAGCATCCGGACGCTGGGCACGTCGTGATACGAGGTCGACTGGTAGTTCAGCATGATGTCGTCGCCCACGGGCATGGACATGAGGTACGAGCAGCCGGCCGCCCCGAGCATCACCTTGAGGCTCTCGAGCTCGTCCTGACTCATGGACGCGTGATAGGTGAAGCAGGCGTCGCATCCCATGGGGAGGCCGAGGAGCTTGCCCATGCAGTGGTCCTCGAGGGCGGCGCGGCTGATCTGGGGGCCGTCTTCGAGGTACTCGGGCCCGATGAAGCCGACCACCGTGTTGACGAGGAACGGTTTGTATCGCCGAGCGAAGGCGTAGCAACGCGCCTCCATGGTCACCTGGTCGGCGCCCTCGTGGGCGTCGGAGCTCAGTTCGCTGCCCTGGCCCGTCTCGAAGTACATGCAGTTGGGGCCGGCGGCGGTGCCGCGGGCCTGCATGAGGGCATACGCTTCGTCCATCAGGGACAGCGAGATGCCGAAGGCTGTGTTGCCCGCCTCGGAGCCCGCAAGCGACTGGAACATCAGGTCCATGGGGCACCCGAGGCCGAGGGCCTTCATCTGCACCGTCACGTGGCTGAGCACGCAGTGTTGGGTGGGGATGCGGTTGGTGGTGCGCAGGGCGTGCAGGTGCTTGAGAATCTCGGCGGTGGACTCCGGCGTGTCCGTGGCGGGGTTCACGCCGATGACGGCGTCGCCGCATCCGTAGGAGAGGCCCTCGCGGGCCGAGAGGAGGATGCCCTGCACGTCGTCGGTGGGGTGATTCGGTTGCACGCGGGAGCTGAAGCGGCCGGGCAGCCCGAAGGTGTTGTTGGCGCGGACCACCACCTGGCACTTCGCGCCGACCACCATGAGGTCCATGTTGGACATGAGCTTCACGACGGCGGCCACCATCTCGGGGGTGAGGCCGGGGGAGATGGAGCGGATGACGGGGCCGGTGGTGGTGGTGTCGAGCAGCCACTCCCTGAACTGACCCACCGAGAGGTGGGCGACGGCGCGGTAGGCCTG
>JAGSHC010000333.1 GCA_023954745.1 Deltaproteobacteria bacterium | reverse complement strand
CGTCCACGGACGCGAGCCAGCGCACCTCCGGCAGGGGCACGCCGTGCCACGGACCGAGCCCGTCGGGATGGGTCGGCAGCGAGGAAGTGTCGGTGGTCCCGTCCTTGCCCAGCTGCCCTCCGGCGAGGGCCAGCCGGCCGTCGTCGCCGATGGCGCGCACGACGCCCGAGGGCACCCGGTCTCCCCCGCGCTGGGTCTGGATGACTCCGCGGGCGTACCGAGAGAGTCCTCCCGGGCCGGCCACGAGCACCTTGCGGCCGACCCGCTGGACGTCGAGCACGAAGTCGCTGATGAGCCCGCCCTTTTGTACATACAGACGCGATCCGCCGCTGTCTTCGCGCACCCAGAGGCCGGCTCCGGCGGTGCCGGCGATGAGCTCGCCGTCGAGGCGCGCGATGCCCGTCAGCTGCCGCGCCTTGAGCCCCCGGGAAGGTCCCAGAGCGGTGTAGCCCTTCGGGCGACCAGGCACGCCAGAGAACGCGCCGTCTCCCCAGGTGGCGACCCAGAGCAGCTCGTCTTCGCCGAGCAGATCGCTGATGCGCGCGTCTGCCACCTCGTCCACGGTGTGCACCACCAGCTCGTCGTCGGGCACGTCGAGGGTGACGACGACGCCGCCCTCGGTGCCGAGGGCCAGCCCGTCGCCGTAGCGAGCGATGGCCGTCAGGCGGTGGTCGGGCAGGCCGTCGGCGGTCGTCCACCAGCGGTCCCGGCTCGGGTCCGAGGGGTCGAAGCGCAGCAGCCCGCCGCCGGTGGCGACCCAGACCTCGCTGTCCACCACCACGGCCGCCCGGGTGTCGTCGGGGTCCGTGATGGTGCTGGACAGGCTCAGGCCCAGGGGCGCGTCGGGGGCCGCACTGGGAGTCGGCGGCTCCCCCTCGGGCTCGGCGCTGATGGCTCCGGCGGTGGTGGCGACGACGAGCGGTGCCTCGTGTCCCCAGCGTGCCCACTCGGAGCCGATGTCGAAGAAGTTGGGGAACAACGCCGGCACCATTGCCGACGCTGCTCCCAGGGCGAGCGCGCTGCCCCACGCAAAACGCGCTCTCCCATGTCGGGTGTTCTTGGTGGTGGACTCAGTCACGGTCCGACTCCTCGTCGTCGCGGCGCGTGGCCATGGCGACCGGGGCCTCGAGCACGTCGAAGCGCTCCACCACCGTGTGCTTGTTCCCTGCCACGTCGGTGGCGGTGACCTCCAGCCGGTGGCTGCCCGGGGGCAGGTCGTCAGGCAGGGTCAGGGATCCGTGCCAGCCCGCTTCGGAGTCGCGGTCCGAGAGCAGCACCGTCTCGACGCCGGCCGAGGGGATGCGGGCCACCACCGACTTGATGTCCACGTACGCCTTCGCTCGGGCGGCGGCGTCGCGCCCCAGGGCCTGCAGCATCTCGCTGCCCAGCTCGAGGAAGCCGATGACCGGGCGCGCCGTCATGGCCAGGGCTGACCCTGCCGCGACGCGGTCCCGCTGGAGTTGCACCCGCAGGACGGGCGCCTTCGTGTCGACGGTGTAGGAGATGCGGTACCAGTCGGTGCCGCCGTCCTCGCCGGTCACGACCACGTGAATCCAGTAGACGCCATCGTCGACGCTGCGAGGCACGAGGAAGCGCGTGGTCCACACCTGGTCCTGACCATCCCACACGAGGTCCTTCACCTCGCCGAAGGGCAGCATCGCGGTGACCGCCGCCGAGCTGGCCGGCGCCGGGATCTTGAGGACCGGGTCGCCGGGCTTGATGCGGGCGGGCGTCAAGGAGGCCACGCGTGGGTCGGCGTGGGCCACGAGGGAGGTGTACCGGGTGGCGAACTGCCACTGGGTCGACAGGGAGATGACCTCGTCCTTGGCCTCGGGCGTCTCGCCGTACATGCGGATCTGGGAGAGCAGGTGCTCCGCCCGGCGCTTGGCCCACAAACGCCCCACCCAGGGGTGCTCGTTGCCGAGGTCCACACCGGCCGTGTTCAGGGCGGAGTCCTGGTCCGCGCCGCCGAAGGTCACCGGGAGGGCCAGCTCCTTGGCCTCTCCGCCGATGAGCCCCTTCACGGTGAGGGTGCCGGGACCCGCGCCGCGGTAGCGACCGGTGATGACGAGCCGCTGGCCCTTGTAGACGTCCGGCAGCACCGAGGGGTAGGTGCGGTTGGCGACGATGTCGGGGCCGAAGTCCAGCGCGAGGTCCGTCAACACGGGCTTGGCGATGCCGGCGTAGAAGGAGGCCACCACCTGGTCGATGGGCACGCTGCCGTCGATCTGCGTGTAGCCGCCTCGGTTCTCGGTGCCGAGGCGCTCCAGGAAGCTGGCGTTGAGGTCGTGCCCGACCCCGAAGGTGAAGATGCGGGTGCTGTCGCCCGGGTTGTTGGTCTCGACCATCTTCAGGACGTCGGCAGGCCTGCGGGAGCCGTGCCCGTCCGTCAGGAAGACGATGGCCGTGGGTCGCTCGGACGCGGCGAGCTCATTCAGCGCCGTCTGCATGGCGTCGTGGATGTTGGTGCCCCCGTTGGCCCCCAGGCCGTCCACGAAGGAGGTGGCCTCGCGGCGGAGGCCCTCGTCGAGCTCCTGCACCCCGTTGGAGAAGGGGTTCATGGAGTCGTTGAACGCCAGCAGGTAGAGGCCGTCGCCCGGGTTCATGAGGTTGAGGCAGCCCTTGAGCGCCGAGCGCGCCTGGTCGACCTTGTGGCCGCTCATGGAGCCGGACACGTCGAACACGAAGGCGATGTCCTTGCGCACGATGGCGCCGTCGTCGGTCTCCTCCTGGGGGGCGACCATGGCCACGAAGTAGCCCTCGTCAGCACCGTCGTCCCAGGTGCGGAAGGCGAGGCCGAAGTCGCTGGACTCCAACTGGTACTCGAGCTCGAAGTCGCGGTCGGGGACCTCGTCGAAGAGGGCGGTGGTGACCTGTAGGTCGCCGCTGGGCAGGCGCCGCTCGGTGGTGGCGAAGCTCTGGTGGGTGACCGCCTTGATGGGCTTGCTGTCGGCGATGGTCACGCGCACGAGCAGCTCGTCCACGGGCGGCAGCCCGGTGCTCGCGTAGTCCAGCGGGTGGCTGTAGCGCACCTTGCCCGCCTCGTAGGGGAGCAGCTCGCTGGTCACCACCTCGAAGCGTCGGGTCTCGCCGGGCTGAAGCTCCGTGAACTTGGCGGTGAAGGTGTTGGGGTCGCGCTGCTCGAGCAGGGCCGCGTCCTCGCCGCGTCGCTCGGCGCCCTCGAACTCCTGCTTCGCGTCCTCCTTGCTCTCGATGCGGGAGACGACCCGGCGCCCGTCCACCCAGAAGGCGTACTCCTGCACCGAGGTGCGCTCCCCCAGGGGCAAGCGGTAGGTGCCGGCCAAGGGGACGGTGGCGTCGTTGCGGAAGACCTGGACCAGGGTGGTGGTGGCCACCTGGTCGGTGATGGAGACATCCACCTGCTGGCTGACCACGGTCAAGGGCGTGCGGTCTGGGTTCTCGGGGGCGTCGTTGGGCACGACGATGCCGGCGAGAGAGGTGGCAGGGAGGAGGGCGAGGACGAGTACAAGGAGGAGGGCTTGGCGAGACATGAGGGCTCCGGTGGGGTGGCGTGTCGCAGCAAGGGGATTGCAGCGGGCGTGCCAGATCGGAAAACGTGGAAATCATTGGGTTTGCCGGTCCGTAGGGGAGGGGTGTGTGGGCGTCGGGACACGGCGGGTTGCAAGGGCGTGTGGCCTCGGAGACACAGCCCCCGCATCCGCCTTGACCGGGGCCCACGCGGAGCGGATGATCCGGCTCCCCCGAGGGGCACCCACCGCGAGAGGAAGCGAGACACATGGGCCTTTTTGACTTCATCAAGGGCGAGTTCATCGACGTCATCGAGTGGACGGACGACTCGCACAACACGCTCGTGTTCCGATTCCCGGTGCGGGACCACGCCATCAAGATGGGCGCGCAGCTCACGGTCCGGGAAGGCCAGGCGGCGGTGTTCATCAACGAGGGCCAGCTGGCCGACGTGTTCACGCCGGGGCGCTACGAGCTGAGCACGGCGAACATGCCCATCCTCACCAAGCTGAACAGCTGGAGCATGGGCTTCGAGAGCCCGTTCAAGGCGGAGGTCTACTTCGTCGACACCACGCTGTTCACGGACCAGAAGTGGGGCACGCAGAACCCCATCACCCTGCGGGACCCCGAGATCGGTCCGGTGCGGGTGCGCGCCTTCGGCAGCTACGCCTACCGGGTGACGGACCCTGCGCGGTTCATGCAGGAGGTGGTCGGCACGGACGGGCGCTTCACGACGGACGACATCCGCGGCCAGCTGCGGTCTCATGTCATCAGCTCGTTCACCGACTCCCTCGGTGAAGCCAAGGTGCCAGTCCTCGACCTCGCCTCGAAGTACAAGGAGCTGGGCGCCGGCCTCGCCGACTCCATGAAGGGCGACTTCGACACCTACGGCCTCGGTCTCGAGGTGTTCCTCATCGAGAACATCTCCCTGCCTCCCGAAGTGTCGGCGATGCTCGACAAGCGCTCGTCCATGGGAATCCTCGGCGACATGGGCAAGTTCACCCAGTTCCAGGCGGCGCAGGCCATCGAGAAGGCCGCGAGCAACCCCGGCGGAGGTGCGGCCGACGGCATGGGTCTCGGCGCGGGCCTCGCCATGGGTCAGGCGATGGCGGCGGCGATGGGCGGTCAGGGCCAGGCGGCGGCTCCGGCCAACGACCTCGGTGCGCGGCTCGGCAAGCTCAAGTCGCTGCTGGAGCAGGGCCTCATTGAGCAGGCGGACTTCGACAAGCGCAAGGCAGAGATTCTCTCGGAGATCTGATGGTCTGATGGCTCCCACGACCCACCCCCGGGTGAGGCTCGGACGGGGTCAGGTCTGCGTGGGGTGAGGTCCGGTCCGGGGGGCTCGTAACTGAGGCACTCGGGCTGGCCGAGGGACCGCCCCCCTGCCTCGCTCACGGGCCACGGCCCGCTCCGCTCGTCCCTCGTTGCGATCCGGCCCCTCGTCTCACCCCGAGTTGCGCCTCATCTTCATGAGAAGCCGTTTAGAAGCCGTTGGCGGTCTGCCAGGTGACGAGGCCGGCGCTCACATCGTCACTTGCCTCCGCGCCCGTAAGCCAGGTGTCGAAGCTGGCATCGCCGTCCACGAACGACTTCAAGAACGCCACGAGGCGCCCCTGGGCGAGGGCCCTGCTCACGGCAGGGTCATCCGTGCCGGTAGGGCAGGCGAGGCAGGACAGGCAAAAGGGGTTGTCGAGGAACGACATGTGGTTCGCGCCGAGGACGTCGATCTCCAGGGCGGGGCTCGTGGCGTCCGCGAAGTACTGCTGGAAGTTGTCTGCGGCCGGAGCGCAGGCGCCGCCCAGTCCGCCGGTGGAGTTGGTGGTCTCTCCGAGCAAGACCAGGGGCACGGTGACCTGGGGCATCAGCTCCGGGGTCACCGACGGGTAGTCGGGGGTGACGCCGACGAGCGGTCCTCCTCCCGCGTCCACGGGGTCGATCCCGAAGACCGCGACGGGCCGCGCGTCTTGCGAGGCGAGGAGCAGCGAGACCTTGCCGCCCATGGAATGGCCGGCGAGGGTGATGGCGGAGGAGTCTGCGACCGCCCCGTAGGGGCCGCTGACCGAGGCGCCTCGAGCCACCACATCGTCGAGGAGGGCACCCAGATGTGCCGCGAGGTCCACGTGGGTCACGGGAATGATGATGCTGCCCGGCAGGTCCGGCATCACGGTCAGGTAGCCCCAGCCCGCGAGGTGCTCTCCCCAGGAGACGTAGTCGGCGGGGCTCAGCTGGAACCCGTGGCTGAACACGATGACGGGGAACGGGCCGGCCCCCGATGGAATGTAGGTCTCGATGGGGATCGAGCTGCCGTCGAAGGACGAGAAGGAACCGCTGCCGGAAGTGAAGGCGAGGGGACCGGCGGTGGACGGGTCGGGCCCTGCGGACGTGGCGTCGTCGTCGTCGTCGCTGGTGGCGTCGTCGTCGTCGCTGGTGGAGTCGTCGTCGTCGCTCGCGTCGTCGTCGTCGCTGGTGGCGTCGTCGTCGTCGCTGGTGGAGTCGTCGTCGTCGCTGGTGGAGTCGTCGTCGTCGCTG
>JAGSHC010000241.1 GCA_023954745.1 Deltaproteobacteria bacterium | reverse complement strand
CGGCTCCAGCGGGACGGTGACGGTGGTCGACACCATCACGGTCACGGCCGACGGAAACATCGAGGACCTCGATGTGAGCATCGACATCAGCCACACGTGGAACGCCGACATCGAGGTGTCGCTGACCTCCCCCGCGGGAACGACGGCGGACCTGTTCACCAACGTCGGCGGCTCTGACGACGACATGGACATCGTGCTCGACGACGAGTCGAGCAACACGCTCCCCTCGTCAAACGCCACCCTCTCGGGCGACTACCAGCCCGAAGACGAACCCCTCTCCCTCTTCGACGGCGAGGTCGCGGCCGGAGTCTGGACCATCACCGTGCTCGACTCCGCCGATGGGGACGGGGGCACCCTCAACGACTGGGGCCTGACCTTCAACATCGAGAGCGCACCCGGGGAGTCCGAGGGCTGCGCCCTCCAATCCTGCGCCGAGGTGATCGCCAGCAACCCGGCTGCGACCGACGGGGACTACTGGCTGGACCCCGGCTACCTGGGGCTGCCGCTGGAGAGCAACTGCGACATGAGCACGGACAACGGCGGCTGGACCCTCGTCTACGACTTCGACCGGGTCAGCAACGGGGACGGCACCACCGAGTTCGAGGCGGGCTTCGACACCTTCGTCAACGAGATGGGGGTCTACTACGAAGAGACCAACAACATCCGCTGGGAGGACGGCAACTTCTCCTACGACTCCATGAAGGGCACCGTGGACGTGGACGTGCCGAACGACGGGGAGGTCCTGCACGCCATCTACTATCACGGTCAGTCGATGGAGGGCTCCGGCACCTGGTTCTCCGTGGAGACGGTGGGCGGAGACGAGAACCTCTACTGCATCGATGACGCGTCCAACTACGGCGGCTTCAGCAGCACGGACCTCCTTCGGATCCCCGGCTACACCTGCGGCTCCTTCGTCTCCACCCAGACGTACAACCCCGGGACGGTGCAGGTGGACTTTGGCAGCGAGGTGACTGGCGTCGAGTTCACGACCCTGCACTCGGACTCCGGCTCCGGCGACTACTCGCGTCTGTACCGCTACCAGGTGTGGGTGCGCTGACCGCGACGCGCACGATGGGCCCTGGAGATTCGCCCTGCGCGATGTAGGTTGAATGCATGGAAGCCATCGGCCCCGAGACCCCTCAGAACCCCTGGCCTGCGGACCGGAAACTCGATCCGCCCGTGACGATTCGCACGTTCTCCCGGGAGGATGAGCGCATGCCCGTGCGGGCCTTCCTCGAGGCCGAGGGCGTCGCCACGTTCCAGCCCGACGGCAACGTGCTCTCCATCGACCCGGGGCTCTACGTCGCATTGGGCTTCTACAAGCTCCAGGTCCCCACGTCGCAGGCGGAGCTCGCCGTGCGTCTCCTGGGCGAGTGGGACGACGCCGCGCCGCTCCCTGAGAACGTCGACACCGGCGAGTGGGCTGCGGCGGAGCCTCCACGAGAGGGGGCCATCTGGCCCTGGTTTGCTGCCATGGCCAGCTTGGCGGCGCTCTTCTTCTTGGTGGCTGCGCTGCGCGGCGGCTGAACTGGCTCGGGGAGCAGGCCCAGACCCGGCAACATCGGGGTCTCGCGGCGGTAACGGTCTCGTCCTGCACTTGACTTGATGTGCTGCATCGGCGCTTATAAACGTGCCATGCATACGCTCACACACCGTGTCCGCCTGCCTCTTCGTGCCTCCCTGATGGGTCTCTCCGCAGCGTTTCTCATCGCTTGCGGCCCTGGGGTGGAGCAACCTGCCAACGGCCTGGACTTCGGGGAGGTGTTCAACAACGCCGCCGCCGTCGAGGATCGCGTGGCGCTGACGAACTCGGGCAGCCGCACTGAGACGGTCACCTCCATCGCCTGGGCTTCGGGGACCGCCTTTCGCCTCGCAGATCCGGTCCTGCCAATCGCCTTGGACGCGGGCCCGGCGTATGGCTTCACGTTCGCCTTCCAGCCCCCCGAGGAGGGCTACCAGCAGTGGGACGACACCGCGACTCTGACCATCGAGTCCGGCAACACGACCTACCAGGTGCAGGTGTCCATGACGGGCCTGTTCACCAACGGCGACTTCGACGGCGACGGCCACGTGGACGCGGACCTCGGCTGCGAGGGCTGTGATGACTGCAACGACGCCGACGCCACCGTGTACCCAGGCGCCGAGGAGATCTGCGACGGCCAGGACAACACCTGTGACGGCAACCTCGGGGCTCTCGAGGTGGACGCCGACGGCGACAACTTCCTCATCTGCGAGGGCGACTGCAACGACAACAACGTGGCCCAGAACCCGTCGGTGGCCGAGCAGTGTGACGGTCTCGACAACGACTGCGACGGGCAGCTCTCCACCGACGAGATCGACACGGACAACGACGGGTACGACGGCTGCGCGGGGGACTGCGAAGAGGGCGAGACGTCCGTGAACCCCGGCGCGAGCGAGATCTGCGACGGCTTCGACACCGACTGCTCCAACGATGGCGCCATCCCCGAGGACGAGCTCGACGGCGACAACGACGGCTGGTTCGCCTGCAACGGAGAGTGTGACGACGCCAACGCCGCCGCCAACCCCGGCCAGACCACCGAACTGTGCGATGGCTTCGACACCGACTGTGATGGGAGTCCGCTGGTCGACGAGGGCGATGTGGACGGAGACGGAGTGTTCGCGTGCAACGGGGACTGCGACGACGGGCAGCCGCTGAGCTTCCCCGGGAACCCCGAGGTGTGCGACTTCATCGACAACGACTGCGACGGCGTGGTTCCTGCCAACGAAGTGGACGGCGACGGCGACCTGTCGCCCGACTGCGTCGATTGTGACGACGCCAACTCCGCCATCTACCCCGGTGCCCCCGACGTGTGCGACGGGATCGACGACAACGACTGCGACAGCATCGCTGACCCCTCCGAGGTGGACGACGACTCCGATGGCTTCAGCGACTGCGACGGCGACTGTGACGACACCGACGCCGCCACGAACCCCTCGGCGGCCGAGGTGTGCGACGGGGTAGACAACGACTGCTCCGGGGCGCCTCTGGCGACGGAGACCTTCGACAGTGATGGCGACGGAGACCTCGACTGCATCGACGCGGACTGCCCCTTCTGGGTAGACGACGACGCCACCGGCGGCGCTCCAGTGGGCACCCAGGCGGACCCCTTCGCGAGCATCGACGACGCCATCGCGGCCGTCGTCGCCGGCTCGGTGGCCTGTCCCACTGTGGCGGTGCTGCCCGGGACCTACGCCGGCCCCGTGGACTTCGGCTCGACGGACCTGCGCCTCGTGGCGGAGCAGGGACCCGCGGTCACCGTGCTCGACGGCACCGGGAGCACCGACCCCGTGGTCATCATCGACGACGGACAGACGAACGCGGCGCTGCTCCAGGGCTTCACGGTCACCAACGGAGACTCGATCTTCGTCAACGACTACACCGGACACGGCGGCGGCATCTACGTCAGCGCGGCTCCGACCATCCAGGGCAACGTCATCGAGGGCAACACCGCGGCGTTCCACGGTGGCGGGCTGTACAGCGAGTCCGGAGATGTCGTCCTCCTCGACAACACCTTCGATGGGAACGTCGCAGACTTCGACGGTGGCGGTGCCTACATCAAGGACAGTGACGGGATGATCGAGGGCAACTTCTTCGTCGGGAACGAGGCCGACGACGACGCGGGGGCCTTGTTCCTCGGCCTCGAGAGCCTCGCGGAGGTGCGCTGGAACGTGTTCGCGGAGAACGAAGCGTCGGGCGTCATGGACGCGAACGGCCTGGGCTGGGGCGGGGCCATTCTCAACCACGCGGACTCTGACACGAACATCCACAACAACCTGTTCGTGGGGAACATCGCCACCAGCGGGGGCGCCATGTACGTGTTCAGCAGCTCGCCTGACGTGACGAACAACAGCATGTTCGACAACCACGCGACCACGGCGGGCGAGCCCGCGGGAGTGCGCATCTTCCAAGGAGAGTTCAGCAACAACGTCATTGCTGGAGGGACCGGAGTGGGGGTGCGCATCGTGGGGGCGGGGGCCGGCGCGACCTTCGAGTACAACAACGTCTGGGACTTCACCGACGGTGCCTACTACGACGATCCCAACGTCGCCGGCGACGGGGTGCTGACCGGCACCGACGGCAACATCGAGGTGAACCCCCTGTTTGTGACCGCCACGGCGGACTTCGTCTGGAATGACGATCTCACGCTCCAGACCACGAGCTTGCTCATCGACGGAGGCGACCCCAGCGCGCTGGAGAACGACGCCGATGGGAGCCGCAACGACATGGGCGCCTTCGGCGGCCCCGACGCCGACTGGACGCCGTAAGACCGGCGATCTCTGCGTCGCTCACTCGGTGGCGTATGGGAGATACGCGTCCCTCGTGGCTCCTTGACCTCGCCGGTCTGGGGGCGATCTCTGCGTCGCTCTGCGAGCGATCTCCGCGTCGCTGCCCCGAGCCGCCCGTGCCGATGGCACGGGGTTTTGGCGAGGTGTATGTTCCCGCCGGCGGCGGAAGGCCCGACGGAGTCAGGGACGGCTCCCCACCGGACCTCTGCACGCGGGGACCGCATCGCGGTCGATAGGAGCTTCTGAATGGCATCGCTCGCGCAAGCGCTGGGCTCGACGATCGGACGTAAGTACGTCATGGCGATCACGGGTCTGATCTGGGCTGGCTTCCTGGTCAGTCACCTCACGGCAAACCTGTTGCTTCTGGCATCGGACGACGGGGCGGCGTTCAACACGTACGCCTACTCGCTGATGTCCCTGGGGCCCCTGCTCTGGGTGGCCGAGGGCTTCCTCGCCGCGACGTTCCTCATCCACGTCTACAACGCGGTCAAGATCACCATGGAGAAGCGCGCTGCCCGCACCTCTCGCTACCAGGTGACGGCGAACGCCGGTGGGCCTTCTCGGAAGACCATCGCCTCGATGTCGATGATCTACACCGGCGGCCTGCTCTTCGTGTTCATGATCCTGCACCTCAAGGGGTTCAAGTTCGGCACGGAGTACACGACCACGGTCGACGGCACGGAGATGCGGGACCTCTACCGCCTCGTCGTCGAGACCTATCAGGACCCCATCAAGGTGGGCGTCTACCTGGTGATGATGGTCGTCCTCGGGCTGCACCTGCGCCATGCGGTCTGGAGCGCGTTCCAGTCCCTCGGCGTCAGCAACCAGAAGTACCTGGCCCTCGCTGAGAAGGGCGGGTACGCCTTCGCGCTCCTCGTCGCCCTCGGCTTCTTCCTCATCCCCCTCGCGATCTTCCTCGGAGTCGGACAGTGATCAATCTCGAGTCCAACGAGCCCGACGGCCCCATCGAGACGCAGTGGGAGCGCACGCGCTTCAAGAACACGCTGGTGAACCCCGCCAACAAGCGGAAGTTCAACGTCCTCGTCGTCGGCACCGGCCTTGCCGGTTCCTCCGCTGCCGCCTCGCTGGCCGAGCTCGGCTACAACGTGCAGAGCTTCTGCCTGCAGGACAGCCCCCGCCGCGCTCACAGCATCGCGGCGCAGGGCGGCATCAACGCCGCGAAGAACTACGCGAACGACGGCGACTCCGTCTACCGCTTGTTCTACGACACCGTGAAGGGCGGCGACTACCGCTCCCGCGAGAGCAACGTGTACCGCCTCGCGCAGGTGTCCACGAACATCATCGACCAGGCGGCGGCCCAGGGGATTCCCTTCGCCCGCGAGTACGGCGGCACGCTGACCACGCGCTCCTTCGGTGGCGCGCAGGTCTCCCGCACGTTCTACGCCCGCGGTCAGACCGGACAGCAGCTGCTCCTCGGCGCCTACAGCGCGCTGATGCGGCAGGTGCACCAGGGCAACGTCAAGCTGCACACCCGGCGCGAGATGATGGACCTGGTCGTTGTTGACGGGAAGGCCCGCGGCATCGTCGTGCGCAACCTCGTCACCGGCGCCTACGAGCGCTACTGGGGCGACGCGGTCCTGCTCTGCACGGGCGGCTACGGACGGGTGTTCTACCTCTCGACGAACGCGATCAACTGCAACGCGACTGCGGCGTGGCGGGCCCACAAGAAGGGCGCTGCCTTCGCGAACCCCTGCTACACGCAGATTCACCCCACCTGCATCCCGCAGGCCGGTGAGCACCAGAGCAAGCTCACCCTGATGAGTGAGTCGCTGCGCAACGACGGGCGGGTCTGGGTTCCCCAGAAGGCTGGCGACACGCGCGCCGCCAACGACATCCCCGAGTCCGAGCGCGACTACTACCTCGAGCGTCGCTACCCGGCGTTCGGGAACCTCGTGCCCCGGGACGTCGCCTCCCGCGCTGCCAAGCAGGCGTGCGATGAGGGCAAGGGGGTCAACGTGACGGGCCGCGCGGTCTACCTCGACTTCGCGGACGCGGTGAAGCGCATGGGCCGGGATGGGGTCGCCGAGAAGTACGGCAACCTGTTCGACATGTACGAGCGCATCACGGGCGACAACCCGTACCGCACGCCGATGAAGATCTACCCCGCGTCGCACTACACGATGGGCGGGCTCTGGGTCGACTACAACCTGATGACGACCATCCCCGGGCTGTTCGCGCTGGGCGAGGCAAACTTCAGTGACCACGGCGCCAACCGCCTGGGCGCCAGCGCCCTCATGCAGGGCCTCGCCGACGGCTACTTCGTCATCCCGTACACCCTGGGCGACTACCTCGGGAAGCACGGCAACGACCTCAAGTCGGTGGACGTCAACGACGCCGAGTTCGGTGAGGCCGAAGAGCAGGTCAGTGGCCGCATCGACAAGCTGCTCAGCAACAAGGGCAACAAGAGCCCCCTCGACTTCCACCGCGAGCTCGGCAACCTCATGTACGACAAGTGCGGCATGGCGCGGAACGAGAAGGGCCTCAAGGAGGCCATCGAGGAGATCCCGAAGATTCGGGACGAGTTCTGGAAGTCCGTGTCGGTCCCCGGCCGCAAGGACACCCTCAACCAGAACCTCGCCGAGGCCAACCGCGTGGCTGACTTCCTCGAGCTGGCCGAGATGCTGGCTCGCGACGCTCTGAACCGTGAGGAGTCCTGCGGGGCTCATCTCCGCGAGGAGTACCTGACCGAGGACGGGGAGGCTCGTCGTCGCGACGACGAGTTCAGCTACTCCGCGGCCTGGGAGTGGAAGGGCGAGGGCGAAGCCCACGAGCTCCACAAGGAGCCCCTCACCTTCAAGTACGTAAAGCAGACCACCCGGTCCTACAAGTAGGCAGGAGACACGATGTCCTCAATCAACGTGAAGCTCCGCGTCTGGCGCCAGGCCGGACCCGACGTCGCCGGCAAGCTCGTCGACTACGCCCTGACCACCGATTCGCACGCCAGCTTCCTCGAGATGCTCGACCAGCTGAACCGCGAGCTCGTGAACAAGGGCGAAGACGCCATCGAGTTCGACAGCGACTGCCGCGAAGGCATCTGCGGGATGTGCGGTCTCGTCATCAACGGCGTGGCCCATGGCCCGTCCGACACGACGACCTGCCAGCTGCACATGCGCAGCTACAAGGAAGGCGACACCATCGCCATCGAGCCTTGGCAGGCCACCGCCTTCCCCGTCATCAAGGACCTGGTCGTGGACCGGAGCTCTTTTGACCGGATTCAGGCAGCCGGTGGGTACGTCTCCGTGGGAACCGGCTCGGCGCCCGACGCCAATGCCATCCCCATCGGCAAGGCCGTCGCCAACGAGGCCATGGACTACGCGCAGTGCATCGGCTGCGGGGCGTGCGTAGCGGCGTGTCCCAACGCGTCGGCGTCGCTCTTCGTCGGCGCGAAGATCAGCCAGCTGGCGTTGATGCCTCAGGGCCAGGTGGAGCGCAAGGAGCGCGCCCTCGGCATGGTCGAGCAGATGGACAAGGAGGGCTTTGGCCCCTGCTCGAACCACGGTGAGTGCGAAGCGGTCTGCCCGAAGTCGATTCCGATCAAGGTCATCGCGAACATGAAGCGTGAGTGGCTCAAGGCGAGCCTCACCTGATCTCTGCCGTCGGCGGTCTACACTGAGGTGGTGAAGGCCCTCGCCCTCGCGCCGATCCTGGCGCTCTCGCTCTTCCTCGGATGTGCGCCCGCGCTCACGAAGTTGCCGACTCCGTCCGGGGCCGCTGACCCGTCGTCGCCGGCCCCCACCCGCCTCGATCCCGAAGTGATGAGTCGCTTCCTCGCGGCCCAGCTCCTTCTGGCCTCGTCTCAGGGCTCGACGGGCGACGCACGGGCGGAGGAAGCGGCGAACCTCATCCAGCAGGCCCTGGCTCTGGAGCCGGAGGCCCCACAGCTTTGGCAGGCCCTTGCAGAGGCGCGGGCCCGCAGCGGCGACTATGGGGCGGCCTCTGGCGCTGCGCGACAGGCTGTCATCCTCGACCCTGACGACGGACGATCCCGCTATCTCCTGGGTGAGCTGCTCCATCGGCTCGGCGAGTTGGAGGAGGCGGAGACCCACCTGCGGGTCGCCACCGAGCGTGGCCTCGGCGGTGACGACCCGCACTTGCCTCACTACTACCTCTACTTCGTGCTTCGGGAACTCGGTCGCGCCGACGCCTCCTTGGCTGCTCTCGATGGCTGGATCGACAAGCTCCCCGAGGACTCCTATCCGACGATCCTCAAGGCGCGACTGCTCCTCGAACACGGGCGGTTGGAGGAGGCGCGGGTGGCGGCTCTGGTCGCGCTGCAGCGCGCCCCTGGAAGCGAAGACGCTCTGGGCGTCTACCTCGACACCTTCCGGGTGGGTCTCACGGCCGAGTCGCCCTGGGGCTGGCGAGACGGAGTGCGGCTGCCGGACGCGGTCGCGGGTCTCGAAGAGGTCCTTCGTAGCGACTGGTCGAGGGCCCGTCTGCATCGCGTTCTCCTGTCTCTCTACCGGCGCATGGGGCGCTACGACCGGGCGGAGGAGCACCTGCGCTTCGTGCGGATTCTTGGCCGTGAGCGCGAACGCTCTCTCAACCGGACCGGGATCGAGCTGTTCATCCGGCAACACCGCAACGTCGAGGCGGGGCGAGCCATTGAGGCCGAGCTGGCCTCGGAGGGTCTCGGCTCCGACGATCGGGTGGAGTTGATTCGTCTGCGTGCCCAGTCGCTGGAGGACATGGGGGACCTGGATGGGGCCCTGGGAGCCCTCGCCGAGGTTCCGACGGACCATGCGCGCTATGGCCGCGCCGCGCAGGAGCAGGTGAGACTCCTGATGCGTCGGGGTGAGCCCGCGCAGGCCGCGAGTGCTGCGATCACAGCCCGTGCGGTCGTGGCCAACCGCGATGCCGACGCGCACGCGGGGCTCCAGGACGCTGCACTGCGGGCTCGAATCGCCCTGGGCGACCTCGAAGGAGCACGTGCCCTCTTGCCCGAACTCGAGCGCCTGGGCCCCGAGAGGGCCGAGGCCGCGCGGACTGCCCTCCTCCTCGCCGAAGGGAAGGGTGACCGCGCCGCGTCGTTGCTTCGGGACCGCTTGAGCCGCGCCCCCGCGAATGAGAGCGTGGTGATCGCGCTCTCCCAGGTGTTGGCGGACCTGGGGCAGATCGAAGAAGCCCTCGCGGTTCTCGATGCGGGAGTGGTCGCGCTGGATTCGCGAGAACAGGGGCAGATCAGCGGCGCGACGCCGGCGGCTGCGCAGACGGTGCGCGCCCGGACGGACCGGCAGCGAATCGATCTCTGGACGCAGCGAGCGCGGGTGCTCCAAGACGCCGAGATGATCGATGAGGCCGCCGCGTCGCTGGAGCACATCCTCGCAATGCGCCCGCAGAGCGCCGACACCCTCAACTTCCTTGGCTACCTCCTCGCCAACGGGAGCCGGCGTCTCGACGACGCCGAGCAGTATCTCACCGCCGCCATCGAGCAGCGTCCCTTCAGCGGGGCGGTCGT
>JAGSHC010000132.1 GCA_023954745.1 Deltaproteobacteria bacterium | reverse complement strand
GGGCGCGCAAGACTGCCCGCCGTCGAGGGGTGTGCCTTCTTCGTCGGCGCCGAGCAGCTTCAGGGAGATGGTCACCATCGACTTGTCGGCGTCGGTGAGAGGCTCGTCCCAGCTCACATGCAGCACGCCGTCATTGAGGAGCGGGCTCGGCAGCCCGTCCGAGGTCGGGGCGTAGCGCATGAGCTCGCCGTCCTCGCCCTCTTCCCCGTTGCTGACGAAGACATTCATCAGCTCGTCCGCCGAGTAGACCTGCGGGTCACCTGCGGGCTTGTCGACCCGGGGGTCCTCCTGGTCCGAGCTGAGTGGAATCGACGCGACCGGCGCGTTCCCCGGGGGCAGCCCGCCGTCAAAATGCAGACCCATCTCGGAGCCAAAGGTCCAGTTCCCCGGAAGGAAGTCGTCGCCCACGCGGTAGTTGTCGAACCCCGAGTAGGAGAGGAACACGTTCGTGGTGTCCACCGGGTAGTCCTGCGGGTCACGGGAGAGCAGGAACTCGCTTCGAGGCGGCTGCTCTTCGATGGGCAGGTCCGGGTCGACGATGTTCGTCAGCGACATGCGCTCACCCACGTCGACGGTGCGGAAGCTGCCCAGTGGGCCGCGAGTGTTCACCTGCACGAAGCAGGCGCCAGCCACGTCCGGGCCCTTTGGCGAGATCAAGCCATACTCGTCGGCCGCCGTAAGCGCGGGGCTGAAGAGGTAGCCGAACCCGAGGGCCGAATCGAAGGGGTCGCTGCCCGGGTCTACGAACGCGCCGGCGCTGCCGAAGAACCCGGTGATTCCGAGGTCCAGTTGGTGCCCACGGAGGCGGGCAAGCGTGAAGTCGAGGACGCCGCCGCGGGCCTCGGGCGAACCGAAGATGTCGCCGGGGTCCATGCCGACGCCGATGGGCTTCACGCCAGCCTCACCGGTGTTGCGTGCGCACCCAGGCAGGGCAAGCAGACCGGCTGCGGCGAGGGTCAGGAGCACCGAGGTGCGGAAACGAGGGAGGTACTGGTTCATCGTCATCTCTGTGCCTACCAACCCGTTCCGATGCCCAGGTAGAAGCGGAGGCCCGAGGGCTCCGACTCCGATGCGCGGTTGTCGAGGGTGGGGTCGGCGCCGTTGGTGAACACGTCGTCGCCGTTGACGTCACCGCGACCGGACACGGGCATGAACCCGTATGCGATGCGGAAGAAGCTGTTCCAGTTGGACCGGTTGAAGAGGTTCGCTGCGAGACGAACCTCGACGCCGGCATCAGCCAGCACGTAGTTGCCATTCTCCGAAGCCAACATCCCCGGCACCTCGCGAACCACACCGTCACCGGGACGGTCGTGTGACCCGCCGACGCGGGCGACCGGGTCCGTCAGCACGTTCTCGCCGAAGAGGTTCGTGGTGCCCTCGGACTTGACTCGGTAGGACCAGAAGTTCCCGACGGTGCCGAAGAACTGGAGGTAGATGGAGTCGATGTAGAGAATGCCGAGCTTCTTGTCGATGTCCTTCACCAGCGGGAAGCGGTACTGCAAGTTGAGCAGCGCCGCCGTCTCACCGGACAGGGAGAAGGGCTCGTATCCCGCGAACACCGAGTTGCTCGTCAGCGGGTTCGTCCGGTTCAAGCCGCCAGCGCCGCCACCGCGAATCTCATCGGCGAAGGGCACGTTGCGGTCGATGGCGCTCGCCTGGAACTCGACCTGGAGAGTGTGCCCAGCGTTGTCGCCGACCCGGTTCTTGATGGGCAGCGCAAGGTACTCGGTCCAGGTGAGATCGAAGCGGTTGTAGAAGTAGCTGTTGAACACCTGGCCGTCGTCGACATCGACGCCACCGGAGGCGGAGTTCAGCGGGACGGTGAAGTTGGGCTGCCACTGGAACGTGATGCCTCGACCGCCGCGCGGGTTGATGCGAAGCCGGTCCCACAGGAGGTTCCGCGCCAGTCCCTGGCTGAAGAGCCGGATGGTGACGTCCTGGATGCCGCGATACCGGATTGGCTGCAGCTTCTTGCCATCGTCAACACCTTGCACCGCGAGGGCGTACTGGAAGGTCGACAGGCTGACATCGAACAGCTGACTGAAGGGCAACGTGACCCCGGCTCCGCCGCCATAGATGAAGTACGTGAGCTTCTGGTCCGCCAGGAACTGGTCGTCCGTGGTCGTCGAGTTCTGGTCCTCATCGAGGAGGAAGCCAAAGTCCGACTTGATCATGCGGAAGAGACCGAAGGCGTTGAAGGTGGCGAACCCGGACGTGTTCCGGTAGCCCATCTGAATCACCACGTCTTCACCCGCCTGGGCGTAGGCCCACACGTTGTTGGTGTCGAGGGCATCGGAGATCGCGAAGTAGATCGCGAGGTCCACGCCCAGGTGGGACAGGGACACGTTCCCCACGTTGATGATCGGGATGATCATCGGGTTGCGGACCCAGGCGCCGTGGACCTTCACGTCCTGCGTCACCGCCGAGTAGTCGGGGTAGACCTCTTGCTCGACGTCCAGCGGGAAGTCCGCGGTGTTGATGACGAGGGAGGTGTCGTCCACCACCTTGTTGTGGAAGTTGCCGCAGCTGAGACCGTGAGGCTCCCAGCCAAACGGGCTGTAGTGCTCGTAGAGCAAGTTGCCCGCGGGGGTGAAGTTCGGCCAGAAGGCGCCGGACACCACGTTGGTGACCTGCACCAGATAGGCGTTGCTGAGACGGTCGGCGTCCTCGGCGCACGAGGAGGCAACCTCGGGCTCCTCCTCGACCGGAGCCTCGACGACCTCGGTGACCTCTTCCTGCTCGAGGATGAGGAGCTCGACGCGGCGGTTCTTGGCGAACGCCTCCTGCGTCTCTTCGTCGACGAGGGGCACGGTCAGGCCATAGCCCTTCGCCTCGAGCCGCTCCTCGGTCACACCCTCGGCGAGGAGGAAGTTCACGACCGACTGAGCACGACGCTGGGACAGCTCGAGGTTGTATTCGCCGTCGCCCTGGCTGTCGGTGTGTCCACCGATCTCGACCTTGATGATCTGCGGGTTGCTCACCATCACCCGAGCGATGGCGCGCACCAGCTCGTGGCTCTCGCCCTTGATGACGTCGCTGTCGAGCTCGAAGAAGATCTTCTCGTCGATCTCGATCCGGTCCTTGGTGACGCGAATCGGCACGGAGTCGGGGCAGCCGTCGTTGTCGCGGAAGAGGTTCCGGGTCTCGGGCTCGTCGGGGCAGGCGTCCTCGGTGTCCACCACGCCGTCGAGGTCGGCGTCGAAGCGACCAGGCTCGACCCGCGGGTTGATGCGGAAGACATTGAAGATGCCGTCGACGCGGTCCGAGGTGAAGTAGATGTTGCCGTCATGGCCCCAGTGCACGTCGCGGTCTTCGAAGCGGTCGCCGGTCAGGGCACGCCCGCCGGAGCCATCGGCCTCGAAGACGTACAGATCCTGCTGGTTCCAACGGAAGAGGCCCGACACCAGCTGGGTGCCGTCCGGTGACCAGTCGAGGGCCTCGATCCGGGTGCCATCGGTGAAGTTGGTGATGGGCCCACCCTCGCCCGTGTCGGGGTCGATGACCCAGATGTTCTGCGTGCCGTCGTTGTAACGCACGTAGGCGATGCGGCCACCATCGGGCGACCAGGCGGGGTCCGACAGGCGGCGGTTGTCGCCAGGCACCATCGTGACGTAGGGGTCCATGCGGTTGACGTACTCGGCATTGACCCAGTCGAGCCAGTGACGGCGTTCCCACTTCTTGCCCTTGCGGTCCTCGTGGACGGTGTCGGGCGCCTTGTACCCGCGCTTCCACATCTCGAAGTGCTCGTCGTCCTCCGCCATGGGGTCGTGGCCTTCGAAGTGCTCGAGCATCAGCTCGCGCCCCTTCGCTTCCATGGCGGCGAGGTCTCCAATGCAGAGGTGGTGCCAGTTGTAGCCGTCCATGTCCCACGTCTTCACGGCGAAGCCAGGGGTCTTCAGGGCGGCCTTGCTGGTGGCCATGTCCTCGTTGCAGGGGTAGACGACCTTGTTCCCGTCGGGCGAGAAGTCGAACTGGCCGTCGCCGGTCCCGCGCAGGGTGAGCTTCTTGCTCATGCGCTTGCGCAGCTTGTCGCTCAGGTCGTCGCCGACGAGCAGCTCAGCGTCCGCGTTCAGGGCCGGGTAGGCCTCCTCCGGAGTGAACTGGATGTTCACGGCGCCGCCGATGAGCTCGTAGTGGCCCCACTTGCTGCCGTCCGGCGAGAAGCGAGCTGCGTTGTTGTAGAACTGGCCATCGCCGCGCTCACGGTCGCGACGCCACTTGTACTTGTTGCCTCCACGGAGCGACTTCAGCCATGCCTCGTGCTCAGCATCGCTGGGCTTGTCGCTTGCCCAGTAGGACTTCTTGAGCCACATGGGAGTGCCCTCAGCCGGGTCCTCCATGACCTTGTCGGCGACCTTCTGGTACTTCTCCTTGGCCCACGCCTGCCAGTCCTCGTAGAGGTCGTCGGCAGAGACGTTCAGGACGTCCTCGATGACGCCGAGCCAGTTGGGGCTCCACCCCTGCTCGCTGCGCTTGAGAGCGAAGCTCTGGTAGACGCCCTCGCCGAAGCGCTCCTCGAGGTACAGCGCGAAGCTGTAGCCAGAGAGGTAGTGGCGGTTGCCGTCGAAGCCGCCGTGCGACCCGTAGTAGTCCTGCATGTCCCCGAAGTTCAGGGACGTGCCCTCGAGGATGTCCATGCGCATGCGCATGTCGCGGTTGGCGGTCCAGTTGTTGATGCCCGCCACGTCGGTGTAGTACTCGGCGCCGCCCTCGACCCAGAACCAGGGGTCCCCGGTGCCGGCGAACACGCTCGCGTCTGCCACGGTGTTGACGCGGCCGTCGCGCCAGCGCACGCCGATGACCGAGCCGAAGCTCTCCTCAGCGAGTGGCTGGTCCGCCTTGAGCGAAACCACGTGGCCGAACTCGTGATAAATCACGTTTCGCAGCCAATCGTGGTGCCCGCGCAGGCGCCACAGGTTGTCGCTGTGACGCCCCGAGACCACGATCCAGTCGAAGTTCGGCACCGTGTACCCGGTGAGCGAATCCGTCTGATCGAGCATGACGATGTTGACGGTCTCGTCGAGGTAGTAGTTGAACTGGCCGCAAACCAGGGGATACATCTCCTCGGCGATGTAGGCGGTCTTGCGGGCCGTGAACTCGGCGTCGACGGGGTGCTTGGCACCCTCCATCTTCTTGGTCACCGGGTAGAACACGTTGAAGTGCTCGGTCTTGATGACCCGCCACTTCACGTCCGGGTAGTTGCGGAAGAAGGCGAGACGCGCCTCGGCCTCCTCGGGCATGGCCACGAGGACGAACGAGAGGGCGACGAGCGCGAGCAGCAGGCGGCGGGCAACGGAAATCATGGGTGTTGCTCCTAGAACCGGTACGAGAGGGTGCCGCCGGCGGTCCAGCCACGAGTCGGGCTGACGTCCTCCAGGGGCCAGAGGAAGGCGCGACGACCGGCGAGCGTGTACTCGAAGTACGCGTCCAGACCGAAGTGGGTGTCGAAGTCGGCGATGATGGTTCCGCGCAGGTCCATCCAGAAGCCGTTGGACTCCGGGATGACCGCGCACTCCTTGCAGGCCGGGAAGGCCGACACGGTGCTGCCCCAGCGGGTGGGGGTGCGGTAGTCGAGGAACAGGTCCGCGCGCACCGCGATGTGCTGCATGGGCTGCACAGTCAGGCCGACGTCGAGGTGCACCCGGTCACCGGGGTCGAGGTGCTGGTTGAACTGGTTCTGCTGGTCCTCGATGAGATACATGACCGTCGCCGTGGGATTCCAGGTGAACCCGACTCCGGCCTCGACGGCAAGAATCGCGAGCTGCTGCTTGAACCGAACGGACAGGTCCCACCCCCAGGTGCCGGACCCCGTCACGATGGTCGCGACATTGTTGGGACCACCGATGAACGAGCCGGGCGACTCCGCTCCGGTCGGGAACTTCACGTCCAGCTGACCGATGAGCGAGTTGCTGAACTTCCCATCCTCGCTGCGGGAGCGCAGGAACTGGAAACGCACGCCGCCGTGCAGGTCGCCGATGCCCACGGAGCGAATCGGGTCGGGGGAGCCATCCTCCGCAATCATCCGGTCGTTCACCACCGAAGCGATGACGACGGGGACGGACACATAGATGTCCGAGTTCTTGGAGAAACCCCAGGTCACCCCGAGGCTCGGAGTCGCGTAGTTCCAGCTCGCGTTGTTCTTCTCCTTCTCGTAGTTGGTGCCCTCCGTGAAGCCGGCGTTGAAGACGCCACCGCTGTTCAGGAAGTGCGACCGACTCTGCTTCCAGGAGAAGCCGAAGTCGAAGACCATGCGGGACTTGCCCGCGACCAGGGCGCGCTCGACATCTGCGATGGGCACATCCTCCTGGATGGTGTGGGGCTGAAGCCACGAGGCCGACGCCGGGCCAGCCGACACCAGCGCTGCGAGCAGCACCAGGAGGCCAGTAACGGAGCGGAGATTGAGACTCATCTCGGCAATGCCTTTCGCGAGTCGCGTCGGTGGATCCGGTCCGACGCGGGCGCTCCCGGGATGCGATCCCAGGCGCGGAGTGCGCGGGAAAGGACCACGGCGGCAAGCCCCGTGTCAAGGGCGGACACCGCCCGACGTCCTCTCCTGCAACGTCTGTGGTTCTACCCAGGGGGGCGTGTCACGTGGGTCAAGGGGCGGTCAATCCGTGTCAAGGCAGTCAAGGCTCCGTCACGGGACTCACGCGCGGGCAAACCTGCGTCGGGTGTTGCTGCGCGCTTGCCCCGGGGGGGGGGCTCTGGTAGACGGCGCCCCGTGTTCGGTGCCCTCCTCACGCGCGCTCGCGCTTTTTTCCTTCTCTCGCCCCTCGCGTTGCTGCTCGTCAGCTGCGGGGGCGGGTACGTGCCCCCGGATCTGTCAGGCGTCGATGTACGGCTGACGCTCCTGCACACCTCCGACATCCACAGCCGCGTGCTGGCCTACGACATGGTCCCGCAGCTGACGGATGAAAACCTCGGCCTCCTGGAGGAGAACGGCCCCTTCGGGGGAGCGCCCCGCATGGCGACCGTGCTCAAGGAGCAACGGGCGAAGAGCAAGCGGGTCCTCCACCTCGACTCGGGCGACGTCTTCCAGGGCGCCCCGATCTTCAACGTCTTCCAGGGCGAGGTCGAGATGCTGATGCACAACCAGCTCGGCACGGACGTCGTCGTCGCGGGGAACCACGAGTTCGACGAGGGCGCGCGCAACTACGCGAGCCAGCTCGAACAGTTCTCCACCTTTCGCACGCTGGCCGCCAACTACGACTTCGCCTCGGCGGACGATCCGTGGAACAGCCGCCTCGACGCCCTCATCGACCCCACCGCGATCATCGATCTCGACGGGCTCACCGTCGGCGTGGTGGGCATGGGGAACCTGAGCTCGATCACCTCCATCACCGACGCCGACAACTCCATGGACGTACGGCCGCTCGACACCATGAGCACGGTGATGCACTACACCGCGATGCTGAAGCCCCAGGTGGACGTGGTCATCGTCTTGACGCACCTCAGCCTCGACGACGACGAAGAGATCGCGCGCACAGATCCCAACGTGGACGTCGTGCTCGGTGGGCACCTGCACGTCGCCCTGGACCCGGTGAAGGTCATCCACAGCGAGGTCACCCCTGGCAAGGACGTCGTGGTCTGCCATGCCGGGGCCTTCGCGAAGTACATCCAGCGCCTCGACCTCGTGGTGCGGGACGGCAAGGTCATCGCCCACGACAACCTGCTGGTGCCCATTGACGCGAGGATCCCCGAAGACGCCGACACGGTGGACATGCTCGAGGACTACGAGCGAGAGCTCGAAGACACCATCGACCTGCGGCGCGCGGTGGCGACCACCACCGACCGCCTGCGACGGTTCGGCAACAACGGCGGCGACTCGCCCCTGGGCAACCTCGTCGCCGAGGCGATGCAGTACCGCGCGGGAATCGAGACCGACTTCGCCCTGACGAACTCCCTGGGGATCCGCACGGACATCCAGGGCCCCGGCTCAGGGCAACAGGAACACCAGGTAAACGTCGAGGAGCTCTTCAACGTGCTCCCCTTCGAGAACACGATCACCACCATGTTCCTCTCCGGGGACGAGGTGCAGGCCCTCTTCGACTACGTGGCCGAGCGCAGTGCGGGACGCGGGTGTGGAAGTCAGGCCCAGATCGCGTCTGCCCGGTTCGTCATGGACTGCAGCAACGAGGTCGCGCTGGACGTGACAGTCGGCGGATCCTGGGACGACTGCATCACCGACGACGACTGCGAAGACCCTGGCGAGATCTGCTCCGCCCTGCGGTGCGGTCGCGCCATCGAGCCGTCGGAGTCGTACGAGCTGTCCACGAACAACTTCATCGCCGCGGGTGGCTCGGGCTTCGAAGTCCTCGAGAACAACACGACGCAGCAGGACTCAGGCATCTCGATGCGAGATGCCGTCGAGTTCTACATGCTCCAGATCAGTGAAGGCGGCACCATCCCGCTGAACGACATCTACACCGCCGGCGACGGCCGCATCACCCCGAGGCTCTGACATGACGCTGCGCCTCGCCCCGCTGTTCGCCCTCGTCGCGCTGCTCTCAGGATGCGCCGACCAGACGGTCATCACCGACCACTCCGGCCCCCTCGCCCTTCGAGTCACCTTCCCGAGCTCCCCCGGAGGCGAGACCGAAGAGACGGCCCTGCCGTTCGCCGTCGATGACTTCGAGGTGAACATCCGCGTCGAGGCCCTCGGCTACGACAAGGAGCCCATGACCGACTGGTCGGGCATCGTGTCGATCCGCGCCACGCCGGCCCAGCTCCTCTCGGCACCCTTCGTCACTGTCACCAACGGGGTCGCCGACGCGACGGTGACCCTCACGCGCGGGTACGGGCAGGTGAGAATCTGGGCCTCGGACGAGGGCACCGATGAGACGCCGGGGAGCTTCGCGACGGGCGTCGCGCCCACCCTGCACTTCCGGTTCCCCACCATCGCCCAGGTCCAGGAGACCGAGAGCACGATCACCTCGCTCATGGAGCACACCTACGTGCACATCCGCGGGTGGGACCTGGATCTGCCGGACCCGCGCGACATGCGAGTGACTGCGGTCACCAACGACGGGTTCTACGTCACCGACCTCTCCGAGCCCTTCGGCTCCTACAACTCCATGTTCGCCTTCACCTTCTCCCGCCCCGAGGGGATCGAGAAGGGCATGCGCCTCGCGCGCCTCTCTGGGATCGTCGAGGAGTTCCTCGGCTTCACCGAGATGGGCTTCCCCGACTGGGAAGTGGTGGATGCGCCCGGCGAGCCCGAGCCTCCCATCTTGGCGTCGGACATCGTCTGCGACTCGCCGGAGATGGAGAAGTGGGAGTCCACGGTCGTGACGGTGGGCGCCCTGGAGTCCGACTTCCGAGGCGGCGGCGAGTGCGCCGATTATGTGGAGTTCGGCCAGTGGCCAGCCCTCCTGTTGGACCGCCGGGGCTACCCCGTGCAGTGCGCTGGCGGCGACGCCCGCATCAGCGTCGTGAACATCAACACCGTGCCCAGCTTCTCGTTCCCCGAGTGCGAGAACTTCAGCCCGCCGGCCACCCGGGAGCTGAGCTCCTTGACCGGCATCCTCCGACACAACCGTTACGCGAGCCCCTCGTGGATCCTGGACGTGCGCGACTGTCGCGACTTCCCGGAGAGCGCCAGGCCCGCCGACTGCGAGCAGCAGCTCGCCAACCCCCTCTCCGGCCCGCGGAAGGCCCCTCAGTGGGCATACCGGGACATTCCCGCCTGCGAAGGCCACCTCACCCATCGCTGAGCCCACAGGGCACAGCCACGAGGAATTGACACGATGAGCAAGCAACTCCTGAGCCTTCTCCTGGGCCTCTCCCTTCTCCCCGCCATGGGCTGCAACTTCGGCCCCACCGGCAACGGAAGCGGCGACGACGACGACTCTGTCGGCGACGACGACGACGCCACCGGCGGCGACCCAACTGTGGTCACCATCGCGGACATCCACGCGGGCGACGTCGCCGACGGCACCTTCATCACGATCGAAGGCTCGGTAGTCACGACCCCGATGCGCTTCGACGAAGAGGACAACGAGGGCGACTTCTGGATCGCGCACCCCGACGGTGGCCCCGCCAGCGGCCTCTTCATCTACACGTTCTACGACGTCGTGGATGCCCTCGACGAGGCGGACGATGCCCAGCCTGGTGACGTAATCAACATCACCGGCACCTACGTGGAAGCCTTTGACTACGGGCTCCCCGAGCTCCGCCTCACGAACGCCAGCAACGTCGAGGTGGTCGGCACGACCTCGCTGCCCACGCCTCACCTCGTGGACGCGGACGACATCTCCGGCGGCTTCGCCGACCCGGAACTCTGGGGCGCCGTGGTGGCCGTCGAGGACATCACGGTCGGTGAGGCTCCGAGCTTCGAGAACTACAACGAGTGGGTCGGTGACGGCGTCATCGTGGTCGACGACTTCTACTACGCTGACGTCGAGGTGGGCTACACCATCGACCGCCTCTCGGGCGTTCTGCACCCCAACTTCGGCGACGCTTCGGTCTTCCCCCGCTGGCACGACGACGTGCAGTTCACCTACCCCGGCTGCGACTCGTCCTGGACGAGCGACACCGTGCAGGGCGCCCGTTGCCGCGTCGTCGACGAGGACACCGAGGTCACCATCAACAACCTCGTCGTAACCTCCCCGGCCCCCTTCTTCGGGGATGCCTTCTGGGTTCAGGACTTCGATGCCACCGGCAACTTCGCCGGCATCCAGCTCTTCGCCATCTTCGACGACCTGACCATTCCTGCCATCGGCACCGAGCTGAACTTCACCGGTGAGGTGGAGAACTTCCGCGGCGCCGCCGAGCTCATCCTCTTCAGCAGCGACGACCTGGTGGAGACTGGCAACGACCGCATCGCGGACGTGGTGCCTCTCGAGATCACGGACCCCTGCACCCTCGGCGAGGAGCACGAAGGAATGCTCGTGAGCATCCCCACCGCCGACGTCGGCGCGCTGGACTACAACACCTACCCCTTCGAGGGGTGCCCGCTGATCGGCGTGAGCAGCATCTTCTGGGATGACGTCTCCTCCTGGGAGTCCGACGCTGGCGGCGAAGGCACTGTGACGAACCTCGTTGGCATCGTCAGCGAGCGCTACGAGGAGCTGTCGGTGAACCCGCGCTCCACCGACGACTGGGACACCTGGGGAGCCGGCAGCACCAGCCTCTGGTAGCCGACCCCTGACCCGTTCCGGGGTCCCCACCTGGGGGCCCCGATGGCCGCCTTCCTCCGCCCGGAGCTCTGATGTCCTTGCTGCGCCTGCTGTTTGTCCTGCTGTTGATCCTTCCCGCGAGTGCGCTCGCCGAGGAAGACCTGCCCGCTCTCCAAGACGACTCCGAGGAGGGCGAGGACGAGCCCGACGCCAAGGAGAAGCGAAAGGCCGAGAAGGAAGCCGAAGAGGCTGCTGACGACGGCAAGGCGAAAGCCAAGGTCCGAAAGGACGCTGAGGCTGCCGCTGCCGCGGAGGCCGAAGCGGCGGCAGAGGCCGAAGCAGCGGCAGAGGCCGAAGCAGCAGCCGAGGCAGAGGCAGCAGCCGAGGCAGAGGCAGAGGCCGCTGCGGAGGCCAAGCCCGCCGGCAAGGGCGGCAAGGTGCTCGGCCCCAACGCGTTGCAGGAGTACATGGCCCGGGAAGACGCCCCGAAGCCCAAGGTCTCGGACTTCATCGCCACGCAGCTGACCTTCTACGTCGGTGACGACAACCTGCTGGCCGGCAACGCCGACCGCTCCCCCGCCCTCGGCATGACCAACGAGTACCCGGAGCTGTTCTTCGAGGGGCTCAACGCCGAGAAGGCCAAGGTCGTCACCGAGACCCACATGGTCCTCTACGCGAAGATGCCGGGCTTCCTCACCTTCGTGGACACCGAGGCAGCGTTCGTCGCCGAGTTCGAGCTCGCGCGAGACCCCGACGACGCGCGCCTGGTCGGTAGTTTCCGCGACGACGGCTCCTGGCTCTCCGCGACCTTCTGGTTCGGCGAGAAGGAGAACAGCAGCAATATCAAGATCACGGCGTGGCCGTTCTCCGCAGACCGCTTCCGCCTCGGCTACACGTACGACCTCACCTGGGCCGGCGACCGTCTCTGGACGCGAAACCGCAGCCCGGTCCCCGGCGTGAAGCTCGCCACCGAGATCCTGAGCAAGGGACCCGTGAGCTTCGAGGCCTTCGCCGGCGCGAAGGCTCTCACCCAGCTCCGTGCCGACAACAACGAGACCGAGAACTACTGGGGCGTGCTCGGCGGCCTCGGCCCCCGCGTCGACATCGCGGACGGCATTCGCCTTCAGTACGACGTGAACGGCGGCTACTTCACCCGCGGCACCTTTCAGCAGGACCCCCACCGGTCTCAGTCGGTCGTCGCCTTCGGCGCCAGCCACCGCATCCTCTTCACCATCAACGAGCCGTGGCTGGGGCGCTCCCCCGACACCCGCTTGATGTTCAACGACCAGGATGACCCCGTCATGGGCTGGCAGAAGATGCGGGCCATCGCGCGGGTACCCGACTTCCGCACCAACTTCGGGCTCGGCATCAGCTTTGAGGCGTCGACCATCGGACACACCCTCATCGACGCGGAGAATCCGTCGGAGCGCATCATCGACGATGCCATCACGTTCGGGCTTCGCACGCGGGTGCGCTTCATGCGCTCCATGCGCGTGGGCCTCGACTTCATCTACCGCGACGTGTCGTTCCTCGTGCTGAACGTGCCGGGCCTGACGCCCTACGTGAACTTCGCCACCGACACGATCCAGAAGCCCCAGGCCTTCGGAGCGCTGTGGTGGGACTGGTTCATTGATGCGGTCAAGCTGCGCCCCGGCGTGACGTTGGCCCTGATGCAGCCTGCGAGCTTCCAGGCACGCGAGGACGCGACGGGGAGCCGCCAGGTGCAGGTCATCCGCGAAGCCAACGACTATGAGCTCCTGCCCGCCGGCACCGAGCCCTTCAGCATTCTGTCGGCCAAGGCCAGCCTGCGCTGGCACCTCAGCCCGATGTTCGTCATCGCCGGCGAGGTCGCCTACACCCAGGACTTCAACAACACCCGCGTCGTGACGGACCCCGACTCCGGCGTGGGAGTTCGCGTGCTCGATGCGAAGGCGTCACGCCAGCTCGGTCTCAACCTGTTCATGCAGGCGGCGTTCTAGAGACGTTGACCCTCTCGACTCGACCGGGAGCTACGCGAGCGTAGTGAACGACTTTCACTGGTGGATGGGGCTCGCGCCCCTGCTCGGCTTCCTCCTCGATGCCCTGCTCGGCGGCACCCGTCTTGATGACGTGTTGGAGAGCTGGGTCCGACGCTCCGTTCCGCGCGTCACGTTCCTCATGCGCAACGCATTCGGAGGGCCGACGACGCTGGCCGGCTACGGCCTGGCCGCCTGGCTCGCGGGCATCGCCCTCGTCGTCGCCTGGGCCTTGTCCGTCGCTGGCTACGTCCTGTACCAGGAGTACGGCGTCTTCCTGATCCGGTCGCTCCTGTTCCTCCTGCTCTTCACGGCCCGCCGGCTCACGGCCACCGGCATCGAAGCGCTGATCCTCATCAGTAGCGGCGAGCACGTCCAGGCGCGTGCGGTGCTGCGACGCTTGGGCCCCCCAACCGACGCCGACGATGCCGACGCGCTCTGTGGAGTGACGGTCGAGAGGCTGGCGGGGGCGACCCTCGGAGCGGTGCTGATTCCCCTCTTCTGGGGAGTGCTCGGCGGCTCGACCCTGGGGGCCGCGGCCCTCATCGTGCACGTCGCCGCGGCCCAGCGCCCCGACGACCCTGCGACCGACGCGCCGATGTGGGATGCCCTGGACCGCGTCGACCGCTGGATCGCGTTGCCCGCTGCGTGGGTCGGCGCCCTGATCTATCCGCTCGTCGTGAACCTCGTGGGCGGACGTCACAACTCCGCCATGGCCGGCTTCCTCGGCAGTCCCGAAGAGCCCCCAGCGCGCCGACTGGGCCGCGCGATCACGAAGGGGCTCAACCTGCTCCCCCGCGCCGAGGACGACCGACTGGTCGCCACGGGCTCCCACGTCCAGAAGGTCGTGCAGGTCTTGTTCTTGGGCGGCTTCCTCTGCGCCCTCGTCATGTCGCTGGCGAGCATTGGGCTGCACCAGCTCATGTGACCGGGGTGCTCCGGCCGCCCTCAGAGCTCGCCCAAGTCCCGACAGCAGCGAAACCCATCGTCCCCCGAGACCGGCGCGACCCGCGGGTGGCCATGCCGCGCCTGGCACCCGTAGCCGTACACGCCCGGCCACATCGTGCCCCCGAGCACCAGGCGGAAGTCATCCCCCGCGCGACGAGGGGCGGTGGAGTCCTCGTCGGTCTGCATGATGGTCGCCGGGTCCGGCGGGTCAATGGCTCCCTCGGCCCACTCGGACAGGCTGCCCTCGAGGTCGTACACCCCGTAGACCGAACCACACTGGGTGTCCTCCCCAGCGGGACGGACGGCGTCGTAGCGCCCCTCAATCCCCACGTCGGCGTGGCAAAGCCCCGGGACGTGCTCGTCTCCATAGGGAAGCAGCCAACCGAGCGGGCCGCCGCACGCCTTGGTCCACTCGTCCTCCGAACAGAGCCGCTTCCCGGCGACGGCGCACGCCGTCCGGGCCTGAAGCCAGGTCACATCAGCTCGCGGGAGCGCGCCCTCCCCCGGAGCCTCGTATCGGTCGATGCAGTAGCCATCGGTCGAGCGCTCGCCTCGGGGCCGTGGGTCCCGTGGAATGTCCGGAACGAAGTCGGGGATCGCGATCTGCTCCGGGCTCGCGCCGGCGAGGAACGCACCGGCGGGGATCCACACCATGTCGGGAGGACACAGGGCCGCGCTTCGTGCTTGCGGGCTCACAAAGGGTGCGGCGCTCTCTCCAGCCCCCACGAGAGCCGACAAGGCCACCACGACAAGGGCGACTCCCCATGCCTTCTTTGACCCGCTCAACCGTGTGGATTCATGCAACACCGTCCCCTATATTCCCGCGTCCTCGGCCCAGGCGCATCCCGCCGGGTCGATGCGCCCCCTTTGGAGCCGACAATGACCGAGCGTTCCGACCGCCCCCTCGTGGGACTTCGCCCCATCACCGACCAGCTCCTGAACGCGTGGAATGCCAGCGCGGATGGGCCACAGACGGTCTTCCTGACCGGCAAGCAGGGCTCCGGGCGCGGCACGGCCATCGCTTCTCTGATGACCGCGATCAAGGATCAGGGAGACGAGCCAGCGGTGGTTCGATTTCACATCGGCGAGCAGGACGACGGGATCCAGTCGCTCCTCAAGAGCTACGGCTCCCTCGTCACCACGCTGACGCGGCAAGAGCCCTTCGCGGACGATCCGATCACGCTCCTCGAGGGAGCCATCGAGTCGGTCTCTGACGATGCGGTCGCCCAATGGCTCAGCGGCATCCAGTCCAACGTGCGGGAGTTCCGAAACCACCGCAGCGGGAACTTCCAGATCCGTCTGCCGCCCGAGAACCCCTACCTCGGGGCGCTGTACGCGTTCGACGTCTTGGGCCCCCACGCCCGCTGGATCCTCGACCTGCGCGGCAGCTCCGCAAACATCAGCCCCGGCTTTTGGACCTTCCTCGCGGCCCTCGTGGGGCGTGCGCGGTCCCGAGGCTGGCGCATCCTGTTCCTCCTCACCCCGGGTGACGCCATCTACGGGGAGAGCGGCAAGGACGATCTGCCGGGTCCCGGGCTGTTCCAGCAGGCGCTGTTCGACGGCGCGACCACAGTCGAGACGCAGCCTCTCACGGCCGAGGACGTCGCCGAACTGGTGACCGACACCTACAAGCCCAACAGCTTCCCCGAAGGCGTCGCCGAGCGGCTCTACAAGCTGAGCAGCGGGCATCCCGACACGCTGCACGAGCTTCTGGACGCCCTCGAAGAGGACGAGACCATCACCTGGGACGACGACGGGTACTCCCTGTCGGATTTGGACGACGTCGACTGGGACGTGCTGGTCCCGATGCCTCTCGAGGACGACGACGACGACGACGACGCAGACGACGACGACGACGCCCTCGACCCGGAGCTCGCCGAGCGCATCCTGCACATCGGGGCCATCGAGGGCCGCGAGTTCACGGCGTCCTTGCTGCGCACGGTGCTGGGAGCCGGAGAGGACACCGTCGACGACACGCTGGACGCCATGGAGCATGTGGTCGCCGAGGGCAAGTACCACCAGCAGCTGGGAACCTGGACCTACTCCTTCCGCAAGGGCTTCTACCGCGACTACTACCGACGCACGATGCCGAGCGGCTGGAAGCGCAGCGAGTCCGAGGTCGCCAAGGCCCTGGCCACCGTGCTGCTCCAGAGCTACGCGCCGGCCGCCTTCGAATACATCCCGCGGGCCGCGCGCCTGTTCGTGGTGGGGGGGGACTCCCGCTCGGCTCGCAACCTGCTCAGCATGGCCATGGGCAGTGAGCGCCCGGAGCTGACGGCGTTCGCCCTTCAGATCATCGAGCGCTTCCCCGACTCCCCGTGGCCGGACTCCCTCCCCCGTTTCATCCACGCGAACACCGCCGAGCGAGCCGTCAACGGCGCGCAGGTCGAGGCCGCCCAGGCAGTGCTCGACAAGGCTCGTGTCTGGGCTGAAGAGCACGAGGACGCCTCTCTGACTGCCTTCTGTCTCCTGCTCGCCTGCCGCATGGAGATCCGTAAGGGCGACTTCAACGGGGCGAAGAGCCTTGGCCTGCAGGCCCGCGACGCCTTCAAGGCCCTCGGCGACCCCAAGCGCACCGGCGAGACGCTGAACCAACTGGCGATGGTCGCTTTGAACCAGGGGGACGGGGCGTCTGCCGAGACCTTCGTCAAGCAGGCGGAGAAGACCACCACCCTTCCGCCCGTGCGCGGACACTCGCTCTACATCCGCGGTGTCATCGAAAAGCGGAAGGGGCAGATTCCCCAGGCCGCGAAGTCCTTCGAGCGCGCCGTCGCCCTGTCGACCCAGGCCGGCAACCTGCCCCTGGTGCTCGAGTCCATGCTCAACGCGGGTGAGACCGCGCTGATGATTGGCCAGGGCAAGGCCGTAGCCGAGATGCTGGAGCGCGCTCTGGAGATGAGCCGTGCCCTGCGCAGCCCCGCTCGAGAGCGGGCCGCGGCCCGCTTGCTCTGTCAGGCCGAGGCCGCGCGCGGCGACGGGGAGGCCGCCTACGCGATGGCGAAGCACGCCCTCGACCTCACCCGCGAGCTCGGGCGCGGGGAGCAGGAGGAGTACGTCGACCTCTACCACGCAGGTCTGTTCGCCGTGATGGCGGGCCGAGTGTCCGAAGCGGCCGACTGGCTCGTGGCCGCAAAGCCGGGCGCCGAGAAGGCCGGCGACGCCAACCTCGTGCCGGAGATCCTCTTCAACCTCGGCCAGATTCGTCTGTCCGAGGAGGACTTTGGTGGCGCGCAGTCGCACATGGAAGAGGCCCTCGGGCTCGTCCGTCAGAAGGGCGACAAGGGTCGCGAGTTGCGCATCCTCGAGCACCTCGGCCACACGCAGAGCGCCATGGGCGACCACGCTGGCGCCATGAAGCGGTTCTCCGAGGCCATCGACAAGGCCATCGGCCCCAAGAGCAAGGAGCTGCGCAAGAACCTGCGCAAGCGGCTCCAGGCCGAGCAAGCCGCCGCCGCCCGTTCCTGACCGGCCCGGCTTCTCGTGGAACCGAGGAGCCGTCCAGAGTTCAGTCCTCGCGCTCGAGGCGGTCCTGCCAGGCCATGACCTGAGCCGGGTCGATGGCGTCGGGTCCGTCGCGTCGGAGGGTCGACTCCAGCTCCCAGGGCAGCGGGTCGCCCATCACGCGGCACGCCGCGACCCACGCCTCCACCCGGCTGTCTTCGTCGGCGTCCGGGTCGGAGAGCAAGCTGAGGAGCCCGTGCACCACGGGCCGTGACGGGTTGCCCGCAAACGACAGCGACAGGGCCTTCGCCGCCGCCGCCCGCTGCATCCCCGTTCCCTCCTCGAGAACCCGCAACAGGCTCTCCGCCTGGAGCTTGCTCTCGGTCCCCGAGGCGACCGTGGCGCCCTCCGG
>JAGSHC010000453.1 GCA_023954745.1 Deltaproteobacteria bacterium | reverse complement strand
CGCCGTGGCGTCGTCGTCGTTCGCCGTGGCGTCGTCGTCGTTCGCCGTGGCGTCGTCGTCGTCGCCCCCGCTCGAAGACGGAGGACAGCCCACGAGCAGGGCCAGCATCATCAGAATCAGCAGTTTCTTCATGCAGCGAGCCTACCCGTGGCAACCGGAGGCCTCCAACGCGGGCCGCACCCTCCTGACGTGACGCGGCAGTGGGCGCCCTCCTGACGTCGCACGGCAGTGGGCTCTCAGCCCCCGCGCTCCTGGTTGGGCACCTGCACGGCGGTTCCGTCGCGCAGGCGATACGCCGTCAGCACCCCGCCCCACACGCACCCGGAGTCCAGCGACACCCAGCCCTTGCCGCGCCGATGCCCCATGGCCGCCCAGTGCCCGAACAGCACCGTCCCCTGCCCCTTCCACCGCCGCTTGCGCGCCCGGTACCAGGGAATCGCACCCGTCGGGGCCTCGTCGGGAGGCCCGTTGTAGTTCCGGACGATGCGCCCCTTGCGGTCCACGCAACGCAGGGTGGTCAGCGCGGTGAGGGCCGCCTTCCGTGAGGGCTTCTTCGGGTTCCAGGGCAGCACGTCGTCTCCCACCGGAGGCACCAGCAGCGCCGAGCGCGGGTTCTTGCGGACCTTGGTGGCGATGCGGTCGGCTTCACGCTTCGCGTCGTCGACGGTCCAGTGGGGCAGCAACCCCGCGTGCACCAGGACGTGCCCCTTGCCGCGATAGAGCAGCGGCCGCCCGCGCAGCCAACGGAGAAGGTCGTCCCGGTCGGGAGCCCCGAGCACCGCATCCAGGGTGTCCCGCTTGCCGGCCTGCCGCAGCCCCTCCGCCTGGGCCAGCAGGTGCAGATCGTGGTTGCCCAGCACCGCCTTGACGACCTTGTCGTGTTCCACGCACCAACGCAGCACGTCCAGCGAGCCGGGCCCCCGGTTGACGAGGTCGCCGGCCAGCCAGATGCGGTCCTTGCGGGGGTTGAAGTCGATGGCGTCGAGCAGGGTGGCGAACGTGCGCCAACAGCCCTGAATGTCGCCGACCGCCCAGGTCGCCATGCGTTACTCGATGAGGGTGATGGTGGAGGAGGCCGAGACGGTGTAGTCCGCGCCGTCGACGGTGCCGATGGCGTTCACGAGCAGGGTGTACTGCCCCGGAGGAAAGGGTGCGCCCATGGGGTTGCCGGTGTCCGACGGTCCCGCCCAGTTGAGCCCAGTCCAGGAGAAGGTCCGGTCAAAGGTGCCTGCCCCGAGCAGGCTCGGCGCCGGGTCCGGCGAGGGGCACAGCCCGACGTCGCACTCGCAGTAGCCCTGGTCTCCGCCCGACAGGCGCTCGAACAGGGACAGGCCCGACGCATCGGGCTGGCCGCACCCGCCCGCGTCCTGGGGCAGCGAGCGCACGCCAGGAACGTCGGCGGAGATGACGACGGTGTACGGAATCTCGACCCCCGCCGCCGCATCGGCCAGGGTGAAGGTGTACGTGGGCGCCAGCTCGATGCAGGCCTCGGTGAGGGGCTCGACGCCGGTGCACGCCTCGGCGGTGGCGTCATCGTCATCGTCGTCGCTGGTGCCCGGATCCCGGTCTGGCGGACACGCACACAAGAGGGCGACAGAGAGTGCGAGGAGGAGGCACGAAGCGCGCATGCGGGAATGCTACGTCGTTGTGCGGGTGTGTCGCGACGGGGAGACGCATAATCCCCCCGACGGAGGTTCTGATGGCCGGAGTTCACGAGACAGCGCAGATCGCCGAGGGGGCTCAGCTCGGCGAGGGCGTGCAGGTCGGCCCCTTCTGCGTGGTCGGGCCCACGGTGCGCATCGGGGCGGGCACCGTGCTCGAGGCCCACGCGGTGGTGCTCGGCCGCACCGACATCGGCGCTGGCGGACACATCGGCTCCTTCGCGGTCCTCGGCGGAGCCCCGCAGCACGCGCGACATCAGGGAGTGCCCGGGCGCCTGTCCATCGGGGAGCGCGTGACGATTCGGGAGCACGTGACGGTGCACAGCGGGAGCAGCACCGGCGGCATGCTCACCGAGATCGGCGACGAGTGCAGTACAAACGCCGAGTGCGGCCAGGGTCGGATCTGCGACCGGGCCAGCTCGGGCGGGTACTGCACGGTCTCGCCCTGCGCGCCGGGCACCTGCCCGGAGAACTCCACCTGCGTGGAGTTCGAGAACGAGGAGACCTACTGCATGGCGCTGTGCGGCGGCGACGGGGACTGCCGGGGCGGCTACAGCTGCATCGAGCGCCCCAACGGCGCCGACTACTGCCGCCAGGACGCCGACTGACGGGACCGCCGCGCTGTCCCGCGTGCCGGGCCCCGTGGTATTCAACAGGGGCGCGGCGCGAACGCCCCGGACACCGTGACCGAACGCTCGCGCGCCGCCCGTCCCCTGGAGGGCCGCATGGCCGAGCCGACCGAACAGGACCTCGACTTCCTCATGGGCATCCCGGTCTTCGGGGGCGTG
>JAGSHC010000283.1 GCA_023954745.1 Deltaproteobacteria bacterium | reverse complement strand
GCCGCCCTACCTCGTCACCGCGACGACGGATCAGATGGAGTACCAGCAGGGAGACCTGGTCATGATCTTCGGCGTCGCCACCGACACCGAGACCGGCGGCGTAGCGGCCAACGTGATCGTGAAGCTGCTCGTCAGCCAAGGGGGCTTCGATCAGAAGTTCTACGCGCGCACCGACGACGCGCCTGCGCTCCGGGGCACCATCGAGGCGCTTGGGGGGCGCACCGGCGTTCTCTCGGGGGACATCCTCACGGCTGTCCTGCCCGCTCGAGCGGTGCCCCGGCTCTTCGACGCGGAGCACGTGCTCGCGACGGAGGCGGCGGGGCTCGTGCGCCCGCGGCTCGACGCTGCAGTGCCTGCCATGTCCGCCGACCTCACCATCTCGGGGGCCGCGCCGCTGACCCAGACCTACGACGGCTGGAACGTGCTCGTGGGGGTCATCGACTACGGCCTCGACCTGAGTCACTCCGCCTTCGACGACAGCACCGGAGCGACGCGCATCGTGGGGGTGTGGGACCAGGGCGCCACGGGGACCCCACCAACGAACTACACATACGGCGACCTCTGCGACGCCACCACCCTGGCTACCAACACCTGTGCCTTCGGCGAAGACGGCGTGCACGGCAATCACGTGGCCGGGATCGCGGTGGGGGATCTCGCGGGCGCCGCGCCCTACTACGGGCTCGCACCACAGGCGGACCTCGCCTTCGTGGAGCTGGCGACGCCCCCGGGGATCAGCAACTCCGATGTGGCGTTCACCACCTCGGTCTGCGACGCAGTGGGCTGGCTCAAGGACTACGCGAGCAACCGCAGTCAGGCCCTGGTGGTCAACATGAGCCTGGGCACCCACGTAGGCCCCCACGACGGCACCTCCCTGGCAGACCAATGCCTGGACAACCTCGCGGCGGCGGGGGTCGTGCTGGTGGCGGCCGCCGGCAACGAAGGCGACGGCGCCCAGCACCCACTGAGCAGCAGCGATCTGCACGTGCACGGCGCGGGCATCGCGAGCAGCGTGGCCCTCGAACTCGTCCTCGAGGCCGACCTCAGCAACGGGTCCGTGCCAGTGGAGATCTGGTTCGACGCGACGGTCGACCTGAGCGTCGAGCTGGGAGTCGACGACGGGGTCGGCGCGGATTGGGGCGCAGCGGTCACCTACCAGTCGGTCTACGACGAGTTCCCTCTCACCCCGGGCACCACCGCCATGGGGACCTTCGAGGCCTACGGCATCGAGCTGAGCTCGGGGGTGCGGGGCGTGCGCTTCAATCTGTGGGACGACGACGGCGACGGCATCGAAAACTCTGCGGACTTCGTGCTCTCCATCACCGGGAACGGCCCCTTCGACGCGTTCGTGGACACCACCGCGTCCTCGGGCTTTCGGGATGACAGCGTCGGCGGGGTCACCGTCGATGACCAGATGACCATCGGCTACCCAGCGATCGCCAGCCAGGTGCTCGCCGTCGCAGCGTGGACGAGCAAGAACAGCTGGAACGACGCGGGGGGAGCCGCGTGGAGCACCAGCGCGGTGGTCGGGGAGATCGCTGCGTTCTCCAGCAAGGGTCCCGCCCGTGACGCGAGCACAGCGGGAGTCGTGCCGGATGTGGCGGCCCCGGGCGCGCGCATCGCCGCGGCGCTCAACGTGAACACCCCTTCGGACGACGTGGACCCCACCGAGGTCGTGGTGGGCGGTCAGGGCATCGCGGACAGCTTCGTCCTGCTCCAGGGCACGAGCATGGCGTCGCCGGCGACCGCCGGGGTCATCGCCCAGCTGCTCGAAGCCGACGCGACGCTGGATGTGGCCGATGTCCGCGCGGTCTTTGACGTGGGCGTCGACACGGACGCCGCCACCGGCTCCGTCCCGAACGCGACCTGGGGGCGCGGCAAGCTCAACTCCTTCGCCAGCGTGCAGGAGGCGCTCGCCCTTCCCCCCGGGGACGACGACGACGACGACGACGACGACGACGACGACGACGACGACGACGACGACGACGATGATGCGGTCGACGACGACGACGACGACGACGACGACGGAGCGCACGACGATGATGCGGCCGACGACGACGACGACGACGGCGGGGGCACCGGATGCAACTGCTCCACCCAGGCCTCGGCCCCCGTCAGCCCCTGGATGCTCACCCTCCTGGCCACTCCCCTACTGCGGCGGCGCCGCGAGGTCTCGCGATGAAGTCCCTCTCCCTGTTCCTGATGCTCGCCCTGCTGGTCGGCTGCCCGAAGGAGAAGCAGCCCACCGCGCCGGACCCCGCAGCCACCATGACCTGGTTCGCCATCTTCATCGCGGATCAGGAAGGCGCCACGCCCCCCGCGACCGTCCAAGTCGAAGCCACGGCGGGTGGGGGGAGCCTCCTCTTCGTCGAAGCCCCGGCGCTCCTGGTCGACAAGCCCCCCGAGGGGTGGCGTCGCTGGACACGCATCGGGGACGCCACCGCGCGCGCACGCCTCGGTAACCCCGGATGGCTGCTGGCCGCCGCCGCCGAGGGAGCGGAGTCCTCCGCGGTCTATCTGGAGCTCACCGCCGCCGCTGCCGCGGAGCCCGACATCCGGACTACCCTCCAGAGCTCGGGGGTGCGGGTGAACACCATCGCCGGGAACATCGTGACCGCCAGCGTGCCCCGGGGTGCCTGGGGCGCACTGCTCAAGCTGTCGCAGCTGGTCTCGGTGGAGCCGGCCGACGTGGTCGGCAAGAAGGCGCCCTGAGGTGCCGCGGCGGACCGCCCTAGTGAGCGACCTTGCTGCCGGTCTGCCGCGCGATCTCTTCGAGCACGAAGAGACCGAGGTTGCGCCAGGGCGTCACGGAGACGATCCGCCCCGCCTCGGTGTCCCACACCACATCCAGGGTCAGGCCGCCGGGGGGGATGGTCTGGTCGAGCTTCACGCTCAGGTGGGCGCGGCTGCCGTCGTTGCTCGTGACGCTGACGTGGAAGTTGTGGGGAACAGTGGGGTCGTGTGCCATGGCCTCAGCATCCTCGGTGACGCGGTACGCGCGGCGCGGACTCTAACACTGAGGAGCGCCACAGCCACATGAGTCCCGCCCGCCAGCGTCTGGGCCTGCTGGCCCTCAGTTCGTACGTTGCGCTTCTCGCCTTCGCCGCGTGGGACGGCGCCGTTCGTCCGGCGTTCCTCGACGACGCCCACGCCGCGGTCTGGAACGGGCTCCGTGCGTTGCGCATCCAGCCCGGCGCCGCCCTCTTCGCTGGCAACGGCGCCAACGAGTACAAGCAGGAGCACCTCTGCCCCATCGTGCTCGGCCACTCCACGTCCCCGCCCCCCGGGGTGGTGGACGCTCCCTCCCTGCTGTGGTCCTGCGACCGCTCCCCGTTCCCCTTCGCCACCGACTCCTTCCAGCACGCCATGGCCCGCATCTTCGAGAGCGGCCACTTCGGCATCCTCAACGACGACTCGGCCAGGCGACGCAACGCGGAGGTGGGGTACCAGCTCGTGGGTGACTACTTCTGCCACTCCCCCCAGGTGACGGAGGAGGTCGCTGCCGTCTCGCTACTGCTCTACCGGAGCGACGTCTCGTGGCGCACCGGGCAGCGGGTCGCCGATGTGACCTGGGAATACCGTTGGGACTGCACCACCGGGACCATCACCGGAGAACGTCCCGAGCCCGGCGCGCTCATCGACGCCGTGCGCGCTCCCGGAGCGACCCAGTGATGCCCCGCCTCGAGCACCACCTGCGGCGGTTCTTCTTCGACCCTGCGCCAGCCCACTGGGCGGTGATCATCCGTGTGGGGTTCGGGCTCGTGCTGCTCTGCGGAACCTTGGCCATGCTGCCCTGGTGGCAAGAGCTGTTCGGCCCCGAGGGCCTGCGGGGCATCGAGAGCCGCGTGCGGCTCTATGGCGAAGGCTCCATCGACACCTCGGTGACCGGCTGGCTCCGGCTCGACCCGGTCCGCAGCCCCGCGGTGATGTGGGCCGTGTTCGCCGCGAGCACCTTCACGGCGGCGTGTTTCACCGTCGGGTTCTGGACCCGGACCGCTGGCGTGCTCGCGGTGCTGCTCCACATCGCGCTGCTCGCTCGGCACGGTCAGGTGTTCAATGGCGGGTGGCCCTTCATGCTCCACCAGTTCATGGCCTACCTGGTGCTCGCCGACTGCGGCCGCTACGCGTCGGTCGACGCCTGGCTCCGGCTGCGCAAGGAGGGCTCGACAGACCCCTGGAGCACCGTCGGGATGGGCAGTGGCTGGCCTCGCCGACTGCTGATGGTGCACCTCACCACCCTCTACGCCACCGCAGGACTGCACCGGTTCACGGACGCGGGATGGATGGAGGGTTCCATGGTCTTCGTGGCCATGACCTACACGATGTACGGGCGATTCCCCGACGTGACCTGGTTCGAGTGGAAGCCGCTACTTCAAGCTGCGAACTACATCACGGTGCTGCTGGAGCCCGCCGCGGTGGTCCTCTTGTGGGTCCCGCGCGCCCGCGCGGTCATCATCCTTCTGCTCCTCGCCCTGCATGGTGGACTCGAGTTGACCTCCCGCACGGGCTGGTGGCAGTACGTCATGAGCATCACGCTGCTCGTGTTCGTCGAGCCCCGGTGGCTGAAGCAACAGTGGGACCGACGCGTCGGGACCTGACGGTTCGAGCGCACGGGCATCACACACCCGGGGGACCTCGCTGTCAGAGCCTGTATCCTCCGCGCCGTGAAGCGCCTACTCCTCGTCTCTTTCCTGCTGCTGACTGCCTGCTCGTCCCCCGAGCCGGCGACTCAGGCCGTCCCCGCTGAGGCGACCCCCGCCCCCACACCAGCTGCGAAGGCCGAGCCGAAGTCTCCAGGAGTCGTGAGCGTCGAGAAGCCACGGTGGACCGACGAAGACGGCAACGCGGTCGAGAGCCCCACCCCCCGCAAGGCAAAGCGCTGGAACGGGCTCGTCACGGGCAACTGGAAGGACCCGCTCCCCCACGTCGCCCCGGACCAACGCTGCGTCGTGCTGCACACCAAGGTGGGCTCCCCCGCCCGCGCGTCTGGCCTGCAGGAGATGGACGTCATCGTCACGTCGGCCGGCAAGCCCGTGAAGAACTACAAGGACTACCTCGAGGGCGCGAAGACCGTCGAGATTGGCGAGAGCCTCGAGCTCGAGGTGCTGCGGGACGGCCAGCCCCTGACCGTCTCGGTGGGCATGCTCGAGAAGCCGGCGAACATGATCACCTTCCAGAAGCAGGCCTTCCCGGGCAGCGAGGGCTTCGAGTTCGAGGTCCCGCGCCTCCGGCCCGACGGAGGCACCCTGAGCTCCGCCGACCGCAACGGCCGAGTGCAGATTCTCTACTTCTGGGCGACGTGGTGCGGCCCCTGCCGGCGCACATCCCCCATCGTCAGCAAGCTGCACGACGAGCTCTCCGACAAGGTCCAGGTCATCGGCGTGTCCTCCGAAGAAGAGGCCGTCATCAGCAAGTACCTGGACTCGCACCCCGAGTACACCTACCCCGTGGCCCACGACGACAAGCGCGCCCTCAAGCGCCGCTACGAGGTCAAGAAGCTGCCCACCATCGCCCTCGTCGGCAAGGACGGCTCCGTGGTCGACTGGGACATCAGCATCGGGGGCGTGAACCGCCTCGTCGCCAAGGCGCGGGAGCTGGCGGCCGAGTAGCGCGGAACGTCGCGTGGACACCGCGACACGTGGCGGTCATCCTGCCCCGCAGCACCCAACCCCAGGAGCACCCATGGGCCTCGGAATCGCCGACATCAACATGCAGATCGAAGCCGCCATCCTCGGGGCCCTTCCCGACGCGAAGGTCATCGTCGACCAGCCGTCCGGCGGCCACTTCACCATCGAGGTGGAGAGCAAGGAGTTCGCTGGCAAGTCGCTGCTCGCGAAGCAGCGCCTCGTCTACTCCGCCATCAAGGGCCTGATGGCCGGTGACCGCGCCCCGGTGCACGCCGTGGACAAGCTCATCACGAAGATTCCCGAGTAGGGCAGACCGACTAGGACTGCGGAACCTCGTAGAGGAAGACCTCAGTGTAGCCCTCGCCCGTCGCTACGAAGACGGGCGCAAGGTCTGCCGCTGCAAGGCGGAGTCCCGGGATGGGGCTGCTCTGTGAGGCCACCTCGAGGGTCCCTCCGTCGAGCACGGAGATGATGGGCTCGTCGGATTCGCCGTCAAGGAACGCGACCCCACCGGGCAGGGCGGCCAGCTGCCTGACGTCCGTTCGAATCCCGGCCCCCAGGACGACCCGCGGGAGCGCGCCGTCCGCGGCAGATCGTGCGATCTCGCCGTTCGTGGTGATCGTCCACAACGTGCGGTCGCTGGGGCTCCACTCCACTTCGACGCCCTCCAGTCCAAGGGACTGGGCTCCCGTGGCCGAGAGCAAGAGGACGTCCTGACGGGCGGCCACCCAGACATCCCCCGTCTCGGGATCCACGGCGAGGTCGGCGAGGTCGCAGGCATCGGGGGGGAGCTCTTCCTCCTCGTCCGCGCCCAACCAGACCAGCCGGCACTGCTCGCCCTGCTCCAGGAACACGATGTCGCCGCCCGCATACCGCACCAGCAGCGCGTCCTCGGGAATGTCGAGGGGCGTCGGCTCGTCCTCCCCCGCGAGGAGCTCGAGGGTCTCAGAGCCCACCCGCACCAGGCGGTCCACCCCGGGACCTCCCGTCCGTGCGTCGAGAAGGGCGATGGACGCCCCGGGCTCGGGGTCGATGACCTCCTCGAGGGCGGTCTGGATGTCGACGGAGACAAAGCCGTCTTCGGTGACTCCGTGCAGCTCCATCCCATCGTCGCTCACCCAGGGGTCGACGAGCTCCTGCGTCAACTGGAGGTCGCCCAGGAGCGTGCCGGGAACCCGATACCGCTCGAGGGGACGGCCCCGCGAACACGCCGCGAACACCAACACACAGGCGAGGACGGACACTGTGGGAGAGACGCGCACGCGAGAGTCGGGCTGCAATCCTCGTTCCAGCCATGAGGGCGCGCATCGCCGGGCTGCGAGGGGTCTCCCCTACTCCCGCTCCTCGTCCGTCAGGCGCTCGGGCGTTGCGATGAGGGGCACGCCCACCATGGCGCGCCGGGCCCGGTCCACGTCGACCGCCAGCCCGCGCTGCATGGCGGCTCCCGTCGGCGAGCTCCAGTCGATGCCCAGGCCGCCCAGGGCCTTCATGGGCACCCCGGCGCTCGCGACCCTCGCGAGGCCGAGTCCGACCCACTGATAGTCGGACTCCTGCATGCGGGGGCGCACCGCGGCGTCCCAGCCCGAGAAGTCCACGGGCGGCTTCGCGGTGATGCCTCGCAGGGCAGCGGCGCCAAAGCCCTCCAGCAAGGTGCGGCGCTGCTCCAGGGGCAGGAGCTCCACCAGCTCGAACTCGCGCGCGTCGAGCAGCGCGTCGCTCCCGAAGCCGATCCCGAGCCCCAGCAGATAGTGCTCGCGGTCCTCCGCGCCGCCCAGGTCCGTGTCCCAGAACTCGACCCACGCGGGCACCGACCACAGGGAGAAGTGCGGGTCTTCCGCGGCGTACGCCTCGGGGTCGTCCAGTCGCGACAGCGTCTGGCCCATGCCCTTGCGGGCCCGAGAGAACCGCTGGCCCGAGTCGACGCCATACCCGAAGGCGAACCAGGTGCGGTACCAGACGGGGATGTGGGCGCGCAGCGCCTTGAACTTGATGTGCGGGTCCGGGTGGTAGCGATGCATCGCATTGCCGCCCAGCTCCAGGTAGTTGAGGGTGGGGTTCTGGTACGGCAT
>JAGSHC010000419.1 GCA_023954745.1 Deltaproteobacteria bacterium | reverse complement strand
CGGGGATGACCCCGCGTCGGACAACGATGGCGACGGCATCCCGGACGCTCTGGACCCGGACTCGGACAACGACGGAATCCTCGACGGTGACGAGTGGGGCGACGACCCCGAGAACCCCGTCGACAGCGATGGCGACGGCGTGCCCGACTGGGCGGACGAGGACAGCGACAACGACGGGCTGCCCGACAGCTTCGAGGGCAACGACGACAGCGACGGCGACGGGATCCCCGACTACCTCGATGAAGACAGCGACAACGACGGCATTCCAGACTCGGAGGACCCGGACAGCAACGGCGACGGCATCGACGATGGGTACGGCGTCCTCTCGCCCGACTCCGACGACGGAATTCCGGGCGTGGTCCAGGACTGCGGCGACTGCGGCGGAGGCGGCGTCGACACCACGCTCTCCTGGTTGCCTCTCCTCCTCCTCCCGCTCGGGGTGAAGCGCCGCCGCCGTTCGTGATTGCTCCTGTGGCCCCCGCGTGCGACGGCTCGTCCGCTTCCCTGAGCCTGGGGTGGCTGAGGTGTGTTGTGGTTCTCGGGCTGCTGGTGTCGGTGTTCCTTGCCTCCTCCGCCTGGGCCCAGTCCGCTCAGGAGCCCATTGACTTGCGCCCGGACGCCATCTCCGAGGTGCGTGGTCTCGTCCCGTTCCACCCCGGGTATCTGCGCGACCGCGTCGTCCTGCAGCAAGAGGATGGCTGGCAAGAGCGCCGCATCCCCGGCATCGAGGGCAGCGACGGAGTCCCCAGGGGCGGCTGGTACCGGATCCACCTGCGAGCCGACGAGTACCCCCCGAGCAACCTCGCGGTGGCGCTCCCGCCGACCTACGGGGTCTGGACGCTCTGGTTCAACAGCGAGCTGATCGGTGGGGGAGGGCAGACGGGCCCCAGCGGCGGCGTTCCGGCCCAGGAGCGGTCTCGGGTGCTCACGGTTCCGGGGCACTTGCTCTTTGCCCGCGACAACGTCCTCGCCCTCCACATCCGGTCGTTCGAGGGCCTCGATGGCGTGGGCGGGGCGATTCGGATCGGCCCCCCCGAGCTATTGAAGAAGCGAGCCCGGCTCGCCGAAGGGCTCTCGTTGGGGCTCGCGATTGCGTTCCTCCTCCTCGGGCTCTTCGCGGCCATCCTCGGCTTCTCCGACGGAGACCGCCTGCCCACGCTGCTCGCATGCACGATGCTGGCCCTCGCCTTGTACGGCGGCACGACGTCGGACTGGTGGTACTACTTCTCGGACGACACCCCGACGAAGATTCACCTGCGGCAGGCCCTGTTTCTGTTGATGCACGCCGGCGGCTTGTTCCTGGTCGAGCAGCTGTTCGTGGGGCGTCCCGACCGGGGCGCGCGTGCGGGGGCGCTCATCGGGGTCGCTCTGGCGGGAGTCTCTGTGGCCCTCCCGCTGGGCACCCTCTTTGGGCTCATCGAGCTGGCCTGGACGCTGACGGGGGCCGCGATCCTATACGTCGTGTTCCTCGGCCGCGGCCTGCCGGTGCGCTCTCCCTTTGTGCGCGGAGGGGTGCGGGCGGGACTCGTGGGGCTCTTCATCGCTGTGATCTTCGAGGTCGTGGACGGGTCCTGGGGACTGCCGGGGGTCGGACCCTTCCAGTTGGTCTTCCTCCTCGTGATTCTGACGGTGGCCGGGGTCTTTGCGCTGGTGCAGGCCCGCGCGCGGCGACGCGCGATGTCGGTGCTCCGCTCCTCTCGGGACGGGCTGGCGGTGCTCGACCTGCGCGGGCGCTTCGTGCACGCCAACCCCGCGCTCCTGACGATGTTGGGCGTGCCGGCGGCAGAGGCGAGCCGCGCGGTGCTCGATGGGCGGCTCTCGTCGGACGATGCCCAGCGGCTCCGGGAGCTGCTCGATGGATTGGCGAACACCCGGGTGGGAGGGAGCGCGAGCTCGAGTCTGATGCCATTTCGAGGGGCGGGGGACCGCGAACTCACCGTCGACGTCCTCGGAGTGCGGCTGGACGACCTGCACCTGTTGATCTCCTTGCGTGACGTGACCGAACGAGATCGCCTGGAGAAGGAGGTGGCTCGCGCTCAGCGTCTCGATTCGCTCGGCATGCTCGCCGGCGGAATTGCCCACGACTTCAACAACCTGTTGGCGGGAATCCTCGTCGCGGCGACGGAACTCGAGCAGGACGCCTCGATGCCACGCTCTCTGTCGGCGCGGACCCAGTCGATCGCCGAGTCGGCGCGGCGAGGCGGGGCGCTGACAAATCGGCTGCTTCAGTTCGCCCGGGGCCGCGTGAGCCCCACCGTGGGGGTCGATCTCGAGAACGAACTGCCGGACATGCTCGACATGCTCGGTCGGACCCTCGGTCGCAACATCGAGTGGTCCATCGACGTCCAAGAGGACCTGCCGCCCGTACGGGTGGATGAGGCTGAGCTGGAGCAGATCCTGGTGAACCTGTGTGTCAACGCGCGGGACGCCATGGCCCCTCGGGGCGGACGCATCACGGTGAAGGCCTGGACTGCGCTGCGGGACCACGAGCCAGTGGTCGGCCTCGAGATCGCCGACGATGGCCCCGGGATGTCCGCGGAGCTGCTTGCGCGAGTCATCGAGCCCTTCGTGACCACCAAGGGCTCCGGCGCGGGCACGGGGCTGGGGCTCGCCGTGGTCCATGGGCTGGCGGTGGCCCGGGGCGGCAAGATGGAGATCGACAGCCGCGAGGGGCATGGGACGAAGGTGCGCCTCTATCTGCCCGTGCAGGAGGTGATGGTGCCGGCTCCGGTCCCCGACGAGAGTCTCTCCCTGGACCAGCTGCGGGGGATCAGGGTGCTGCTCGTCGAGGATGAACCGTCATTGCGCACGTTCCTCTCCCGCGCACTCGAGCGCCGGGGGCTCGCCGTCGACGTCCTGGCGGACGGGGAGGCCGTAATGCCCTGGATTCTCGGCAACGAGGGGCCCGAGCCTCCGGTCGACGCCGTGGTGATGGACATGATGATGCCGGTGGTAGACGGCATGGAGGCGAGCAACGCCCTGCGTGAGGTGTGGCCCGGGATCCCCGTGGTGATCAGCTCCGGGTACACCGGCCGGGAGACCATCGAGCCACTCCTGGAGACGGGGCCGACGCTGCTCCTGGAGAAGCCGTATCAGGTGGACGATCTCATGAAGGCCCTCGCCCGCATCGTCGTCTGAGGCGCGGAGCCGCGCGATCTCTTCGTCGGCTGCGGTCGTCGGTCGGTGCGACGGGCTTGAGCCCGCCTCCCTCCGCTCCTCCTTGCCTCCTCGACCTCGCGCGGCTCCGCACCTCAGGCGCTTCCCGCGCGATCTCTTCGTCGGCTGCGGTCGTCGGTCGGTGCGACGGGCTTGAGCCCGCCTCCCTCCGCTCCTCCTTGCCTCCTCGACCTCGCGCGGCTCCGCACCTCAGGCGCTTCCCG
>JAGSHC010000183.1 GCA_023954745.1 Deltaproteobacteria bacterium | reverse complement strand
CCTCTTCGAGGCCGTCCACCCGCAGCCGAAACAGCGAGCGAGGAGTGGGACCGAAGACCGGTGCCCACTGGTTCGACAGCAGAATGCCCACCCAGTCCGACCGGGTGGAGACGGAGACGTCGAAGGTCCTCCCAACGAGGGCCGCGGGGGCTTCGACCGGGGCCCCTGCGGGCGAGGTCGTGAACGACCCGTCGACACACCCTGCGCTCGACTCCACCGCCCAGGCGTAGGTCGTGGCCGGCGTGAGCGCGTCCGACGGAAGGAACTCCCACCCGCTGGAACCGGCGGGCTCCCAGCTCCCCTCGACCTCGTCGCCGTCCCTCTCGAGCGAGAGGCTGGTGACTGTGGGCACACCCTCACCGCCCACGCGGACGCGGAGCCGATCTCGGACGTAGTGGCCGTCCTTGGGGCCGGAGACGAAGATGTCCTCCGGAAGCGGAGCGCAGCCCCCCGGTTGAGCGTCTTCTTCGTCGTCAGAGGCGATGGCGCCGCACGCCGCGAGCAGCGCCGCGGCGACGAGGACGATGGAGGAGGTCGGCCAGGTCCCGAGGGGCATGGGCCCACGGTATCGAGGGCGCGACCGATCTGCTCGGCGTCCCAGAGCAGGACTCCGTCGGCCCGTCTTGGGCCACCGAGGGCCTCGGCGTCGCAGTCCGCGGGTGTCTCGTCGTAGACCCGAGAACGGGGCCCATCTGCTCTTCGTCCGATAACCTTCTTTATGTGGCCTATCCGCCCCCATCCACTGCCGCCGACCGAGCCCCCTCTCGCGATCGAAGGAGTCCTCTCCGAGCGCGTCGCCGCAGCCGAGCAGGCGATGGCCCGCCTCGACCTCGCCGGCGAGATGGTTCCCTCCCTCGACTGGTTCATCTACGCCTTCGTGCGCAAGGAGGCAGTCGTCAGCTCCCCGATCGAGGGCACCCAGGCGACCCTGCTCGACCTCCTCGACTACGAGGCCGCGCGCGGCTGCTCGCCCAGGGCGGAGCGACGGTCACCGCGCTGCAGCTCTTCGAGCGCTTGCCGTCGCACCCGATCGTGTCCGCCACCTGGGTCGTCCGCGAGCTCGAGACGAGCAAGCCGACGGCCGGTCGGGCGCTCGCCGCGCTGATCGCCGCCGGCGTGCTCGAAGAGACGACCGGCAAGCAGCGAGACCGAAGCTACGCCTACACCGCCTACCTCGCGCGCCTTCGCGAGGGGACCGAGCTGGAGCGGAGATAGCCCGCGCCAGCGTCATCCCTTTTGAGAGGAGCCGAACCCGTGGTCACATCCGCCCCATTTGGGCCCTTCGATCCCCTGGCGCCCTGCAACCTCAGCGGCCTCTTCGCGAAGAACCTCATGGCCGATCCCGTCGAGATCGACGCGCCGCCGGAGTTGGTCTGGACGATCATGATCGACTTCGGTCGCTACCCGGAATGGAACCCCTTGAATCGCCGCTTCCGGCTCGACGGCGAGGCGCGCCCCGGCCACAGCGTCACCTTCGAAGCCGTCTGGGGGCCCTACGATCTCTCGGAGGACGCCACCCTGCCCGAGAGGGGCTCCCACCAGAACGAGACCCTGACGATCTGGGAGGAGAATTGCTGTCTGGCCTATTCGGTGGTCTCCCTGCCCTTCGATGCGGAGCGCGTCCAGCACATCTCCCCGCTGGACGGCGGGGGCACGCGCTATCAGACCTTTGAACGAACCGACGGGCTCTTGAGCCCCATCATCCGCGCCGTCTATGGCCGCCGAATCCTTGAAGGCTTCGAAGCCAATGGACGTGCGCTCAAAGTGCGGGCGGAGCGCCTCGTAGCGGAGGCAGGGGGCTCGGATCCGCGATGAGGTAGGGGGTTGTTGCACGGCGTGGTTGCCACGACGGAGTCGGCTGCGACCGGCCCGTGGCCCCCGTCTCTCGGTGGGCGCCGGACCATGAAGCAGGGTTGAGAATCTCGCACACCTTCCCCCAGGGCTCGACTCCACCGTCGGTCCGACGCTATCCGGGCGCAGGAACGTGCCTTGCCCGAAGGACCCGATGTTCAACGGGTCTGGTTCTGCAGCCCGCGCTATTCCCCCGCGCCGTGCTCTACCTCCTGCTGCACGCCGGGCCGATGCTCAGGTTCCGCTACGAGCCTGCTCTTCGTCCGATGACCTTCCCTAGGTGACCTATTCGTCGGTGAAGGCGTGCCCCGATCTGCCAGCCCGGCAACCGCTCCGTTCGCCGGCAGGCCGGGCCCCGCAGCTCCGGTAGAAGGAGCCACGTCACGCCACAGAACACCCCGTGGGTCCTCGATCCCGATGAAGACTGGAGGGTCGTTTCCCCAAAGGGCCGTGCTCTGAGCGAGGAACGACCCTGGTCCCTCACCGAGCACAGCACCTCCTCCCTCGGTTCCGACCAGCAAGCCGCGTCAAGGCGCGTGGCGGGCTCGCTACCTGGGGCGTCGTGAGCCTAGTTGCACCACGGGTGGCTCTGCACCCAGCTCTGGAGCGCGCCGGTGGACAAGCCAAACCGGGTCAGGCCCACTCCGAGGTTCTGTGCGCCGATGATCTGTGCCGCGGAGCATCCGCAGGTGTCCGCGTAGCTGAAGGAGAGGCTTGGTGACCCTGGCGCCCCCTGGGTGAACGCGCCGGTCCCATCGAGGTCGCCGGCGGGGTCGTACATCCAGCGGTTGTTCCCCAGTCCACCTGGGCTCGACGGCACCCCCGCCTGCACATCGGTTGTCGTCAGGGGGCAGAGGTCCAGGTCATCGTCGACAAAGTCGTTGTCGTCGTCGAAGTCATCCCCATCGCAGACCCCGTCGCCGTCGCTGTCGACGGTGGGGTCGACGCAGGCGTAAGAGCCGGGCGTCGCGCAGAGGTCCACGGAGGGGATAGGAGTCAGTGTGTCCCCGGAGAGGAGGAAGCAGGTCGTCCCCAAAACGCCGGGGGGGAGGTTGCTGCAGTCGACCGGAACCGAAGGCGCCCACGACCCGCTGCACGGGGCTGGCCCGCAGCCGTCCTCGTCAGCGGTCCCGTCGCAATCGTTGTCCGCTCCGTCGCAGACCTCGGTGTTGCCGGCGAAGTTGGCGGCGTCGACGTCGTCACAGTCTCCGTCGCACTCGGTCTGCCCGTCTCCGTCGTCGTCCACCTCGGCCGCTGCGAGGAGTCCGTCGCAGTTGTTGTCCTGGGCGTCGCAGATTTCGGTGTTGCCGGGGAAGTTCGCGGCGTCGGTGTCGTCGCAGTCTCCGTCGCTCTGGCACACCCCGTCACTATCAGCGTCGTTCCATGGGTCGCCCGGGCAGGGGTCCTGGCCGTCAGGCAGCCCGTCGCCGTCGAGGTCTTCGAGCACCGGGCCGGATTCGCAGACGTAGGTGAGGGAGGTATCCGCGCAGAGCTCCTCCGGTGGGATCGGAGTGAGCTCCTGGCTGAGGGGCGAGAGGGTGTAGCAGGTGACGCCGAGTAGGTCCTGCATGTCGACGTCCGCGCACGAAACTGGCACGACGGTTGGCGGCTGGGGCTCACATGGCTCGGGACATCCCGGCAGGTCGTCGGAGGGATCATGAGGATCCGTCATGAACATCATGACCTCGTCGCCATCGAGCGTCCCTCCGCCGTCCGAGTCGGGGTTCAGCGGGTCGGTCGGAACTCCTCCGGAGAGCCCGTGCACCTCGTCTCCGTCACTTAGCCCGTCGGAGTCAGTGTCCGGGTCGAGAGGGTCGGTCCCAGCGAGGGCCTCGTCGGTCGCATTGAGGCCGTCGCCATCTTCGTCGATCTCGCCTTGGGCGAGGGCGAGGGCCGGAACCCCGGCAAGGACGAACAGGATGGACAGAGAGAGGATGTGGAGCGTCTTCATCGAGCCCACGGTACCGCCCTCTCCGGCCCGCGCCGCACAGCGCCACCCCGGCCCTGAGGTGTCGAGACCCGGTCGCGTAGACTGCGCGCGATGGCTTTGCCCACAACCGACGAGGACGTCGCTCCCCCGACCCAGACCCGCGCCCTCCTCCTGACGGACGTGGTGGACAGCACCATGCTCTCGGAGCAGCTCGGCGACGTGGCCCTGGCTGCCCTGTGGACGGCCCACGACCGCCTCGCCCGCGAGCTCCTGCCGCTGCACCGCGGCCTGGAGATCGACAAGACGGACGGCTTCCTGCTGCTCTTCGAGGAAGCCTCGGACGCGGTCGCCTACGCCGTCGCCTACCACCGAGCGCTGCGCAGCCTCGACCCGCCGCTCAAGGCGCGGGCCGGCCTGCACGTGGGCGACGTCGTCCTCACGGAGACGCCGGCGGAGTACGTCGCGCGCGGGGCCAAGCCCCTCGAAGTGGAAGGCATCGCCAAGCCCACCGCGGCCCGGGTGATGTCCGTCGCCGCCGGCGGCCAGACCCTGCTCACCGGCTCGGCGCGGGCGGCCCTCGGCGGGACGGACCTGAGACTCGAGTCCCACGGCCACTGGCGCATGAAGGGTCTCGCCGAGCCCATCGAGCTGTTCGAGGTCGGCGACGACGACGCCCCGTTCTTCCCTCCCCCGGACGCCGCGAAGGTCTACCGAGTCGTCAAAACCGGCGACGTCTGGCTGCCGGTCAAGGACGTCAACCACAGCCTGCCCACGGAGCGCGACGCGTTCGTAGGACGACGCCCGGACCTGCACGCCCTCGCCGGACTGCTCGACGGAGGCGCGCACCTCGTGTCGGTGCTCGGCATCGGCGGCACCGGCAAGACGCGCCTCGTCACTCGCTTCGGCTGGACCTGGCTGGGCGACTACCCCGGCGGGGTGTGGTTCTGCGACCTGTCCGAGGCGCGCGGCCTCGACGGCATCGTCTACGCCGTCGCGCGCGCGCTCAACGTGCCTCTCGGCAAGACCGACCCGGTGGTGCAGCTGGGCCACGCCATCGCGGGCCGAGGCCCCTGCCTGGTCGTCCTGGACAACTTCGAGCAGGTCTCTCGGCACGCGGCCGAGACGCTTGGCACCTGGCTGGACCGAGCCCACGAGGCCCGCTTCGTCGTCACCACCCGCGAAGTCCTCGGGCTGCCCGGCGAGCAGACGCTGCCGCTGGCGCCGCTGCGGGACCAGGACTCGGTGGAGCTGTTCACGGCGCGGGCGAGGGCGGCGAAGCGGGGGTTCGTGCTCAGCGACGCCGAGCGCCCCCAAGTCGAGGAGCTGGTCAAGCTGCTGGACGGTCTACCCCTGGCCATCGAGCTGGCGGCCGCACGGGTGCGGGTGATGCCGCCGAAGAAGCTGCTGGCTCGCATGTCCCAGCGCTTCAAGCTGCTCGCGTCGTCCGGCGGCCGTCACACCCGGCAGGCGACGCTGCGCGCGACCCTTGATTGGAGCTGGGACCTGCTCAGTGGCGACGAGCAGGCCGGCCTGGCCCAGCTGTCTGTCTTCGAGGGCGGGTTCACACTGGAGGCCTGCGAGGAGGTTCTGGCGCTGGAGGAGCTGTGGCCCATGGACGCGGTGCAGGGCTTGGTGGACAAGTCGCTGGTGCGGCAGGTGGACGAGGAGCGTTTCGACCTGCTCGTGAGCGTGCAGGAGTACGCCGTGGAGAGGCTGGACGCATCAGGGGCCAGAAAGGACGCCGAAGCGCGGCACGCGGCGTACTTCGCCAAGTTCGGGACGCTGGAGGCGGTGGGAGCCCTGGACCTGCATGGAGGGGTGGCGCGTCGTCGCGCGCTCACCCGGGAACTCGACAACATCGTCGCCGCTTGCCGTCGCTGTGTGGCGACGGACGATGCGGTGGGCGCCGACCCGCTGTTGGAAGCGGGGTGGGCCGTTCTCCAGCTGCGGGGACCGCTTGCCGTAGCCGTAGGCCTCGCCGAGCGGGTGATCTCCCTGGACCGAGGCTCCGCTCCGCCCCGGGGTGCGGTCGGCCTGCGCGTGCTCGGAGAAGCGCTGATGGCCGGCGGACGGGGCACCGAAGCGCTCACACACCTCAACACCGCCTTGGCGATGTATCGCGAAGGCCGGGACCCTCGCGGCGAGGCCCTCGTGCTCGGGCAGCTGGGCCTCCTGCACCGGGAGCGGGGACGGATGGACGAGGCTCGGGCGCACTACGACGCCGCGAGGGAGGTCCTCCTTGACATCGATGACCGACGCGGCGAAGGCTGGGTCCTCAACGGCCTGGGAATCCTGCACATGAATGCGGGACGGCCGGACGAAGCCGGCTCCCACTACGAGGCAGCCCTGGAGGCCCATCGCGAGGTTGGGAACCGACGCGGTGAGGGAAACGACCTGAGCTCGCTAGGCAACCTCTACCGGCAGCAGGGCCGGATGGACGAGGCCCGAGCTCACTACGACACAGCGCTGAGAGTGCATCGCGAGGTCGGGAACCGGTACGGTGAAGGCGTGACGCTCGGCAACTTGGCCATCCTGCACTCGGAGCAGGGCCGGTTGGACGAGGCGGGAGCGTGTTTCGACGCCGCGCTGACGAGGCATCGCGAAATCGGGAACCGACAGAGTGAAGGCATCGTGCTCGGCAACCTGGGCACCGTCCACCTGCAGCAAGGCCGGGTGGACGAGGCCCGAGCCCACTGCGACACGGCGTTGGGTGTCTACCGCGAAGTCGGACTCCGGTGGGCCGAGGGCACCATGCACATCCAGCTGGGCACGCTCGACAGGAAGATGGGCCGGATGGACGAGGCCCGAGCCCACTACGACACAGCGCTGGGAGTTCTGCGCGAGGTAGGGAGCCTACGGATGGAGGGCGCAGTGCTCACCGAGCTCGGGTCCCTGAACGTCGAACAAGGACGCATGGAGGAGGCGCGGGACTGCGTCCGGCGAGGCGAGACCCTGCTCCGAGACGTCTCCGACCAACTCAAGCTCGCCATGCTCTTGTGCACGCGCACCGGGCTCGAGCACGCCGACGGGAACCACAACGCGGCGCACGCCACCCTGGCGGAGGTCGAGCAGCTGGCCGACTCCCTCGGAGCCGGCCCCGAGAGCGCGCTCGGGAAGAAGCTCGAGAAGGCTCGGCTCCTGGTCGAGGGGTCGTAGGCGGCATGTCATCCCCCGATGACACGCGTCGGGGGAACCCGCTGTGTCTCAATAGATGCGGTCAGCGAGCCAGATGTACGGCGGGTCGATGCACGAGTCCTCGCAGACGAAGGTCCCCTCGAGCTGGCGGGTCACCTCGGCCCTGCGCTCCTCGATGTTCGCCCCGATCAGGAACACGTCGTAGTCCCAGGCCGCGGGCGTGTAGTACTGGCAGTTCGCCGGATCGAGATCGCACGCCGGGCCCCCCGGCTGGTAGTAGCGGCCCGCGACGACCCAGGGCCGGATGACCTCCGCCTGCGCCTCGATCCACGGGATCAGGGTCTGCGGATCCAGAGGGCCTGCGAGCAGCTCCTCGATCCGGGCGACGTACTCGTCGGGGCGGGTGTCGAGCAGGTGTCTGGCCACCGCCGGCGCCGATCTGCGCGAGCTCCAGCAGGGGTTCGCGCCCCAGATGGACCCGGAGCACAGCCCGTACAGGTAGTTGCCGAGATCGACGAAGGCGAGGTCCTTGTCGTAGCCGATGGGGAGCAGTCCCCGGGTCGGGTGGTCGTACAGCGTGTGGTTCTTGTGGTTGCCCATCATCCCGTCGTAGTCGGGGATGACCATGTCGAGGGCGATGTTGCGCAGCCAGGTGTCCACGTCGAGGAGCTCGTCCAGCCCCTGTGGGTCCTCGCCCGCCTCCACGGCGGTCCCGGCGTCCAGCAGGAGAGCGAGGCGCCCGATGTCGTCGTCCGAGGTCGGTCGGACGCCGTCGTACACGGTCTGCCAGCCGGTGGTGTCGGTCCAGTCGCGCTCCCAGGTCTGGCTGGACGGACCGACCACCTCCCAGTACCCGCCGTCGCTCTCGCCGGGAAAGACGCGCTCGACCAGCGCGCGGTAGTCCGCCTCCTCCCCCAGCGTGAACAACCCGTCGTAGATGCCGTCACGACACACCCGCGCATGGCCCGCCAGCGGCGCGGGGAGCCCGAACTCCCGGGCGACGTGCTGTGCGGCGACCTCCCGCAGGTACGGAGAGTCGCTGCCTTCCCGGCCTCCCAGGTTGAAGGCCCGCTGGCCGGCGACCGTGCGGTCCGTTCCAAACGCGTCGAAGATGACCCGATAGCTGGCCTTCTTGGGCATCCGGTCGGTCTGGCAGGCCTCGAGTGAGCCTGAGACGGGGCGGTTCCACCGGTCGTAGAACATCGCGTAGAGGTTGCTCTGGCCGCGGAACCGGAACCCGACGTCGTAGAAGGCCTCGCCCTGGATGAACGCGTCCACCGTCACCGTGGGGCGGTCGATAGGTTGCACGTCCTGGCCCCGCCTGCGCGCGTCCATCCAGTCGGCGACGAACTTCGCGTCCACGCAGGCCTGCTCCCAGGCCCCCACGGGGAAGCGGATGTCCACCAGGGGCAGGCCGCCCAGGGCGAAGACGGACTCGGGGTCGTCCAGATCGACGGGAGGCACCTGCACTCCATCGAGCTCGCTGGGCAGGTCGCAGGGGGAGTAGACGGGCTGCACGGCGGGCGGCGGGAAGGACCCGGGGATGCGCTCGACGGGGTCCGGGACGAACGATGGGGCCTCGGGCGCGGCACAGGCGGCGAGGAGAGTGGCGCCAAGGACGAGGCCTAATCGAGGGAGGCGACCGAAGGACATCTCCCTGACACTAGCAGCGGGGTGCACCGGGCCTCGGCCTGGTCTACGGCGCGGTATCCTCTGTGTGATGCGCACCGGTCTCTTCCTCCTGCTGTTCCTGCCCGGCTGCCTGCCGCCGGTGGGCGAGGCCCCGTCTCCGCCTCACGGAGTGGTGATCAACGAGCTCCAGGCGGACAACGCCACGACGCTGGCCGATGAGGTGGGTGGCTTCGACGACTGGGTCGAGCTGTTCAACCCCGGCGCCGAGGTGGCGGACCTCACGGGGCACTACCTCACGGACAACCTCGGGGATCCCCTGCGCTGGCGCTTCCCTTCGGGGACCCTCGTCGAGCCGGGCGGCTATCTGCTCGTCTGGGCGGACGGCGAGCCCGACGGGTCACTGCACGCGTCCTTCAAGCTGTCGTCGGCGGGGGAGGAGATCGGGCTCTTCGGCCCCGTGGGTGGTGAGATCGTGATGCTGGACGCTGGCGAGTTCGACGAGCAGGACCAGGACCAGTCGATGGCCCGCACGCCCGACGGCGCGCTGAACTGGGTCGCCGACCCCAGCCCCACGCCGGGGACCGCGAACGACTGAGGGTCCCGAGCTCATCACCGATGGAGAAGGGGAGGCAGTCGCCTCCGCGCCAGCGAACTTCGACCCGCAGGATTGCGATGCTGGTCAGACCCTCCGCGTCGTCGCGTCGAGCGGCGCCTTCGCTGTGGAGTGCAGTTGGCCGATGGTCGATCCGTAGAAGCTCACTCCGACGCTCTGTCGTCCGCGCGGTGGTGCTCAGTCGTCACCCTCTGATGCCAGACCTCGTAGCTCGCTCCCAAACCAGCGCTCTGCCCCACTCAGTTTGTCGACGTAGTCCGCGGCCATCCGCGACGCTTCGGCAACGTGGCCGAGTGATCTTTCGGCGTCCACCAGTAGGAACCATAACCAGGGAAGGGTCGCCCCATCCCCTGTCGCCGCAAACTCGCCAATCGCTTTCCGCAGCCGTCGTGTGGTGCGCGCCTCCCCTTGACGGATCCTCGCCCACTCGGCGTACGGAACCGCCATGGCCGCCCAAAAGGGCAAACCCTCTTCCCGCGCCTTGACGGCGACCCTCTCTGCGAGTCGACAACATCCTGCCTCGTCACCACGCAGCGAGGCCAACCAGACCGAGACCTGCCCAGCGAAGACCTGGGAGTGGGGGTTCCCGATGTCCGCGGCCAGTCCCTCGCCCCGGGCTAGCCGGTCCCGTGCTCCGGAGTCGTCCTCGAGAAACTGCGCTGCTACTGCGCCGAGAATCAGGCACCCCACTCCGGGGTCCTGGCCACCGAGTGCTAGGTACTCGGCCTGTCGTCCCGGGTCGTACTCCTCCGCTCCCTCGTCGAATATCGCAAGGGCTTCGAGAGGTCGCCCACGCCAGAGCCGATCGAGCCCTGCAGCTTGAAAGGCGAACGTGGGTAGGTTCTGCGCCGGCGCCAGAACCCGGAGCTCCTGTACCAGCTCCAGTGCCCGATCCAGCTCGCCCCGGACGCCGTGGTACGTCCACGAGGCATTCACCGCCACAAGCAGCGCCTCTGGTTCTTCAAGTTCACGCGCGAGCATCCTCAGTCGGTCGAGAACTCCACCTGTTTCCGCTGACGTGTAGCCGCGCGCTCCGAGGAGTGCTGGCGCCCGCGCCGACAGGAGTTCGAGTTCCAGGCGGTTGCGCACTTCGCCCGGAATCTGAGGGAGTAGTTGCATCCCTCGCTTGGACTGTCGAATCGCCTCCTCATTCGCCGAGGCGGCGACCGAAGCACGAGCTGAAGCCACCCAGGCCCGGGCTGCCTCCGCGTACTCACCCGCGTCCGCAAACTGGGGGGCCGCGAGCTCCGGCCTCTCCGATTGGCGGGCAGCCAGGTGTCGAGCGATCCTCGCGTGAAGTGGCCGCCGCTGACTCCGAAGCAACATCCCCTTGGCGGCGTCCGACAGCAGCGCGTGGCGGAACAACCAGGTCTCTTCCGGCTGCGTCCCCTCGACGAGCAGCAGTCCCTGCGCCACCATTCGATCCAAAGCGGTGAGCAGAGCGGGCCGCTCCCACTCCGTAACCTGCGCAAGGGTCTCGAGGTCAAATGACCGACCCACGCATGCCGCAACCTGAGCCACGATTCGGTCCTCACCGAGCTCATCGAGCCGGGCAGCCACTAGCTCGGTGAGGCTGGCCGGCAATCCTTCGACATTGCCGTCGATTACTGCTCGTGCGTGCTCCTCCAGGAACAGGGGCACGCCATCAGACGAGCCGAGGATCCGGTCGATTCTGGAGCGGCCAAGGGCCTCCGCTCCAGGGATCGCTCGCAGTAGTGCAGCGCTGTCTTCCCTCGACAGCGGCCCCAGCTCAATTACCCCCTCTGCCTGCGGGGGCACCGGTGGACGGCATAGGAGAAGCACAAGACGCCCGTTCCGACTTCCGCGGGCGTGCAGCTCGCTGAGTAGCTCCCGCGTGCTCGGGTCCATCCAGTGGACGTCCTCGCCTACGATCACTGTCGTGCGGGCTTCATCCGGCTCGTTCATCGCCTCTAGAAGCAGCTCACGCAATCGCACCCTTCGCCCTTGGGAGGTCTCACCAGCCTCGAGCTGAGAGTTCGCGAGCTGAGCTGCCGGGGGTACGAGGTCCAGGAGGGGGGCATATGGAGTCGTCGCCCCCGACGGAGAGGCGTCGAGCTCAATCCACCGGGCCGCGGAGCCCAAGCGGAGCTGCAAGACCTGACCGAGACGCGACTTCCCGATGCCGGCTGACCCGACGAGTTGGACGAGAACGCTTTCCCCCAGCTGAGCGCGACGAAACGCCGCAAGGAGAGTCGCAAGCTCCCCTTGTCGACCGACCAGTGGCGTCAGATCCGCACCAGCAGAGAGTTGAAAGCGGCTCTGCCGCTGACCAACACCTTCGACTCGGAACAGAGGCACAGGGGACTCAACTCCCTTGAGTCGGGTCTGGCCAAGCGCCCTCACCTGGAAGGCACTCCCCAGACGGGTCCTGATCGCACCTGTGATCAAGACCTCGCCCGGTCGTGCCTCGCTCTGGATCCGAGCCGCTACGTTGGGGGCCCTACCCACCACGTCGAGGGGGTCGCGCCGTCCTTCACCGATCTCGCCAACGACCACCTCTCCGCAGTGGATTCCGACCCGGGCACGAAGCGGGTGACCTTTCGGGTTTGGCAGTTCCTCCACGGCCGCGACGGCTTCCAGAGCTGTCGCCACCGCCTCCCGGGCGTCGCCTTCACGCGCCTGGGGGTACCCGAACCAGACGAGGAGTCCGTCCCCAAGGTGTTTCGCGACGACTCCTCCGTGCGACTCCACTAGCGTACTGACAGTGAGTTCATAGCTACGAAGGAGTGTCAGATACGCCTCCGGATCGAGTAGCTCGCTGAGTTCCGTCGAATCCACAAGGTCACAGAAGAGAACCGTCAGCCAGCGCCGCTCGGCGGAGGATGAAAGCTGCGGGTCGGCTAGTGCAATGCTGGGCAACGTGAGCGCGGTGATCTCCTCCGCGTCTCCCATGGCAGAGCCGCATGCACCGCAATACATGAACCTTGAGGGATTGCGGAACTGGCATGAAGGGCAGCGAGTCACCCCGTCACTCTACGCAGGGCGGTCGCCCGAGAGGCGCTGCTTGGGTCCCTTGCCCAGCTCATACGCGGGCCCCAGATTCACGGTTTCAGGTGTCGCATCTGCTGATGTGTCCGCCCGCTTCCCGGCAGGCCGGGCCGCGGTGCTCCGCCAATGCGGACGCCCCCGCCAGCAGAGAACACTGGGTGCCTGAAAACGCATGTCTTATCAGTCGCTTGCGCGTTAGGCACGATCAAGAGGAGCCATCGTCCCCGAGTTCAGCCTCCAGGAAACCGATGAAGGCGCGGACCTTCGGTGCGACAAACCGCGCGGTTGGATACACCGCGTACAGCGTGGATTCGTCCGTCTTCCAGTCACCCAGCACGGCGCGTAGGCGTCCTGTCCGTAGTTCTGCGCGCACGTAGTCGAGCGGGATGAGGCTCACGCCGTGCCCTTCGCAGAGGGCGTCGCGCACAGCGAGGCTCGAGCTCACCTCGTACCGACCCTTCACCCGTTGTCGCACCACGCTGTCACCCTTGCGGAAGGACCAAACATGCGCCGTCCCGGACAACGAGAATTTGATGCACTCGTGATGGACGAGGTCCTCAGGGGTGGTGGGTGTGCCGGCGCGCTCGAAGTACTTGGGAGCGCCGCAAACCACGTAGGGCAGGCTCTTCAACTTGCGCGCGATCAGGCTCGAGTCCTCCAGCCGGTTGGTGCCTCGAATGGCGAGATCGAAGCCCTCGTCCACGATGTTGACGCGGCGATCATCGAGCCGGAGGTCGAGCGTCAGGTCAGGGTATTGCTCGAGGAACCTCGGGATGGCGGCGGAGAAGCAGACCAGAGTGAGCGTCATCGGCGCGCTGACCCGCAAGCGTCCCTTGGGACTCCCACGAACCTCGCCGACCACCCCGCGTGCTTCGTCGAGGTCGTCGAGGACACGCGCCACCGTTGCGTAGTAGGTCGCCCCCGCCTCCGTCAGGCGCGTACGGCGACGTCTCGCTGACCCTCGACGGTCAGCCCCTGACTGTGCGCACCCTGCTCGACCTCGACGACCCGAACGG
>JAGSHC010000402.1 GCA_023954745.1 Deltaproteobacteria bacterium | reverse complement strand
GAGGCGGGGCAGGAGCACGAGCCTTCGGTGGAGCTGTGTAGCCGTCGGCCAGGCTGGCCATGTCGGTCCAGTCCGTCGTGGTCTTCGTGCCCTTCGGCGCTCCGGCGCTGGTCGGGAAGTTGGTGAGGCTGCCCAGGTCGGTCCAGTCCGTCGTGGTCTTCGTGCCCTTCGGCGCACCGCCGCCGGCGGGGATCTCGGTCCAGTCGGTCGTGTTCGCGCCCTTTGGCGCGCCCGCAGCTGCTGGGACCTCGGGGATGGCCGTCCAGTCCTGGGTGGTGTTCGACCCGGCCGGTGCACCCGAACCCGTGGGGAATGGAACGTTCGTCCAGTCCTGGGTCTTGTTCGACCCAGCCGGCGCGCCGGAGCCCGTGGGGAACGGGATGTCCGTCCAGTCCTGGGTCTTGTTCGACCCGGCCGGAGCACCGGAGCCGCCGGGGACCGCGGGAGGGGCCGGTGGCGCAACAGCCGCTGGTACCGGGATGGCCTGGATCGAGGGCAGCGCCTCGAAGTCGACCTTCTGGTCGCGCCCCTTCGCCCCCCGTGCCTGCTCCATGGCGGCGTGCAGGCTGCCCTCGCGCAGCCGCGCCCAGTTGGCAGTCTCTTCCGGATTCTGAGGGATGCCGGCCACCGGCTTCGGCTCAGAGATCCCCGTCCAGTCTGCTGTCTTGTCGATGCCGTCCGGGACTCCAGCAGACACGGGGAACTCGTCCAGCCCCGTCCAGTCTGCAGTCTTCGTCAGCCCGTCGGGGACCCCAGAGCCACCGCCAGGGAAGTCGGACAGACCCGTCCAGTCCGCCGTCTTCGTGAGACCGTCGGGGACTCCGGATCCGGCGCCGGGCAGGTCGTTGAGCGACGACCAGTCGGCCGTCTTGTCGACGCCGTCAGGGGTGCCCTTCCCCACGGGAAAGCCCGCGGCGATCAGGGCCGCGAGATCGGAGTCAGTGTCGTCGTGGGGATCGCCGGCCATGAAACCCTCTACACCCTAGAACTGCGGGGCTTCCGTCTCGACGAGGGAGCCTTCCTTGTACTCGTAGCTCTTCCCGTCGGTGACCTTGAAGGGCTGCTTGTCCACACAGAGGTAGGCCCCAGCCTCCTTGTTCTCCAGGTCGTAGTTGCGCCAGGTGGACGTTCCGACCGAGGAATGAAGCCCGATGACGCACTTGTCGTTGTCGGAGACGAGGACCTCGAGGTGCTTGTCGGTGCCGTTCTTCAAATAGAAGAAGCCCTTGGCCTCGGGGATCAGCATGTCGCACCCGGCGGAAGCCAGGAGAACAGCGGCGAGAGCGAGAGAAGAGACGATGCGCATCAGCGGCTCCAGACCCGCAGCAGGCGGGGCCGTGACCATAGCGCGGGGCCGGCTCCAGGGGATCACCGAGTGTCCGTCCGACTCCGAAGGTGCGGCACGTTGCTATCGTTGCGACCCCCTCCGGAGTCCCTCTTGCCCGTTCGCCCCGACCGCCTCGAAGAGGAGGACTTCCCAGTCCCCTTCGGTCGCTACACGCTGCGTGGCCTGCTCGGAGAGGGCGGGATGGCCCGTGTGTTCGAGGCGGAGCTCATGGGCCCCCAGGGCTTCCGCAAGAAGGCTGCCCTCAAGGTGATCCGGTCCGGCGTCGGCCGCAGTGAACAGCGTCTCCGCAAGGCCCTCATCAAGGAGGCCCGACTCGGCGGTCTGCTCCATCACCCCAACGTGGTGGAGACCTACGACTTCGGGGAGACCGAGGGGCAGTTCTGGATCGCCATGGAGGTCGTCCGGGGGATGGGCCTCGACGAGCTTCTGAGCGAGGGCATCGCGCTCCCTCCGTCCATCGCCATGGAGATCGCCGCCCAGATCTGTCAGGGACTGGAGCACGCCCACCACCTCGAGTCCGACGGTCAGCCGACTCCCCTCGTGCACCGCGATCTGAAGCCTTCCAACGTGATGGTCGCCCGCAATGGGCTGGTCAAGGTCCTCGACTTCGGCATCGCCAAGGCCACGCACATCGCGGGGCACACGACCGAGACGGGGATGACGAAGGGCACCCCCGCGTACATGTCGCCCGAGCAGGCCGCCGGGGACCCGGTCGACGCACGGTCGGACATCTTCGCCACCGGCTGCATCCTGTACGAGCTGGTGACCGGGAAACGCTTCTTCCGCGGCGACACCGTCTACGCGATCATGCTCCAGGTCATCAAGGTCGACGACCTCCTGGCCGACCCCGAGACCCTCGCGCCCGCCGAAGCCATCGTGCCCGGGATCTCCCACGTGCTCCGAGGATGTCTCGCGCGCGATGCCGACCAGCGGTGGGGGGAGGCACGGCAGCTCGAACGGAAGATCCGCAAGCTTCAAGGCAAGCTCCCGCTGCCCGGGCCCATCCGTGACTGGGTGGAGGAGCGAGAAGTTGCCTACAAGGCCCGCACGGGAGAGCTGGTCGCGTTGAGCCTCGACAGGACCCCGGACCTCGGAGGGATGCGGAACCCACACCGCATCGAAGGCCTGGCCGCGACGGAGCCCATGACTCCGAGCATGGACGCAGTGCCGGCCTCCACGGTGCCTCTGGCTCCCCCGGCGGCCGCCGCCCCGTCGCGCCCCCCTCCGTCACGGCAGCCTGCTCCGTCCGCTCCCTCCCCCCCACCAGCGACTCCGGGCGCCACCCGTCCCATGACTCCGCCGGTTTCCGACGAGCGGAAGCCGGAGCCCGCCGTGTGGGTGCTGGCCTTGGTCGCCCTGCTCTTGGCAGGGGTGGCCGGGGTCTCGCTGCTGGGGGATGGAACCCCGTCCGACGATCCCGCGGTCGCGGTAGACCCGGTGCCCTCGGGGCCGAGTGACGAGCCGGGCGACCCCTCAGCGGGTCTGCTCCCTTCGGACCCCACGCCCGAGCCCACATCCGCGCCCGAGCCGACCCCCGCCCCGGTGCCGGAGCCCACGCCGACGCCGGTGGCAGAGCCCACCCCCAAGCCCACTCCCGCGCCGGCCCCGGAGCCGACCCCGGCCCCCGCCCCAGCAGGCCGGATCGTGCACTCACCACCGTCCCAGGCGGTGGTGGGGGCGCCAAACCGCCTCGAAGCGCGGGTCGAGGGCGCTGACTGCACCCCCGCCGTGCTGTACGGTCCCTGGAGCGCGAGTGATGGAGAGCTTCAGGCTGCGGTGATGAGCTCGCTCGGTGACGGTCACTTCGAAACCGAGCTGTTCATCCCCTACGAGTTGGCCTGGCGCAAGGGCTTCCGATACGTGATCCGCTGCGGCGGACGCGGGGAGCCCGAAGCCCGGTGGCCCAAGAGCGGGGCCCAGCGGGTGGACGCACTGGCGCGGTGATCGGGTCCGGGGCGGACCGAGGAGAGTCGATGCGGAGCGTCCTTGTGTTGTGCGCCATCCTCGTGATGAGCGCTGTCGCCGCCCCAGCCTGGGCGGCTGACGCTGAAGATTCCCAGCGCGCCGGCCAGATCCAGCTTCAGGCCCGAGAGGCGTGGGAGGATGGAAAGACCGACGAGGCCCTGCGACTCGCTCAGCGGGCGATCAGCCTCGACGACGGCGCCGCGACCTGGCTTGCCCAGCAGATCCGCGTCGAGGCGCTGGAGGCGCAGGGCCGATACGACGAGGCCATGGGCCACCTGCGGCGCTACCTCCGTCTGGACGATCTCTTCCCCGAGCACGTCGCCTGGGGCAAGGAGGCCAAGGACCGCATCGGGCCCAAGTACGACGCATGGTTGGCCGAGAAGAAGGCGCGCGAGGCCCGGCGCGGCATCGGCGTGGGGACGGTGGTCGGGGGGGCAGTGCCTCTGGCGCTCGGCATCTCCTGGCTCGCCAACTACGGCGTCAAGACCGGCAGCGG
>JAGSHC010000312.1 GCA_023954745.1 Deltaproteobacteria bacterium | reverse complement strand
GTGTCGACGGAGTGGCAGATCCTTGTCACCCTGAATGGGTGAGGTCTCCCTGCTCCATCGCTCTCGCCGCCGTTGTCCTCGTCGGCTGCAGCGCCCCGAGCGAGCCGGCCCCGAGCGCCCCGAGCGACACCTCCCAGTCCTTCGTCCTCTCGGACGTCCAGGCCGACCTCCTCCACCGCTTCGACGCGTTCTCCGGGGCCCGCCTCGACCCCAACGAAGCCTGGGATGCCCTCGAGGGCCCGGCCGGGCTTACCTCCTCCAGCGACGGCGACTGGCTCTGGGTCACGTCCTTCGAAACCCACGAAGTCATGCGCTTCGGCTCTCCTCACGGCGGCCTGGCCGACGTCATCTATCTCGACCGGGCCGTGCTCGAAGAGCCAGTAGCCGTGCTGGAGGTCGATGACGGCCTCCTGGTCCTGGGGAACGACACCGACAACGTCGTGCGCCTGGACGCCCAGGGCGAGGTCGTCATGAGCTTCGGCGGCGGACACCTCGCCGAGCCCCACGACATGACTCTCGGGCCTGACGGCTTGCTGTACGTAGCCAACGCCGCCTGGCGTCCTCAGCTGGGCCTCATCCAGGTGTTCGACCTCGACACCGGAGAGCGGGTGCGAGAGTTCGCTCGGCCCGACGTGCTCATGGACGCCGTGGGCCTCGAGTTCGACGCCGACGGCACGCTGCTGGTGGCTGACTGGTTTGGCTCACGCCTGCTGCGCTTTGACCCGAACTCGGGGCAGCTCCTCGAGGTGGTCGCCGACTCCTCGGACGGCCTCGACCGTCCCCTGGACCTCGCGGTCCGCGATGACGGCGCTCTGCTGCTCATCGATCGCACCGACGTCGTCGTGGTCGACGGCGGGGTGAGCCTGCTCGTCGACGGGGACGCCAACGGCCTTCGGTGGGCCCGAGCCCTCCACCTGCTCCGTTGAGCTGAGTCCCTCGGTGGAGGGACCGGAGCTACTTCTTCTTCTTCCGCTTCGCCGTGCGGTCCAGCCGCGAGACCAGTCGTCGGGCGAGGTCGCCAAACATCTCGGTCTGCGTCGGGTGGGGGTGAATAGCCCACGCCACCTGGTCCACCGTCATCCTCGCCGTGACCATCAGGACCGCTTCACCGATGAGGGTGTCTGCGTGGTCGGCCAGGAAGTGCACGCCCAGGATGACGCGGCTGTTCTTGTCGACCACGAGCTTGATCATTCCGTGGGTCTCGCCCTTGATCATCGCCTGGGCGTCGATACGCAGGAGCGTCTTCACCTCGACAGCTTCGTGACCCTCGGCCTTTGCCTGGTCCTTGCTCATGCCCACGAAGGCCGCCTGGGGCCGCGTGAAGATGACGCCGCTGTCGAGCTTCTCGTCGTAGGTGCGGTCCTCGCCGAGGATGGTGGCGGCCGCGACGCGTCCTTGCTGGCCGGCCGTGTGCGCGAGCATGTAGCCCCCGACCACGTCGCCCACCGCGAAGATGTGCGGCACGTTGGTGCGCCCACGCGCATCCACCTTGATGACGCTGCGGTCGGTCTCGACCCCCGCGGAGACCAGACCCAAGGCCTCGGTCACCGGACGCTTGCCCGTCGCCATGATCACCCGGTCGCAGGCCACACTCTGCTCGGCTCCCTCGGAGTCGTGGAACGACACCGTGACCTTGCCGGGCTTGCCCTTGATGCCCGCCACCTTCGCCGACGTGTGCAGCGCGATGCGCTCTTCGCCGTCGATGAGGGCGGCGAGGTTCCTCGCGATCTCCGGCTCGACCTCGGCCAGGATGCGGTCCTGCGCCTCGAGCACCGTCACGTCGGATCCGAAGTCGGCGAACATCTGGGCCATCTCGAGCCCGATGGCGCCAGCCCCCACGACCACGATGCGCGCTGGCCGGTCGTCCAGGTGCCACACCGTGTCCGACGTCAGCACCGAACGGTCCTTGAGCCCCTCGCGCGCGCCAGGAATGGGCGGGACGAAGGGCGGAGCGCCGGTCGCGATGATCGCGGCCCCGAAGGTGATCCGCTGGAGCTGGCCGCCTCCGGCCGTGTCGATCTCTGTGTCTTCGCCCGCCGCAGTGGCGGAGCGCAGGTGGGGGTCTTCCCGGTTGCCGGCCTTGTTCACCATGAGCAAGTGGTCGCCGAGGAAGCCTCCGAAGCCCTGGATGTAGTTGACCTTGAGCGCCTCGTCGGCCTTCAACGCCATGGTCCCGCGCTCTTCGAGGATGCGTCGCCGCTCGGTCTCCAGCTCGGACCACGTGAGCGTTCCACCCTCGGACCCGTGAATGCCCAGGCGCGCGTCGCCCGCACGGTCCCGCAGTCGGTCCGCGGCGTGCCGCCAGGCCTTGCTGGGAATGCAGCCGCGCCACAAGCACTCGCCGCCGGGGAGCGGGGTGTCGTTGACGAGAGCCACCTTGAGGCCATGGGAGACGAGGTCGCGCGCGGCGTCCTCTCCGCCGAGGCCGCCACCGATGACGACCACGTCGTAGTCCCAGTCGCCCTCGGGGATGGCGCTGCCCTTGGGGGCGAGCCAGTCGCCGGGCTGCTCGATGATCTCCTTGAGGGCGCCGAGCCAGTAGGCGACGTCCGCTCCGTTGTTCACCCGGTGATCCGCCGTGACCGTGAACGGCGCCTCGCCGTCGCGGTTCGGGGCCGAGATGGCCACGATGGAGCTCGTGCCGACGGTGGGGATGGCGTCGAACCAGTCGACGCCCAGCATGCCCATGTTCGACACGGTGAATGTGGGGTGCTCGTAGTCGGCGGGCTTGAGTCGGCGGGTGCGGGCGCGTCCCACCAACTCCTTCCAGTCGCCGCTGAGGTCGTCGCCGTCGCGGTTGCCCACGTCTCGAAGGACCGGAACCACGAGGCCGCTGCCCGAGTCCACCGCGATGCCGACGTCCACCTGGTCCCGCTCCACGATGCGGTCGCCGGGTTGGTAGGCAGCGTTCATCAGAGGACGCGTCTTCATCGCCAGGGCGCAGGCCTTTGCGATGGCCACCGTCACCGAGACACCAGCGCTCTTGCTGGCGCGGATCAGGGCGTCGAGGCGGATGTTCCGTGTCACCTTGAAGGTGGGGAGGGTGATCGAGGCGGTCATGGCGTGGGCCGTGGCCTTCTCGATGGGCTTCATTGCCCGACCCTCGCCGGGGACGTCGAGCATCGACGCACTGAGTCCTGGGAGTCCTGCTCCTGCGCTGGGCCCGCTGCTGCGCAGCGCCGCCACGACGTCCGCGGCGACCACGGCGCCGCCAGGGCCCGTGCCGCGAATGCAGGTGAGGTCGAGCGCGGCTCCGCCCGCGATGGAGCGGGCAAAGGGCGATGCTCCGCCAGGCGGGCGGGGGGCTGGCGCACCAGTGCTCGGCACCGTCTCCGGCGCCGTGGGCGGGAGCTTGACCGCGGGGAGCTCGGTGGTCTTGACCTCGTCCGGCTCGAAGTCCGGCTGCGTCGTGGCCACAGCGCCGACCGAGGCCGTGCCCTCTTCGACCTCTTCGGCGGTCTTCACGATCCAGCCGATGGTCTGGCCGACGGGCACCGTCTCACCTTCGTCCACGAGGGGGCCGGACAGGAAGCCGTTGCTGAACGCTTCGACGTCCATGACCGCCTTGTCGGTCTCCACCTCGGCGAGCACGTCGCCGCGCTTGACCTCTTCGCCCAGGGACTTGACCCAGGAGACGAGCAAGCCCTCCTCCATGGTGGCGGTCAGCTGCGGAATCAGGATGGGCTTCTTAGCCACGGCCGAGGACCTCCAAGACCTTGCTGACGACGTCCTTCTCAGTGGGAATCACCAGCTTCTCGAGGTTGGCGGCATAGGGAATGGGGGTGTTCACCGCCGAGACCCGCGCCGGAGGAGCGTCGAGCTCCCAGAAGCACTCTTCGTTGATGATGGCCATCACCTCGGAGCCGACGCCCACGGGCGCTTCGGCCTCCTCGACGATGATCGCGCGGTGCGTCTTGCTGACCGATGCCTTGATGCCCTCGCGGTCCAGGGGGTTGAGGGCGAAGAGGTCGACGACCTCCGCCTCGATGCCCTGCTTGCTCAGCTCTTCGGCGGCGCGCAGGCACCAGTGCACGGAGATGTTGTATCCGAACAGCGTGATGTCGCGTCCGGGGCGAGCCACTTCGCTGCCCTCGAGGGGGTGGAAGTACTCCTCGTCGGGGACCTCGCCCGCGAGGTTGTACATGCGCTCGTGCTCGTTGATGAAGACTGGGTCGTTGCAGCGAATGGCCGCCTTGAGCATGCCGTACGCCTGCTTTGGGTTGCTCGGCGTCACGACCCGCAGCCCCGCGATGCCCATGAACACCTTCTCCATCCGCGCGCTGTGCTGCGCGGCGAGCTGGTGTGCGGTGCCGCCCGGAGAGCGGACCACCAGCGGGCACATCAGCTGCCCGCCCGACATGTAGCGAATCTTCGCCGCGCTGTTGAACAGCTGGTCCATGGCGAGCCACGCGAAGTTCACGGACATGATCTCGACCACGGGCCGTACCCCGAGCATCGAGGCGCCCGTCGCGATCCCCATGAAGCTGCCTTCGCTGATGGGCGTGTCGATGACGCGCTCCCCGCCGTAGGTCTCGTACAGGCCGTTGGTCGCCTTGTAGGTCCCGCCGGCGACGGCGACGTCTTCGCCCATGGTGATGACCATCGGGTCACGGGCCATCTCTTCGTCGTAGGCGCGTCGAATCGCGTCCCAGAACTGCATCTGCGCCATGGCTATGCGCCTCCCTTGCTGGGACCACCGTGCACGTAGGGGTCGTCTTCGACGAGCACGTAGCGGGTGAGGTCTGCGGGGTCGGGGTCGGGGCTGTTCTCCGCGAAGGGCACGATCTCGTCTTCGATCTCGCTCAGGATCTCTTCATCCCAGGCGTCGTACTCCTCCCGCGTGATCTCACCGTCTTCGATCATGCGGGCGAGCAGGATCTCCAGCGGGTCCTTCTTGCGCCACTCCTCGACCTCTTCCTTGCTGCGGTACGCGCCGCCGTCGGACATCGAGTGGCCACGGAATCGATAGGTCTTCAACTCGAGGAAGTAGGGCGTGCCCTTTTCGCGCACGTGGTTCACCGCGATCTGGGCGGCTTCGTGCACTACCTCGATGTCTTGTCCGTCCGCCTGGGCGGCAGGAATCCTGTAGGCAGCCACGCGCTTGTATTGGTCGAGCTCGGCGGTGCTGCGCTCGATGGAGGTGCCGATGCCGTAGAGGTTGTTCTCGCAGATGAACAGGACCGGCAGCTCCCACACCGACGCCATGTTCAGCGTCTCGTGGAAGGTGCCCTGGTTGTTGGCGGCGTCACCGAGGAAGCAGATGGCGATCTCGTCGCGCCCCTGCATCTTCAGGGCCTTCGCGAGGCCCGCGGCGAGGGGGAACGGCCCGCCCACGAGGGCGTACCCCCCCATGAAGTGCTTGCTCGCATCGAAGATGTGCATCGAGCCGCCGAAGCCGCCGGAACTGCCGGTCGCTTTCCCGTACAGCTCAGCCATCACCTCCTTGGCCGGCACCCCACACACGAGGGCGTGCACATGGTCGCGGTACCCCGTGATGACGTAGTCCTCACCCGGCCGCGCGGCAGCCATGACCCCGTGGGCGCACGCTTCCTGTCCCGGATAGAGATGGAGAAAGCCGCCGATCTTGCGGACTTGGTAGTCCTGGTAACACTGCTCTTCAAAACGACGTGCGAAGAGCATGTCGCGGAGCAGCTTCTTCCGAAGCGCAGTCTTCATGGAGTCCTCGAGCAAGAGTGCCGCGGGAGGGTAGCCCGGCATCGGACTCGGCGCCAAAGCGGGCGGGCAGGGATATGATTCGTCCGTGAGGGGTCCTTCCGTGCACAAGCTGATTGTTCCGTTGCTGCTGTGTCTGCTCGTTCCCGTCTCTGCCATCGCAGCGCCGAAGAGCAGTGAGCCGAAGACCATCACCGGCTCCGTGTGGGGGTTCGCCGAGGGCGTGGACGAGCCCCTGCAATCGGCCCGCATCGAGTTGCGCCCCATCGAGCCCCTCAAGGGGAAGGACCGTCGCCCTGCGGCGGACCTCGTCGGAGTCGCGGTGAGCGATGGCGAGGGCAACTTCACCATCTTCGAGCTCTCCTCCGTCAAAGAGCGGCGGTCGTTTCCCCTGATGAAGAACTGGACCTACCTCGCCAAGGTCGTGGCGCCTGGGCACTACGTGTTCCAGATGGTCGTCGACTACACGGGCGAGGACGAGCCGTGGGACTTCATGCTCGAGGCGAAGGTCACCGACGTCGTGGACGACTCGGGGACCATCACGCCAGACGAACGGGAGCTCCAGCGAGGCGCGACGCGAAGGGGCACCCAGTGACGCGTGCTCTGTCGATGCTGCTCCTGGCGGCGCTCTGCCTCGCTCCCCTCACGGCTCATGCGGACCTCAGTGAGGAGGCAAAGCGCCAGATGGACCTTGCCCAGGAGGACCTCGAGGCGGGGAACTACGAGCGTGCGGTGAACTCGGCGTCGTCGGCGCTTCGCCTGAACCCTCTGCTCTATGACGGGCTCGTCATCAAGGCGCTTGCCTACGAGAAGCTCAACGAGTCGATGCTCGCCTACTCGCTGCTGGTCACCTATCAGGAGCTGACCCGGGGGATGGAGCAGCACCCGGAGGTGGCGCCGGCGCTCCAGCGTCTCAAGAAGCTCATCGGCGCGGTGGCCAGCTCCCCTTCGCCGGAGCCCGAGCCGGCGGCGGCGG
>JAGSHC010000226.1 GCA_023954745.1 Deltaproteobacteria bacterium | reverse complement strand
TCCGGCCCATTCTCTGCCTGGCCCCCGCAGCCGGGGTAGGAGTTCCACTCGCTGCGGTCGCTGTCGAGGCTGTTCGCGGTGTGGGTGAACGGGAAGTTCTGCACGCACACCCCCTCGCCGCTGCAGCCCCCGCTGCCACCGGTCACCGGGTCCCCTCCCCCGCTGGTGCCCTCGTCGGTCCCCGCGCCGTCGCCGCCGCCGCCCGTCCCATCCGAGCCACTACCCGAGCCCCCAGAGCCCCCGCCCGTGCCCGTGCCGGGGTCCGTCCCCCCGCCCGAGCCCCCCGCGAAGGGGTCGGTGCTCGCCGAGCTGCCGCCGCCACCCGCGCCATCCAGGGTCTGGGCGCAGTCGCTGTACCCGCAGAGCAAGACGATGGAGGCGGCGGTGACAGAGAGGCGGACGAGAGATCGAGCGGGCATGAACACTCCTGGGAGGGGGTATTCGCACGCTAGGGGTCTCCAGGTCACACGGCGGGAACGATGACTGGTCTCCGGAGTGACCACCACGGCTCGACGTGCCCGGACAGGGCTCGACGTCCCTAGAACGGCAGCTCGGCGTCGTGGTTCCCCACGAGATTGCGGATGCCCGGCAGGTTCTCCACCCGCCGCGCGATGCGCCGGGTCAGGGTCTCCGTCTGCTCCTTGCTCTTCCGCGGCCCCAGCCGCTCGGGGTCCAGGCTCAGCCCGTGGCGCCGGAAGATGGCGGCGAGCTTGTCGCCATCCCGCAGGATCCGCTCCTTGGTGCTCTCGTACGCGTGCCCTGCGATCTGCTGCCGCGAGCTGTACCGCATCAGGTGGTAGTCGAAGACAAGCTGGTCGTTGGCCTCGGGCTCGAAGAGCACGATGTCCACTTCGGGGTACTGGTCCTGCAGCTGCTGGAGCCCGTACACCACCTGGCTGCGAATCATGAAGCGCAGCATCTGGTCCGCCACCGCCCCCATGCCTCGATCCGCGAGGTAGCTGTACCCCTGGCTCATGGAGCCCTCGGTGGCCGGGTCGTTCACGATGGGCACCATGGGGTTGATGGCGATGACCAGGCTCGCGCCGTGCTTCACCGCCACATCCACCGGCAGGTTGCGCTCGATGCCGCCGTCCACGAAGTCCTGATGCGCGATACGCACCGGCTGGAACAGCAGCGGCACCGCCGCCGACGCGCGAATGGCGAGACTGACCGGAACGTCCTGCGCCCCCTGCTCCCCGAAGACGACGCGGTGCCCCGTGTCGAGGTTGATGGCCGGGATGAAGAGCTCGCTGTCGAAGGACCGGAAGCTGTCCTCCAGCCGAAGAGCCCGCATCGCCGACGCGACATAGTCGCCCAACGGGTGGTTGCTGAAGACCCCTGGGGGCAGCACACGCAGCGCCTCGAACACCGCGTCCGCAGGACGCGAGCTCTCACCCGGCAGCAAGGAACGCCCGAACCCAGCGAGCATGCGCAGGGGGAACTTCGCCGCCGCGCCCACGAAGGGAGCCAGATTCAGGCCGTAGACCGACGTGCGCTTCAGAGGGGGCAGGTTGCGACGGTTGCGGGCTCCGCGGACCACCACATGGTCCATCTCCTGAGGTGTCACCCCTGCGGCGAGCAGCGTGGAGAGCAGCGCTCCGGCTGAGGCTCCGGCGTAGATCTGGGCGGAGTTCACCACCCCGCCGCCGAGGGCCTGGTCCAGCGCGCGCAGCACTCCGACCTCGAACACCCCGCCGACGATGCCACCACCGCCACACACCACTGCGATGCGACCCGGTGTCGCCGGGCCGCCGTGCACGTCGCCCATCAGTACAGCGCTCCGTCGTCCGGGCGCAGGGACTTGCTGTGAAACAGGGCCCGCAGGGGCCGGGCGTAGTCCTCGTGGCGCTCCTCGTCCAACGCCAACGGGGCCGCGCGGTCGCTGCTGCCATCGACGCCGACGAGCACACCCATGGCTCGGAAGTGCCGCACCGCGTTGGTCACGTTCTGCTTGCTGACCGCCTCGCTGCGCACGATGTTGCTGGTCAGATACATGCGTTGTCCGGCAGCGAGCAGCGTGTCCACGAGGGCCTTCTCGGGCATCGGACCCTCCCGACGGATCACCGACGCCCCCTCGAGCACCACGTAGTACGCCTCGAAGAAGTTGCGGAGGGTGGCGATGAGGAGTCGCGACTTCGGTCGGTCGGTGACGGTGATGTGGATGTCCCCCGCCAGGGCCTCCTCGCTCATGCCCCACAGCTCGTCCGGGCTGCGCTCGGCGGGTTCGGGCCGCTCACCGTCAGCTTGCACGGGCGCGAGTCCGCCAGACGCGGTGACGTGTCCCCCGAGGGTGAGCTCCACGACCCCCTCGCGCTGCAGCAAGCGACCCGCCTCGGCGAGCACATGAGACTGCGGCACGTCCGGGTGGAAGAAGAACTCCTGGTCGAAGAGCCGCACCAGGAAGTCGAAGCGCTTGCGGGCCGCCGCGAGGGTCTCGTGCTCCACGTCCTCCCGCCCCAGAACCAGCGCGGTGCACACGAACGCGGCCGGAACGAAGTGGAAGAGGATGTTGTTCTTGTAATAGTCGAGCGTGATGCGGCGCTCGGAGTCCTGGCTGATGGCGATGACGTCCTGGTCGCGTTCGTCGCCCCGCACGACCTCCACGAGCTTCGCCTCGGCGAACATCGAGATGGCCTCGAAGAGCGCATCCTCGGGGAAGGACCACGCTTCGGAGAACTGCGCCGACCGCTCCTCCAGGAACCGGGTCATGAAGCGAGCCCGCCGCAAGAAGACCTCGCGCGTGATTCCCAGCTGGTCGTGGGTCAGGAGCACCGTGGCCGCCACCGTCGAGGGAGTGACCACGGTCACATCCTGGATTTCGGCCAGGATGTGCGCCCCGAATCGCTTGAGGAAGTCCTTGCGGTCGTCGACCGTCAGCTCGCGGTAGGGAGTGCGCAGCGTGGCCAGCGCCTCCTTCATGGAGATGGGGCGGTTGGCGCGCACGTACACGCGACCGAAGCGCCGGCGCAGCACGCCAGCCCCCTTCACCAGCTCGCCCGCCGACTCCTTGGGCTTCGCGCCCCCCGTGAGCTCGCGGCGGTACGCACCCTCCTCCACGACCTTCTCGTAGGCGATGGAGATGGGGACAATCTGGATGTCCGGGGCCACGCGGTCGGCGATGGCCTCGACGTAGGTGCCGAGCAGGCCGATCTTCGGCGGGAGCATCTTGCCGGTGCGGCTCCGGGTGCCCTCGATGAAGAACTCCTGCATGTACCCCTCCGCCGTGAGGGCGCGGATGTAGTGGTCCAGGAGGGTCTTGTACAGCGGGTCATCCGCGAAGCTGCGCTTGATGAAGAACGCACCAGACCGTCGGAAGAGCGGGCCCATGGGGAAGAACGAGAGGTTGATGCCCGCCGCGATGTGGGGCGGCACCATCCCCTGGTAGAAGACGATCCAGCTGAGGAGCAGGTAGTCGAAGTGGCTGCGGTGGGTCGGCAGCAGCAGGACCGTGCCCTTGCGGGACGCCTCGCGGATGCGCTCCGCGTCCTCGGGCCCGAACTCGACCCCGGAGTAAATCCGCTTCACCACCTGATCCATGATCCAGCGCATGAACATGATGACGCCCATGCGGAAGTCCGCGCCGGTGCGGTCGAGGATCCTGCGGGCGCGCTTCTCGATGACCTCCGGCGGCTTGCCTTGCGTGGCCGCCTCCTTCTCGATGGCGACCCGAACCGCCGGCTCGCTCAAGATCCGGTCGAACAACCAGCGCCGAGGCCGGATGTTGGGGCCCTTGACCACCTTGCGCTCGCGATAGAGGAAGCCGAGCAGCATCCAGCGCAGCTTCTTCGCCACGCGCGCGTCGGGCTGCCCCTCGTGCTCGGCGAGAAACTCCTGCAGGTTCACCGGCTTGCCGATGCGCGCGACGGCGTGCTTGCGGTGCTGGAGGAACAAGGCGAGCTTCCGGCCGCGGGAGGGCGACTCGGGGTCTCCCAGGACCACGTCCCAGAACCCCCGGTGCGTGCGGTCGGGCGCGCGCTCCCACACCAGCACCTGGGGCACCACGAAGATGGGCTTGTCCGTCTTGCGCTGAGCCTCGACCAGGACCTCCACCACGTCGGTCGTGTTGTTGACCCCCGGGCCGAAGACCTGGGCGCGATGCTTCATGAAGAGCAGCGTCGGGTGGCCGCCTTCCACGAGCTCGCCCAGGTGGCCGCTGTCGATGGGATCCGGCAGAGGGAGCTGACCCCGCCGCCGCTGACCGAACCGCACCCAGGCTGCCCGGAGCTGGTCGGCGAGGGGGGCGGCAAACAGGGTGCGCACGCCGTTGGCGAACCGCGCCAGGGGCAGGCCGTGCTTGCGCAGGAAGTGGTTGAAGAACAGGTAGTCGAGCACCGAGCGCGTACGCATGACGTAGACCAGCGAGCCCTCGCTCGCCGCGCCCCGCACCGCCGCCAGCTCGCCGTCGTCGGACTTGATGTGATCGAAGTACCGCTTCGCCACCCGGCCCATGGGCCACGAGAACACCGGCAACATGCCAGACAGGTATGGACCCACTGGGAGATCGCGGGGCCAGCCGGGGACTGACGGCGTCTCCGGGGCGGGGGCCTCCGGAGGGTTGGGCGAGGGTTCGCTCATGAGCGCAGGGCCCCACTATCCCACGAAGGACCGGCCCAGGAAACCGAGGGGCTGCGCCCAAGATCGCTGGTGGGCTCCAACAAGCCACGGCTGATCTGTTGCCAGGTCCGGGGCGATGGCGGCGACGGCACGAGCGCTCCTCCCTTCCATAAAGGGAGACCCGCAGCGGCCGCCTCGGCTTCCTTCAACGGAGCAAACCATCGCTCAGGCACGGTCTCTCCCGCCAGACTCTCGAGAGCCTGGGCCCCGGGCGGAGGCCACGGAGCGGCCGGCATCCATGCGGCGCTCCACCCACCACGGGCGAGTCGGAGTTCGCCCTCCGTGAGGGCGCCGAGCCAGACGGCCTCGACGCCCGCCCCTCGCAACGCGGCGAGGACCCTCTCCCGCTCTGGGCCCTCTCCCGCGAGTTGCACCTCGAGGCGGCGTCCCCCCGTTGGCACCGCCCTCAAGCCCTCGATCTCTCCCAGAAGCCCATGCCAGGCCTTGAAGGTGCCCTCGAAGCCCAGGACGAACGGGGCGGAGGGAGGCAAGGGCAGCGGGGCCACGGCGCGGGGTGGCAGGGATGACACGCCATTGGGCACCACCCGCACGCCCGGGCGGGCGATCCACCGCGCCAGGGCTCCGGACACGGCGATGACCTCGGGAGGCGCTGCGAGCTGAGCCCGCTCTCTGCCGAGCCGCCGCCGGTGCATGCGTCCCCCCCGAAAGAGAGCCTCCTCCCAGACCAGCGGGGCGTTCACCTCGAGCAGCCACCGAGCGCCGACATCGCCGACGCCCCCATCGAGGGCGTGACGTTCGTGGACGAGGTCCGGCGCGAAGCGGCGCCCCTGGCTCCCGACCCAGGCGCCGAAACGCTCGCCTGGCCCCTCCAACGCCCGAACGCCCGGCGGCGGCAGCGTGGGCGCCCCGTGGCGAGGGGACAAGGTGCGGACCCACACCTCCACATCGGCTCCGCAGGATGCGTAGCCGTGAGCGATTCCGCGCAGATGCGAGCTGGCACCTCCGCGACCGAGCCAGGGAACCCCCCGGTCGGCGCAGACCACGGCGACTCTCACTCGGCGGGTTCTGCCGATTCGATCAAGGTGCACGCGCCCGCCGCGTCACAGCTCCACACCTCGGGCCCCACTCCGCTGTCGGACGTGGCGGTGATCAGCTCTGCGGAGCCCTCCCCCGGTGGCTGGAGCATGCCGGCCTGGACCTCGAACTCGACCTCGAGGTCGCCCTCTTCCACCAGGGAGCTGTGGCTGCAGAACAAGTCCCAGACCCCCGTGCCGACTCCGCTCGCGGCGTCGTAGGACCAGCTCTCGAGGCGCACCCCGAAGGCGCGCAGATAGCGCCCCTCGAGGCCGATGGATTCGTTGAGCTCCATGCGCCAGCCGTAGAGCAGGGGAATCCCCACCGGCTGGTCCTCGGTGCCCGCGATGGCGAGGGTGCGGTCGGCGACGGGCAGGGGCTCGATGACCGTGTAGGGCGCGTCGCGAAGAATGTAGTCGTCCGCTTGGAGCGAGCCCGAGCTGGCCACGGCGCGGGAGCCGATGACCGAGAGGTGCAGGACGCCCGCCACGTTGGCGAAGGGCACCGAGGCGTTCATGGGCGGCCGATCCAGCGGCCCCGCCTTGAACTCCATCCAAGCGCCGACGGCCAGCGTGTCCCCCGTGCGCTCAGGCGTCCCCGACAGGCCGGCACCCAGGGCCTGGGGCGTCCAACCGTGGGACACGTCGTAGCTCGGGTCCGCGCCCGGCTCCGGCGGCACGTCGGTGTCGTAGGTCACGCCGCGCAACACCACGTGGTGGTTGGGCCACTGATCGAGACCCAGGGCGGCCAGGTCGATCTCCAGGGCCTGCTCGGTGCGACCGTCCGGCCCGATGGCGAAGGTGACGTCCTGCTCGGCGACCTGGATCAGATCACTGTCCACGGCCATCCACGACATCGTCCAGCTGGGGATGTCCGAGCCGAAGCCGCCCGTGGAGAAGTTGCCGCCGATGATCCCGAGCTGCGCGTCCAGAGAGCCGTCCGCGGCCGGAGCCGAGACGGCGCTGCGGAGGTACGCGATGCGGTGGCTGAGGTCCTCCCAGTCGTAGCGGACTCCCTGCCACAGAGCGATGGGCTCGGAGTCGGTGGGTTGGGGTCCACAACCGGGGGCGGAGGTGGCTGCGAGAGCGAGCAGACAGAGGATGGGGAGAGTGCGCACGGGGGGAACCATATCTGGCTCGGGGCAAACGGATCGTTGCTCGTGGGGCCTCTGGCTGCTATTTGGCGCGCCGCAATGGAGCGCTCCCTCACGTTTCTGCACAAGGGCGACTATCTGCGCGGCTCCTTCTATCAGGAGTCCGGGGATGGCTTCGTCGTCGACGTGGATCCGTCGACTGGCGTGACCCTCGACAGCATTCCCTACCGCAAGAACGCGGTGAACGAAGCGGTCTCCGCGGCGCGTGACGCCGGACCACGGTGGGCGTCCGCCAGCGTCGATGAGCGCGCGAGCTTCCTCTTGCGGGTCCGCACGATGCTGGAGTCCCGCCGGGACTTGCTGGCGCACATGGCCGCGCGGGAGCTCGGCAAGCCGGTGTGGGAGTGCATGCTCGAGTGCGCCGCGGCGGAGCGCTCGGTCGACCTGCTCATCGAACAGGGGCGCGAGATTCTCCGGTCCGAGCCCCACCCCACGTCCGTGGGCAGCATCGAGCGCGGGCCCCTGGGCGTGACCGCGGTGCTGACGCCGGCCCCGTACCCCGTCTACGGCGCGATTCAACAGGTGCTGCCTTGCCTCTTGGGAGGCAACACGGTGGTCTGGAAGCCCTCGAGCCTGGTGCCCCTCACCTCCCAGCTCGTGGCCATGTGCATCGACTCTGCCCGCATCCCCCCCGGGGTCCTCGCCTTGGTGCAAGGCCCGCGCGACCCCATCGGCCAGATGCTCGTCAACCACCCAGACGTGGCACTCGTCGTGGGCGCCGGCAGCCCGCGGATGGGGCGTGCCTTGCGTGCTCAGCTGAGCGACAAGAAGCCTGTCGCCCTGCAGTGCGGCGGCAAGGGCTGGGCCATCGTCTGCGCGGACGCCGATCTGGACCGCGCCGCCTACGAGGTGGTCAGCGGCGCCTATCTGACCGCGGGACAGCGCTGCAACGCCACATCGCGCGTCCTCGTCGAGAAGGAGGTGGCCCGCGACCTGCTCACGCGCGTGGTGGCCCTGATGCGTGGTCTGACCATCGGGAACCCCCAGGAGCGTGACGTCTTCTGCGGACCTCTCGCCAGCGAAGAGCTCAAGCAGCGATTCACTCTGCACCTTCGGGAGTGGGGCAAGGCGGGGCTGGAGTTCGCAGTGGAGGGGGGAGCCGAGCAGCTGGAACCCGCTCTCCGGCGCGAGGGCCAGAGCTATGTCGCGCCCGCGCTCGTGGTCCTCGAGGATGGCCCGTTGCCTGCAGGCGTCATCTCGCCCGAAGAAGTGGAGGGACCGTTGCTGCTCGCGCAGCTCGTGGACTCCGCCGAGGAGGCGGTGGAGCGCTACAACGCGCATCCCTTTGGCCTGTCAGCTGCGATCTTCACCGAGAGCGAGCGGCGCTTCGCGGGACTCGCCGGCATCCTCCAGGCTGGCTCCGTGAACTGGAACCGCGGCACCATCGTCGCGTCGGCGCGCTTCCCCAATGCCGCCCTGGGCCGCTCGGGCTTCGGCTGCACCAGCAACGCCAACCTGCTCTACAGCTGCACGTACCCCCAGAGTCGCCTCGGGACCTCGGGCCGCTTCGACCCATCGCACCGTGTGCCCGGGATGGCCTGGCCCTCCGAGATGGGGGTCATCGACCCCTCGTCGGCGGCCACCCCGCCCTACATCCCGGGCACCCCCTGATCCCTCCGCGCGGATGAGCGACCCCGCCCGCCCCGCGTCTCGCATCCCCCTGATGCTCCTGGTCGCGCTCCTCGCGGCCTTGTTCGCGGCATTGCCGGCCACCTTCATCGATCCGCCGGGCAACGACCTCCTCCTGCACGGCCACATGACCGAGGGCGCCGCCGACGCGCTGGGCGAGCATGGCTGGGCCGCGTTCCAGGACCCCTGGCTCGATGGCCCCAACTGGGGCTACCCCCTGCTCCACAGCTACCCCCACCTGGCTCACCAGGCAGCGGCGGTGGTGGCGATGGCGGGCATCGAGCCGTACCAGGCCATGGCGCTCCTGATGGCGGCCATGGCTCTGCTCATTCCCCTGGGATGCTTCGTCGGCGGGCGCTGGCTGGGGCTGACGCGAGAGCGCGCGGCTCTTGGGGCGCTGGTGGCCGCGACGCTGCGCAGCGCCGACATCTACGGGCACACCCCGCTGTCCTACTCCTTCGAAGGGGCAGGTCTGGCGCCCCAGGCGCTCGGCGGGGTCCTCGCGGCGTTGGCCATTCCCGCCCTCGTGGCGGCGGCGCATCCTCCAGAGGGGTCCACCCTGGCGGGGTGGGCACGGTGGCGACGCCTCGCGCTGGCGGCGACGCTGATGTCTCTCGTGGTGCGCGCCCACCTCGTCGCCGGCTGGGTCGTGCCCCTGGTGGCGGGCGTGCTGGTGGTGGGAGGCGCGCTGCTCGCGCGCCGAAGCGAGATGGGGGGCGGCTCTCTCTTGCCGTCGCTGGGACGGCGCCTCGGCTGGCTGGCCCTCGCGGGCGTGGGCGCGGCAGTCCTCGCCGCTGGATTCCTCATCCCCTTCGCGAGCGACCTGAGCGCCGTCAACGACTCTGCGATGGAGGCGGGAGGACGCAGCTACGGCCTGCTCGACGTCCTCAAAGGCGTACTCGGGGGCCGGTTCCTCGACGGGGGCCGGCCCGGCGTATGGACCGCGGCCCTTGCGCTGGGGCTCATGGGCCTGGTGCGGGCGTCGTCGCCTGTCGCTCGTCCGCTGGCGGTGAGCCTCTTCGCGCTGGTGCTGCTCATGGCGGGCCGGGCGACGTGGGGCGACTGGATGAACGAGCTTCCCCTCCTCGGGCGGTTCCATGACCAGCGCTACCTCCTGGGCATCCACCTCGTCGTGCCCTGGCTCATCGCGACCACCGCCCCCGAAGGGGTGACGTGGTTGCGGGCGCGCATCGGTGGCGCGGCTCGTCTCGCGCCCATGGCCAGCCTCGCGGCCCTCGCGGCAGCCACCGCGCTGGCAATGATTGGCGGCGCGAAGCAGCTGACCATCGCGCGCCAGGCGGGCAGTGACTTGCAGTCTTGGCGTCCGTCCATCGAGGGAGTCGAGGCGGCCGGCGCCGACCTCTCAGCCGGAGGCTCGATCCTCGCCACGTTCCCCAACGAGCTGGTGGCGAGCACCACCGCCATGTCGTGGCTTCAGCGCCAGGGTGTGGCCACCGTGGGGCGGCCCATGCACCACTACAGCCACGGGTTCGAGATGGGGTGGTGGTTCACGCGCAACCCAGAGTCCGCCAGCGCAGAGGGAGCGGCCGCACTGGGATTGGCAGGACTTCTTCATCGCAATGAAGAGGGGTACCGGCTGCAGGGAGTGGGCTCCTCGTTCCCCGATGCCTCCCTGGTGCGCGCCGACCTGCTGATGGAGTCGCCTGGCGCCTCGCTCGATGGTCTGTCGTTGGCGTGGTGGCAGTCCGGGGCCTGGCGCGTCGCCCAACACCCCGCGGTGGCCCTCGGGGCCCGGCAGGAGTCGGGGGACTTCGCGCGGCGGGGCTTCATTGAGAGTCCCGCTCCGTCGCTTCTGGCGGGGTTGCCCGACGGGAGCAGGATGGGGGCGGTCCTCGATGGGGGGGCACCCATCCGGGGGATGGGGTCGCGCACGCTGCGCGTTCGCGCGGACCACAGCGACGCCTGGCTCAAGGTGGCCATGAGCTGGCACCCGAGGCTGCAAGCGACAGTCGATGGGGAGGTCGTACCGACGAGCCTGCTTCTCCCAGGGCACGTGGGCGTGCGCGTTCCGACTGGTGAGCACGAGGTCGTCCTCCGCTGGCGACCAGCGCCCTGGAGAGGCCCCTGGGCAGCCCTGAACGTCCTACTTGTCGCCGGTTTGCTCGGAGTGACCTGGAGGGCTCGGCGCCCGGGCGACGGGACCTGAGCGACGGTTTTCCTCCCCCGATGTAGTCTCGCCGCCGCCAGGCCCTCCGGCCCGGCATCTCCTGGGAGGAGACCTGCTCATGACCCTGTTCCGTACGACCCTGCTCGCCCTCAGTCTGTCCACCGCCGTGATGGTGTCCGCGTGTGGAGGCGGCGAAGCCGACGCCCCCGCCGCTGAAGGCGACGCCGCCGCCGCCGCGACCGACGCCC
>JAGSHC010000212.1 GCA_023954745.1 Deltaproteobacteria bacterium | reverse complement strand
GCTCACGCTCAGGTCGATTCCATAGGCCTGCGCCACGAAGAGGGCAGCGATCGCCTCGTAGAGTGCCGTGCCGTCCATGTTCATCGTCGCGCCCAGCGGCAGGACGAACGACGCAACCGGGGGTGGAACCTCCAGGTTCTCCTCGCAGGCTTCGATGGTCACCGGGAGCGTCGCCGCGGACGACGCGGTCGAGATGGCGACGGCGAGAGCGGGCCGGATTCCTCGTAGCCAGGTCAGGGGATTGAGACCGCCCACGAAGCGCACGATGAGCGGGAGCGCGACGAGGCCGTGCAAAGCGAGGGCGCCCGACACCGTCAGTGAATAGGCTGCCAGGGCCCGCAGAGCGTCGAGCCCTCCAGCGGCGAGAGCCTTCTGGAGCAGCACGAACACACCCAGCGGCGCGAGCCACATCACCCAGTCGATGACCTTCATCACGACGACGTCCAGGGCACGGAAGAACTCGAGGAGCGGCTTCGCCTTCTCGCCCACCGCACTGATCGCGCCGCCGAGGAGCAGCGCAAACAGGATGATTCCGAGCACATTGCCACTGGCGAGGGAGTCGAAGGGATTGCGGATGGCGCCTCGCTCCTTGCTCACGAGGAAGTCACGCAACAGGGTGTCGACGGTGAGCTCCGACCCCGCCTGGGCCTGCTCGGTCATCTTCGCGCCGGCGAGGTCCGCGCCGACGCCAGGCTGCACGATGTTGACGAGCACGAGGCCAATGGCGATCGCGACCGCCGTGGTGCAGAGGTAGTAGACCGCTGCCCGGCCGCCCATCCGCCCAATCTTGGTGATGTCCCCAATGCTCGTGACCCCCACGACGAGGGAGCTGAGGATCACGGGCACCACGAGCATCTTCAGGGCGGCGACAAAGACGTCGCCCACGATGTGGAGCCAGGAGAGCGCGGAGGCGAGGCCGGGGCTGGTCGCCGAGGCAAGCCCGGCGACGAGGCCGCCCACGATGGCGACCCCGATCCAGGTGGTGAGGTTCTTCGGCATGGGATTCAGCCTACCCTTGCGTGATGCGCGTGCTGATCGTCAGCGACCGACTCCCCCCCCAGACCCGCTCGGGCGGCGGCCGCGTGCTCGAGGAGATGGCGGCGCGGCTGGCCTCGACGCACGAGGTGGAGCTGGTCCGAGCAGCACCGTCCAGTGGTGCGCGGGGTCGGGCGGCCTTGGAGATCTCGATTCGAGCCACGGCCCGCCGATTTCGGCCGGACGTCGCGGTCTCCCTGGGACCGAGCCTCGCGGGGCTGTCGTGCCCGGTCCTGGAGATGGGGGCACCGGCCCCGGAGTCAGCCCCGCGGAACCCCCTCTCGTCGCTCCGCGGCAGGGTTCGAGCGAGCCGGCAGAGGACGGCCACGGTGTTGGTGCCGACCTCGAACTCTGGGGCGTTGTTGGCGCCGGACCGGCCCTTCGTGGCGGTGCCGGTGGGGGTGGACACGCAGCAGTTCAGCCCCGCCCCGCCGCCTCCGTCGCACCCGTCGCGGGTGGTCTTCGTGGGGCGATTGACCCCGTCACGCGGTGCCCACATCGCTCTGGAGTCGTTTGCTGGTCTTCCTGGTTGGGCACAGGACAGCTGGCATCTGGACATCGTCGGGGCGGCCACCGACTCGAACTATCTCGGCGGACTCCGCCGCAAGGCCAAGGGGCTGCCCGTCACGTTGCACACCGATGTGCCGGACGTGGTGCCGTACTTCCGTCGAGCGCGCCTCGCGGTGTTGCCCCAGACCTCCGAAGACGGGTGGGCCCGGTCGATCCTCGAGGCGATGGCGTGTGGCCTCCCGGTGGTCAGCAGCACCGGCGGCGTGCTCTCCGAGATCACCGGCGGGGCCGCGAGGCTGACGCCCGCGGGCAACTTGAAGGCGGTCGGCGACGCGCTTCGGGACCTGCTCCGCAGCGAGGAGCGGCGATCGGAGCTCGGCGTACGCGCTCGGGAGCATGTCGAGTCCCACCATGCGTGGGAGGTGGTGCTGCCTCGGTGGGAGGAGGCGCTGGCCTCGTCCCGCTGAGACCTCAGCGCGGGAGGGCCTCGAGGACGAGATCGAGCAACTCCGCCGCGCTGCTTCGGGCTGCGTAGCTTCCTCGGGCCGTGAGGACGATGTCGAGCACATCGCCGATCCGGTGCACGTGCAGGGCCACGGCGCTGCTGTGCGATGCCCCCGGCGGGGTCGTGCCGGAGAAGACCCGGAACGACGCGTCGCGCCGCGGCGTGAGCTCCGAGTAGCTGACCTCACCGACTCCGGTCAGCGCGGCCGCCGGTCCATCGAGGCGAGAAGCGTTTCCGATGGCGTGCAGGAGACCCTCGTGAGCCGCAGGCGAGATCGGCTGGCGAGCCAAGCGCCGCTGCCACTCGGAGAGCAGTCCATGTCCACTGTGTTCGCGGAGTCGCTGGGTGTTCAACCGCGCCTGAAAGTCGGAGAAGGGCTCCGGTGAAGAGTCCTTCATCCGGACCGCCGTGAGGACGTCCCGATCGCCGGAGGGCACACGGAAGGCGGGCGACTGGTCCCCGCTGTCCGCGCGGCGCACCTCGAAGCGATGCAGCGCCACCCCGAGGGCGTACGCGAATGCGTCCAGGTCCCCGGGGTGGGGGGGGCCGTCCAGCGTGCGAGCGACGTACTCCTCGCGCCCGTCGGTGCGGGGCGGCTTGCGCCAGGTCCGACGCGGTCGCCACAGGTCCCCGTAACGTCTCGTGAGGTCGCGGGCGATGAAGCGCGGCGCATCCTCGTCCGCATCGGCCAGGAAGGTGTCAGCGGTGGTGTGGACCCGGCGCATCAGACCTGCGAGGTCTCCGACCTCCAGTGCGAGTCGAGAAGCTGCGACCAGCTCGAGGGGCGGAGCTTGGTGGGTGCGGTTGCCGATTCCGACACCGATCCACGGCCCTTCGAGGCCCCCGCTCCGGTGTACGTGGCGGGCTCCTCGAATCGACCTGCGGTCCAGCGCGACGACCGCCGCGATCTCGGCGCGTCCGATGCCTTCGGGCCCGATCTCCTCGAACTTCCGAACGGAGAGGGCCCAGCCGATGTCCATGCCCAACTCGGTCAAGGGCCGCCCCGCGGGGCTCTCCATGATCCAAAGTCGATCTCCATCGAGAATGCCTACGTGGGGCGCCGCATCGCCGGTGGGGACGGGGACTGCGGTCCAGCGGCCCTCCCGCCGCTGATACGAAACGATCGGGTGCCCTTCGCGGGCCCGCGCCACGAGGACCTCGCTGAGAGCCCGGGCCCAGGCGGCGACCTGAAGGAGCCTCTCCGACGGCGTCGCGCCTGGGGGCCCAGCGACGCGCCCCGAGAAGGCGTCGATGCTCTCACCACCCGACAGGGCTCGGAGCTCGTCGCGCGGTGAGTCCCCGAAGCGGTGCTCGCCGGAGTCGAGGCGCTGGGCGAGGGCCGCGGGTACTCCGCCCCCAAGCTTCCAACCGAGCCCCGAGTGGCTCCCAGAGACCTCGTGGAGCCACTGGTGAAAGGTCCCGTCCTCCACGAGAGGCGGGTCCGGCGCCGCACTCGGGCGACGACCAAGGGGGATGCGGGCGAGAAGTGTCGAAATCGGGTTCACGAGGCCCGGGAACGTAGCAGGGCCTGAGCCTCGACCGCCATGGGGAGCCGCAGCGCAGAGCCTGTGCGAGCAATTCCCCGTGCGGTGCTCTAGCTTCTGAAGATGCGCAAGACCCTCGCCGTGTTGCTCCTCTGCCTGGCTCCCCGGGCCGTCCTCGCCGACACCCTCTTTGTCGAGCCGTCGGGGGTCACGCCCTTCGTCGAGGTCCAGGACGCCATTGATGCCGCCGTGGACGGCGACGCCATCCTCGTCTTCCCCGGGACGTACGGGCCCGTCGACTTCGGGGGGAAGGACATCACGGTGCGCTCCACCGGTGGTCCATCCCTGACGATCATCGACGCGACCGGCAGCGGGATGCCGGCGGCGCTCTTCGACGACGAGGAGCCCTCCACCGCGCTCTTGCATGGCTTCACGCTGACGGGTGGGGAGGGTTTGCCTGATGACTCCATCGTCATCGATGCCGGCGGTGGCGTGTACATCACCCGCCAGTCGAGCCCTCGAATCAGCGGGAACGTGATCACGGGGAACACGGCGGACTCGGGCGCCGGGATCGCAGTGACGGGTGGCGCCCCGCACATCTACGGCAACGAAATCCGTGGCAACACGGCCACCAGTGGCGCCGGAGGGGTCCTCATCTTCAGCCCCGCGGGCGCTCCGCTCGTGACGACCTTCGTGTGCAACGACGTGCGCGCCAACGTGGGGGGGACCGTCGGCGGCCTCCTGCTCGACGGGGAAGGCCTGGTGCGCAACAACACCGTCCACGGCAACACCGGGGATCGGGGCGGGATCCTGGTCGCCCTCGCCTCCGTGGGCGAGCTCACCAACAACACCATCACAGCCAATACCTCCACCCCCGGAAACGGGGGAGGCGTCGAGGTGGCGAGCTCGAACGTGCCCGCGGTCGGCAACCTCGTGGCCCACAACCTCGGCGGCGTCGGGGTCCTGCACAGTGTCGTCTCGCCCGCCTGGTCGTTCGGCAACACCTGGAACAACGCGGGGGGCCCCTGGTCCGGGGCCAGCCCAAATCCAGTGGGCACGAACGGGAACCTCGAGCTGGAGCCGTTCTTCATCAACTTCACCGCCGGCGACCCCCTCGACGATGACCTCAGCCTCGTCGCGTTGGACCCCCTGCGCGACCTGGGGAGCGCCGACGCGGCCTTCCTCGACCTCGACGGCTCCACGGGGGCCATCGGGTTCGACGGTGGGCCAAAGCTCGACTGCGACGGGGACGGAGACGGGGTGCGGGTGGATGATGTGCCCAGCGACTGTCTCCCCGAGGAGGGTGACTTCTTTCCCGGCGCGTATGAGCTCGAGGGCGGGTTGGACGAGGACTGCGACGGGTACGGCACCCTCTCGCTGTTCGAGTTCGTTGGGGGCGACGGCGGTCTCCTGCCCGCGGGTGGTTGGGTCTTCGGCGAGCCCGTGACCCTTCCGGGCATTGGCTGGCAGGGCACCTCGGCCTGGTGCACGGACTGCGCGTCGGGCGCTGGCGGGAGCATGGACGCGACCCTCGAGGTGACGGCCGACCTCAGCACGCTCCCAGCGTCGACCGATGCTCGGCTGCTCATGGTGCACGCCTACGACACCGGCGCGGCGGCTGGGGGACTCGTGCAGGAGGACAGCGGCGTCGGTTGGGCCACCTTGAGCCCCGTCGGTGGGTACCCCGCCGCCCCCCTCGCCTCCTTCCCCGGTGGGGCGGGGAGCGGGGGAGTCTTCGGGGGGGACTCGCTCGGCTATGGCACGGACAGCGTTGACCTCACGGCGGCGTCGGGCACCTCCACGGACCTGCGTTTCTGGTACCTGTCAGGTGCTGCGTCGACGGCCGACGGCTGGACGATCGCTCGCCTCACCGTGCAAGTCATCGATGCCGACGGGGACGGTCGCGCCGCGACGCTCACAGACTGCGACGACACCGACCCCACCATCTACGTCGGCGCCCCGGAAGTCCCCTACGACACCATCGACCAGGACTGCGATGGCGCCGATCTCGTCGACGCCGACGGAGATGGCTTCGATGGCGTCGCAGTGGGTGGCCCCGACTGCGACGACACCGACGCCGACACCAGCCCCGCTGGGGTCGAGGTGCCCTACGACGGAGTGGACCAGGACTGCAGCGGCGCGGATCTGGACGACGTGGACGAGGACGGAGCCGCCTCCTGGGAGGTCGGCGGTCCCGACTGCGACGACGGCGACCCCAGCATCGGCCCGAGCGTGCCCGACGTTCCCTACAACGGCGTAGACGAAGACTGCGATGGCGACGATCTCGTGGACGTGGATGGGGACGGGTTCCGAGGGGACCAGCCGCCGCCCTTCGGCGACTGCGACGACGCCAACGCCAGCGTGAACCCCGACGCGCTCGAGATCTGTGACGACGGTCTGGACAACGACTGCAACGAGCTCGTCGATCAGGAGATCGACTTCGACCAGGACGGGTACGACCGCTGTGCTGGCGACTGTGACGAGGACTCCTCCCTGGTGAACCCGGGCATGGACGAAACCTGCACCGGCGTCGATGACAACTGCGACTCGATCCTCCTCGATGGCGAGGTGGACGGCGACGGCGACGGTGAGTTCCTCTGCGCAGGCGACTGCAACGACGCCAACGCGTCGGTTGGCCTGACGCGACCCGAGGTGTGCGATGGCATCGACAACGACTGTGACCTCGGCGTCGATGAGGGTTTGGACCTGGACGGCGATGGCTTCTCGGGTTGCACCACCGATTGCGACGACCAGCGCTTCACCGTCTATCCCGGTGGCCCCATCGACTGTTCCGACAATCTGGACCACGACTGCGATGGCATCCGCGACTTCGAGCAGGAGGAGTGTCTGAATCCCGAGACTGGGTGCTCGCTCGGTCGCGGGCAGGCTCCCTCGAGGCTGTGGCTGCTCGTGTGCCTGTCCGTCGCCTGGGCGCGGCGTCGCTCGGGTCGCTCAGGTCGCGCCGTCTGAGCGCGGTGAGGCGAGCTAACGGTCCTTGAGGACCCAGGCAGCCCCAGGGAGTGCATCTCCTGGGGGCACTTCGCCAGCGGCTCCATGGCGAGCAGGCCACGCCTTGTACACGCGCACCGGCCCCAGGACGCGGGGCTTCTCGTAGGCGACCGGGGTGAAGCGGTAGCCGATGCTCGCCATGGCGTCGTGAAGCCACGGCGTCGCGTCGCGGTCGGGGAAGGGGAACATCAGGCGTCCCCCCCGCTCGAGGCGAGGGAGCACGCCCTTGAGCACGCCCGTGATGCGGCTGCGATCGGCGAGCACGAGGCGATCTGCTCGGTCCGAAGTCCCGGCGGGGCCCTCGAGGGACGGCGGAATCCAGGTCACGAGGTCGAAGGTCTCGTCGGGGTGCAGCGGCTCGATGCCGTCGCCCGTGCGGATGTCTGGCTCGCCGAGGCCCGCGACCAGCGAGGACCGGCGCAGGCAGTGAGCGGCGTTGGGGCTCGGGTCGAGGGAGACCACGCTGGCGCCGGCTCGCGCGGCGGCGAGGGAGATCCAGCCGGCTCCGCATCCAATGTCGAGCACGCGCTCCTCGGGCCGGAGGTCCAAGGCGTCGAGGAGGAATCGCGCCGTGGAGAAGCCGAGGGCTGGCCGCGGATCGGGGAGTCCAGGCTCGAAGAGGAGGCTGAAGCCATCCACCTCAATGGTGGTCGGCGTCGTCCGACCGAGCCACGCCGCGAGCAGGACTCGGCGCCGGGCGGCGGCGAGGGGCGCGGGTAGGGGGCCTCGATAGGGCGGGGCTCTCACGTTTCGTTGGGTCCCATGGCACGAAGCTGCTCTCGAATGACCGAGGGGGCGCGCGTCGGCTTGCCGGTGCCGTCCACGAACGCGAGGGTCAGGGTCGCCTCACAGACTGCGTCGGCGCCACGCAGGATGCGATAGACCAGCTCGATCCGTGATGCGCCAGCGCGAAGGCACCCTTGCTCCACCACCAGCTCGTCGAGGAACCGCGCCGAGCGAACGAAGCGCACATCAGCCCGGGCCACGATGAGGCCGAGCTGGCTCCCGTCGAGGGCGCCAGAGCCGACCCCGAGCTCGCGCATCAACTGCACGCGGCCCCGCTCCATGAAGAGCAGGTACCGGGGGTGGTGAACGATCCCGTATTGGTCGACGTCCTCGAACTGGACGGTGACGGGCGTGCGGTGCAGCCAGCCGGCCTCGCGCTCAGCCGTCATCAGAAGAGGAAGGCGACGCGCGACTGGAGGGTGCCGATGTTGTTGAGGCGGCGCGCGATCTGGTCGTACTGGGCCTTCGTGTACGGCGTCGGCGCGAGACCATCGGCCGGGTCGAGGTACTGGGTCATGCGGCCGAGCCGAGGACCGGCGCGCATGTAGCCGCCCTCGAAGCTGAGCATGATGTGCCCCTCGGCCCAGGTGAAGTGCACGCCCACGTCGACCTCGAAGCCGAGGAACTTGCTCTCCGTGATGTTGCCGTCGTCCCGCTCGTTGGTGCCGTCTTCCCGATCCAGGGTGGGAATCACGGCCCCATCGACCTCATCGGCCCAGGCAGCGAGGAGGCCGAGCCGGAACTCGGTGATGTCGCCGGGGCGGAACTTGAAGCGCGGGTTGATGTAGGTGCTGTTGTAGACGCCGCCGTTGCTCCAGAGTCCCTGGGTGTCGGGGTCACCGACGAACTTCTCGACGGTGCGCTGAGCGAGCATCTGCTCGTAGAGGATGAGGCCGACGTTGAAGTCGCTGTGCAGGGGCCGCCCGGAGAAGACGTCGTTCTCACTGGTGATGATGACGTCGTCGCCCGACGCATGGCCGACCTCGAAGAGGCCGGTGAACGCAGGGTTCTCGTAGCCGGCCCGCCAGACGGTGCCGAAGAGGTCTGCCTGGGTGGTCTTGTCGATGGTGGGCGCGATCGCCTCGGTGTTGCCGACGATCCAGTACGCCTCTCCCTGGACGAAGAAGCCCCGGAACTTCCAGTTGACGTACAGGTCGGGGATCCACGCCTTGCTGTTGGACGCCGCCTGCCAGCGGTGGATGAGGTAGAAGCCCACCGTGAGGTCCATGACCTCCTTCTTCTCCTTGCCGAGCTCCCAGTTCTCCTTGCGGAACATGAGGGCGAGTACCGTCTCCCAGACATCGTCGCCGGCGTCGCTCAGCCAAATGGGCGAGCGGCGGATGAAGGCGTCGCCCTCGGCGTTCTCGTCGCTGAGCGTCTCGTCGTCCGTGAGCTGCTTCCTGAACGTGGTGGGCGCGCTGTTCACCAACTTGTCGAAGGCGAACGCGAGGATGAACGGGTCCTTGCTGGCGTCGGGAGCGGGCGCGTTCCCGAACGTGCTGGCGAGTCCGCGGACCACCGAGATGGGGCGGGTGGCGAAGACGATCCGATCGAACGTGGCGCCGTCGTAGGAGTCGCCGAAGTCGTTCTTGAAGCCGTTTCCGTCGTGGGCGAGGATGCCGAGCCCCCAGTGGGATGGCTGGCGGCCGATGCGAACGAGTCCGAAGGCGGTGGTCCATTCGACCCAGAGCCGTCGGATGAAGATCGCGTCCGTGACCGTGCCGTCGGGGGTGGTGTTCGACGGAACCTCAGCGAAGAGCGGGGTCTGGGCGAGGTTCTCGTTGTCCCCCCAGATGACGTTGTCGAGCACGTCGATCGTCGCCTGAAGCTTGATCCGATCGCCGAACTTGACGATGGGCTCGAACCGCGCGCGCTGAGAGATCCAGTGGGTGCGGTCGGGGTGCTTGATCGCCTGGCGACACTGCGCGGGGTACGAGTAGCAGTACCCCTGCTGGAGCTCGCGCTGGGTGTAGTTGAGGTGGTTGGTGTTCCAGCCGTCGACGAACTCCTGGGGGATCGAGGAAGGATCCTCCAGGTAGTACACGTCGACGTTGCGACCGCCGTCCTTCGGAAACTGCTTGTCGAACAGGTTGAAGAACGCGTGGGCACGGGTTCGCCAGTACCCATCCATCTCGAACTCCACCTTCGGCGGTGCCTGAGCAGCGCTGAGGGAGGGGACGAGGAGAAGGAGAGTGAGGCCCCAGAGGGCGGCGCGCTGGGGGCTCATCAGCCGTCGACCGCAGCGCAGTCCGGCGGGAACGCGATGAGGTTGATGTTGGCGACGTTCACGCTGTCCGGGATGACGAACACGCTGGAGGTGCCGAGCAAGCAGAGCGCGTCGTTCTCGGTGTTCCAGATGACGTCGCCGCCGGTGGTCGTGTCGCAGTGCGCCTCGTCCTGGGGGATGCCCCAGAGCAGCACGCTCCAGGAGTCACCGGGGGGGAGGTTGATCGCGCCGAAGAGTCCGTCATCGGTGATGTTGTTCGACCCGAGATTCGGCGAGTCGTCGAGGAAGTATCGAGTGGAGTACCCCTCGGGCTCGGTGATGTCGCCCGTGGCGAGGTCCAGCTCTCCGACCGTGATCTCTCCGTTGGCCACGGGAACGTCGTTGCAGTCGCGCACGCGACCTGCCGCGATGCCCTTGCCGGGCTCGACCTCGAGTCCGAGGGACAGAGCGACGAGGTTGTACGTGGAGAAGGACACCGAAGTGAACGTCTCGTTGTACGGGGCGTTGGCCGGAAGCATGAAGTTGCTCTGGTAGGTGGGGTAGGTCAGAGCAGGGTTCCAGTCCTTGAAGACGTAGACCGAGTAGGGCGTGCAGGTCGACACCACCTGGTTGATCGCCACGTTGCCCTGCTCGTCGCTGGTGAACTCGCTGGCCCCCGCGACCCCGGAGTCCGGATCGTTTCCGGGCCAGATGCGCACGGTGGCGCCGGAGACCGCGACGTCGTCCTCGAAATCCTCGATGAAGCCGGTCATGTCGACTACGCCCCCAGGGGTGGGCTGACCCTGGTTCCCCTTGCAGCTCCAGTCGCCGGTGACGGCCTCGGTGGTGTCGAGGTCGCCCGGATCGGACTGGGTGGCGTCGTCGTCGTCGCCCGTGGCGTCGTCATCGTCGCCCGTGTCGACCTCGTCGACGGCTCCGTCGCAGTCGTTGTCGATCCCGTCTTCCAGCTCGACGGCCCCGGGATAGATGGTTCCGTCGTCGGGCGCGCAGTCCCCTTCGGCCTCCGTGAATCCGTCGCCGTCGGCGTCCGAAGGACACCCGGGGGCCAGGAGAATCGCGCCTCCGAGAAGCGCGAGGGAGGACGAGAGGGCGAGGACGTTTCGCATGCAAACTCCAGCAAACGGCTGATTTCTCTAGGTTTTTCTTCCCAGGGGCGCGCGATTGTGTCAGCGGGCGGATCACCGTGTCAAGGGCTTATGGGCGCGCTTCTGCCCGTCCTTGGCCTTCGATGCACCGTGGTAGAGTCCGTGGCTCAAGAGGGGAGAAGTGCGCCTGCCGCCTTCATCCCACGTGAGGAGCGCCATGCTGAGCTCGAAGGCCTTCGCGTACACCGCCACCGCCTTGCTGTTGTTGTCGATTTCTGGCTGTCCCACCGTGGAGCCGGAGTTTCCGCGCGACGAGCGTCCCGACGACGACGACGACGCGACGAACCCGCAAGACGACGACGACGACGTCGTTGGATCGTCCGATCCGGAGGTGGAGATCCTGGGTCTGGACCCGTCGACGCTGCCGGTGACGGGCACGGCAGACGTGGTGATCCGGGTGTCGGACGAGGACAGCTCGCAGTACACGCTGCGGCTGGAGTTCGGGACGGAGGGCGCGTCGAGCAACTGGTCGGCGGC
>JAGSHC010000030.1 GCA_023954745.1 Deltaproteobacteria bacterium | reverse complement strand
GATGTTGCCCTGGCCGATGACGTCCACCGAGAGGGCGATGGTGAGCCCCTGGGTGACGTTCGTCGACTCGACGTTCAGCCGCTCGATGGTGGGCGGCTCCTGTGTGAGGGTGCTCGCTGGTCCGCACGCCGGAGCGCCCAGAACAATCAGCGCGCCCAACCCGAACAGGGTCGAGGACAAAACGAGGGCCTGCCGATTCGTGCTCATGCTCTCAGCGCCTCCCGCCGCATCGCGGCGTCTCTGGTCGGCCCCTCAGGCGGGCCTCTGCTCGGCCCGACTCTCGGGCTCTCACTCTCAGGTGACATTGATCCGCAGCTTCGATCATCTCCCGACCCATTTGGTCGCGAAAAATCTGCAGCGCCACCCCTGTTTCAGCATCCCCCGCCGGCCGTCACGTCGAGCGTGATGATCGCCGGAGTGCTGTTGAACATCCCGTCGTTGACGAGCAGTCCGATCTGCCAGACGCCGGGGACATCGGGAGTGAACTCCGCGGTGTCCGTCGTGCCGCCCGTAATGTCTTCCGTCTCCAGCCCCGAGTTGATCGGCTGGAAAGAGAAGAACCAGTAGTACTCCAAAGTGTCCGAGTCCGGGTCCCAGGAGCCGGACCCGTCGAGGCTCACGAGGTCTCCACAGGCCACCGAGGTAGCTCCCGTGACTGCGGCTGCGAACGGAGCGTTCACGAAGAACCAGCCGTCGCAGTTGTTGTCGAAGTCGGGGGTGTCGTCGAGCTCGGTCGCGCCCGTGTACACACTGTCGACGTAGTCGTCACAGTCACCGTCGGCCTCGGACTGACCGTCCCCGTCGTCGTCCGTCGTGTCCATGTCCTCGTCGACGCTTCCGTCGCAGTCGTTGTCCTGCCCGTCGCCCCACTCGGGCGCGCCCGGGAAGCTGTAGAAGTCGTCGTCGTCGCAGTCTCCTGCGAGCTCGCTCCAGCCATCGCCATCGTCGTCGGTCATGAACGGACCGTCGTCCACGACGCCGTTGCAGTCGTTGTCCGCGCCGTCAGCGACCTCGGTGGCCGTGGGATAGCTGGCGGAGTCGTCGTCGTCGCAGTCGCCCGCGAGCTCCGTGAAGCCGTCCCCATCGTCGTCGAATCCGGCCGTACCCTCATCGACGTCGCCGTCGCAGTTGTTGTCGAGGCCGTCCAGCACCTCGGGCGCGCTGGGACTCACCGCCGAGGTGAGGTCGTTGCAGTCGCCGTCCTGCTCGCTGAAGCCGTCACCGTCGTCGTCGAAGGCCTCGGTGCCCTCGTCGGCCTCGCCGTCGCAGTCGTCGTCGATGCCGTTGATCGTCTCCGGGGCGTCGGGGTACACGGCCGGGTCTGCGTCGTCGCAGTCGCCCTCGAGGTCCGCGAAGCCGTCGCCGTCATCGTCGGACTCGGGGGAGCCCTCATCGAGCTCGCCATCGCAGTCGTTGTCGAAGCCGTCCTGGACGTCCGGCGCACCGGGGTAGACCGCAGAGTTCGTGTCGTCGCAGTCGCCCTGGCGAACCGTGTAGCCGTCGCCGTCGTGGTCGATCCCCGCGCCGACCACGAGGTCGAAGCCGATGGAGACAGAGCGGTCGTCCGCGTCCGCCACGGTGAGGTCGAGTCGCACCAGCTGGGCCACCTCCGGGGCGGTCCAGGTGGTCTCAGCCGCGCTCGCGGCCGAGAGCTCGCCTGCTTCGGCGGCCCACGTGTACGAGAGCCCCTCTCCCCCCGACGCCGATGCCACGATCGCAATCGTCTCGCCGGGCTGGATCACCGTCTGCTCGAGAGTCACGGTGTCGATGTTGAGCGGCGTCGAGACTCCGCCCGTCGGACATCCTGTCGCAGACAGGAGAACGCCGACGGCAAGCAATGAAAGGGGCCACGAAGCAATGGTGCGCTGCATGTAGGGTCCTCAGGGAGCGAGCGGATCACCCGATCTGCTGCATTCTACTTTGCAGTACCCCGAACTCAAGGGCTCCCGGGCGGGCGCAGACGTGCCCCATCCGTCGTCACCCTCGGCAGCGGCGTCCTCGGGGCAAGACATCGCCCCGATTCACTCGGCCAGGGCGTCGAGGATCGCCCTCCCCAACGCGTCAATTGTCGCGGGCGAATTCCCTTCGAGCCGGTTGTTGACGAGCACAATCGTCTGGGCGCCGGCCGCCAGACCCTCGAGGGCAATCTCCACCGCGGCCTCTCGCACCTCATCCGCCTGGTCGAGCAAGCGATCGAAGGGCGCGAAGCGCTCCACGGACGCCCCGTACTCCATTCCGGGGACGGTGAGCAGACGAAGCAGCCGGACATCTCCGCAGTCGCCCCCCGCCGATCGAGCCACGTGAAGCTGATGGTGCAGCGGCGGCATGCGGTGCCAGCTATTGAAGCAATGAGCGACACGATGGCGCCGAAGCAACTCGAACCACTCGGGGATCAGGAGCTCGGGGGTGCGCAGCTCGACCGCGTAGCGAAACCGTGACGGGAGCGCCCCGAAGAACGCGTCCATCCGCTCCAGCACCCTGGCCAGGTGGGGCAACACGCGCGGGGGAAGGGTCTGGAACTCGAAGAGAAACGGCCCGCAGTGCTCGCGGACGCCATCCCGGTCGAAGGGCGGCAACACCTCGCGCGCGAACACCTCGGCGTTCAGGAAGTCAGGGTTGAGGGCTCCGGCGCGATCGCCGTATCGCGGGTGGTTGGGAAACCGCGGAATGGTGATGTGCTCCCAGACCTTGGCGACCCAGAGCATCCCCGGGGGCAGCTGACGAGCCATGCGGTCCAAGGTCGCGGGAGCGGGCGGTGCATAGAAGCTGGAGTCGAGCCCGACGGCGCCGAACCATGGCCAGCGGGCGTACTCCGCCAGGGACTCCTGTCGGAACGCCTTCGCGCTTCCGTACGACTCCCGGTAGACCTGCCCTTTCCAGCCCTCGTACACCCATGACGACGTCCCAAACCGAAGGTTCTGCGGGATGCGCTCGGCCGCAGCGAAGTCGAAGCCCTCGGGCTGCGCTGGCTTCGCGGGGGCAGGAGGCGCAAACAGGGACTGTTGGCCTTCGGGAGGTCGAGACACCCGGCAACGCTACCGTGAGCCGATGCTCCCGCCACCCTCCTCCTCTCCCCCGCCCTTCGGACGCCCCCTGCGTGGACACTGGCTCCTCGAGGAGGGGATGACCTTCCTCAATCACGGCGCGTTCGGGGCTACGCCGCGGATCGTGTTGGCAGCTCAGGAGGCGCTTCGGGTGCACATGGAGCGGCAACCCCTGCGGTTCTTCGTCGACGAGGCGCCCCAAGCGATTCGCGCCGCGGCCGCCGCGGTCGCCAGCTACGTCGGGGCGCGCCCCGAAGACACCGCGCTCTGTGAAAACACGACGTCGGGGGTCAACGCCGTCCTCCGGTCGTTCCCCTTCGAGCCCGGCGATCGCGTGCTCTCGTCGAACCATCTCTATCCTGCGGTCGAGAAGACGCTCGAGTACGTGTGCGCGGGGCGGGCCACCGTGGATCTGGCGGACGTCCCCTTCCCGGTGCGAAGCCCCGACCAGATCGTGGATGCCTTTGCAGCGGCGATCACCCCGCGCACGCGCCTCCTCGTCGTGGACCACGTCACCTCGATGACCGCCCTCGTGTTCCCCGTCAGGGCGCTCGTGGAGTTGGCGACGAGCCACGGGCTCCCCATCCTCGTGGACGGCGCCCACGCTCCTGGAATGCTCCCCCTGGACCTGAGCACCCTCGGCGCCACCTGGTACGTGGGGAACTGCCACAAGTGGCTCTGCGCCCCGAAGGGGGTCGCGCTCCTGTGGGCGAACCCCGCGCACGAGCTCGGCCACGCGCTGCACGCACCGGTGACATCGCACTTGTACTCGCAGCCCTACCCCGCGGAGTTCGACTGGGTGGGGACGCGCGATCTGAGCGGGTGGCTGAGCTTGCCGGCCACGCTCGCGTTTCGACGCTGGCTCGGTGACGAAGCAGTGAGGGCCTGGAACCACGACCTGGCGGTGCGGGGCGCAGCGACGGTCGCCGACGCGATCGGGGGGCGAGTCCTCGCCCCCGAGGCCATGCTCGGCTCCATGGCGGCGGTCCTCGTCCCTACCAGGGTGACCGTCGAGCAGTCCGATGCGGATGCAGTGCGCAAGCGGCTGTGGGAGCGACACCGGGTGGAGGTCGCCCTGCCGGTCCTCGCGGGGCGCCTGCTGGTCAGGGTCTCGGGGCAGGTCTACAACGACCCTGACGCCGCCGACCGACTCGCCCGGTGTCTCCCCGACGCGCTGGCCGCTCTCCGGGCGGCGTGAGAGAGAACCCGAGGGTCAGCCAGGCGTCGGGCCGCCGCCGGGCACCGGGTCGCAGTCGGGAATGGACCGGAACAAGTCCCCGTAGTTGCACGTCGCGATCTCGTCTTCGAAGGCGCGCAGGACGTCGTCGACGTCGCTCAGACTCGGGGGCGGGTTGCCCCACTCGTATTGGGTGGACACCGCCACGGGGCCCAGGTCCCAGGTGATCTGCCGCGCTCCGCCGTCCGCGCAGTCGGGGCACCCGTAGACGGGGTCGAGGGAGCCGGGGTCCACGGACTCCATCACTTCGGCGAGCAACTGGAGCCCGTCCGCAGAGAGGACCCCCTCACGCTCCGTGTAGATCTCGTTCTCCCAGCCGCTCACGACGTAGACACCGACGCTGTCCTCGGGAGTCAGCGACAGGTCGAAGCGGCACTCGCCCCAACACTCGCCAAACCAACCGGAGAACACGATGCCGGGGACATACGGAGGCGGCGTGTCGTCGTCATCCCCCGTGGCGTCATCGTCGTCGTCCCCCGTGGCGTCGTCATCGTCGCCGGTGGCGTCGTCATCGTCTCCGGTGGCGTCGTCGTCGTCGGTGGCGTCGTCGTCGTCGCTGTTGCCCAGGGTCGGGCTGCAGGCGGGGGTCGCGAGGAGGAGGCCGAGGAGAATCATGAGGGTGCGTCGCATGCGGCCCCTAGCAGCAGGCCCTGCGCCGACTCACCGGGCAGCGACGTGCCCGGCTCCGCGCGGCCCTCTCGACGGGGTACCCTGCTCCGTCCATGGCCAAGAGTCCGACCAGCGCGAAGACCCTCATGCTCGCCCGAGCCCAGGTCGTGGGAAAGGTGATGGAGAGCCTGCTCGACCAGGTGGACTTCAGCCGCATCGGTGAAGACCACGAGCCCATGCTTCAGAGCCTCTGCCGCGGCTTGATGGACGAGGCGGTGACGCCAGCGGTGGAGCGCCAACTCGGCGGCCCCAAGGGCGTCGACGACGCCGCTGCGGAGCTCGCGGACGACCTCATCAAGATGCGGGGCTTCCTCAGCCTTCTCCAGCACTCGCGGGTCTCGGACATCCTCGTCAATGGGCTCTCGCAGATCTACGTGGAGCAAGACGGACAGCTCCACGCCACCGGAATCGTGTTTCCGAGCGAGGGGGCCTTGGAGCGCACTGCGCTGTGGATGACGGCCCGCATCGGGCGGCCCGTGACCCAGGATCGACCCATGGTCGACGCGCGGCTGCCGGACGGTTCGCGACTCAACGTCATCATCCCGCCGCTGGCGCTGGACGGCATCGTCATTTCGATTCGCCGCTTCCACCACCAGGGGCTGGACCTGCCAGGACTCGCCCGCGCGGGCGCCTATCCCGAGGCGTTCCAGCCGCTCCTCGCAGCGATGGTCTCGTGCCGGCTCAACATCCTGGTGAGCGGGGGCACGGGGGCCGGCAAGACCACGATGCTCAACGCCATGTCGCAGTTCGTGCCCGAGCGCGAGCGCGTGGTCACCATCGAGGACTCGGCCGAGCTGCGGCTTCGACAGACCCATGTGGTGCGCTTGGAGACTCGGCTCGCTGACGCCTTTGGGAAGGGTGAGGTCACGACCCGGATGCTGGTGCGCAACGCCCTGCGCATGCGCCCAGACCGCATCCTCGTGGGGGAGGTCCGCGGGCCGGAAGCGCTGGACATGCTCCAGGCGATGAACACGGGCCACGAAGGCTCCATGTCCACCATTCACGCGAACACTCCGCGGGATGCTCTCGAACGCCTCGGCACCATGATCGGGATGAGCGATGTGTCGTTCACCGAGCGCGGAATTCGCGGGCAGATCGCCCGATCCATCGACGCGATCCTCCACGTGCGTCGCCTCCCCGATGGCCGCCGGGTCGTGGACCGCCTCAGCGAGGTGGGACAGCTCCAGGGCGAGATGATCGCCATGCAGGACGTCCTGAGGTTCGAGGACGGCGGCGGCAAGGGCGGACACCGCTTCGTCGCCACGGGGGTGCGCCCCTCGTTCATGGATCGTCTGGAGCATCGAGGCACCAAGATCGATGCCCGCCTCTGGCGGCTCCAGCAAGCGCTGCCCCCCCGCGCATGAACTCCGTCGCCCTCGTCGTCCTGTTCATCGCCGCGCTGGCGTTGGCCCAGGTGGCGGTCTGGGCCTCGGGGCGTCAGACGACGGGCCACGCGCGGCTCCGCTCTCGCCACGACGGGGACCCAGAGTGGGACCGGGAGCCGCCGCTGTCCAACAACCCGTCCCTCTCGGAGGTCCTCGAGACCCTCCCGGGCATGTTGGCCCTGCAGCGTCTTCAGGCCCAGGCGGGGAACCACATGACCGCCACGACGTTCGTCTTCGCGTCGCTGGGACTCGCGATCGCCGCCCAGGTGGGCACCTGGATCGCGGGGGCGCCGGTGCTCGCGGGCGCTCTCATGGGACTCGCGGGCGCGGCAGCACCCTTCATCTACCTCTTCCGCGCGAAGCGGATCCGCGCCCGACGGATCACGGACGACCTTCCTCGGGCGCTGCGCGCACTCTCGCGACTCGCCAACGCCGGCCAGGGCCCAGCCCAGGCCATCCGCGAGACCGCCTTGGAGCTTCAAGGACCCCTGGCCAGGGAGCTCGGCCGGGCGTTCGCTGAGCAGCGAGACGGGAGGCCCCTGCGCCAGGCGCTGGAGGCGATGACCGACCGGGTGCCCGACAGCGTGGACCTGCGCATCCTCATCGTCGCCCTGGTGCTCTCCACCGAAGCAGGAGGAGACCTCGGGGGTCTCCTCGAGCGCATCGAGACCACGCTGTCGTCGCGCATCGCCCTCGCTCAAAAGGCGCGCGCGCAGCAGGCTCAGGCCCGGCTCGCAGCGGGCATCCTGGCCGCGATGCCTCCTCTCGGAGTGCTCGGGGTGGCCCTCGTCCAGCCAGATCACTTCATGGAGGGCTGGGCCGACCCCCTGGGCAAGGTCCTCTACCTCTCGGCGGGCGCGTGGATGACGGTGGGCATGGTCGTCGTGCTCCTGCTCCTGAGGAGGATTCGATGAGCGACGACCCCACTCTGCTCGCGATCCTCGCCCTGTTGCTCCTGGCTGCCGCCATTGGCCTGTTCGTCTCCACTCTCGGGTCCGAGGAGCGCGTCGAGAGCCCCGATGGGGCACCGGTCAAGAACCGGGCGAGCAACCCGCTGCGCCTCTCCCTCGCCCGCGCCGGAATGCGTGGAGACGCCATTGGTGGTTGGTACTTCGGCTCGAAGGTGGGCCTCGCTCTGCTCGCCGCGATCTCCGTCCTCGCGTTCACTGGGCCGTTCGTCTTGCCGGGGGAAGGCCGCACCTTCCTTGCCCTGTTCGCCGCGGCCCTGGGGTTCGTGGCGCCGTCAGGGTACGTCCGCGTCCTCGGGGCCCAGCGTCAGGACGCCCTCCAGCGAAGCCTGCCGGACCTCATCGACCTCATCGTCACGTGCCTCGAAGCTGGAATGGGCCTCGAGGAGGCCGTGCGCCGCGCCTCCGGCCAGGTCGCCCGCTACGGGAGTCCACTGGCCGCGGAGCTCGAGACCACCCTTGAGGACTGGGCCGACGGGCGCTCTCGCATCGGAGCAATCGAAGAGTTGCGCGTGCGCACGGGCGTGGATGCCCTGGCCGAGTTCATGGAGGCCGTGGAAGAAGCCCGACGTGACGGCACGACCATCACGGAGACCCTGCGAGGCCAGGCCATTGCCATGCGCAAGGCGGAGGCAGCCAGAGCCGAAGCCAGGGCACAGCGAGTGCCTCTGCTGGTGGCGGTCACCTTGGCGGTGTTCATGCTCCCCGCCGCGTTCATCGGCGTGCTGGGGTCGTCGGTGGTGCAAGCCGTGCGCGCTCTGAGCAGCTTCGGCGGATAGCCCAGCACCCCAGGCTGGGGGTGCAATTTGGATGGGCCCGTGGATAATTGCGCGCATGGCCGATCCCACTGACGTTCCCGAGCCGTCCGACGGCGCCCCCGAGGCGGCGGACAGCACGCCCAAGAAGACCACTGCGCGCAAGTCGACCGCGAAGAAGCCCGCGGCCAAGAAGCCTGCGGCCAAGAAGACGGCGGCCAAGAAGCCTGCGGCCAAGAAGGCAGCGGCCAAGAAGCCCGCAGCCAAGAAGCCCGCAGCCAAGAAGCCCGCGGCCAAGAAGGCAGCGGACGACGCCCCAGCCGAGGAGGCCAAGGTCGAAGAGACGGTCAAGGCCGCACCGACCGCCGCTGCTGAGGTCGCGGAGCCCGGCTCCGCCGACGAGGAGCGAGCCACGACGGACCCCCAGGCAAAGACACCGACGGCCCCGAAGGTGGCTGCCGCGCCGAAGGCACCGAGCAAGGCGGCCGGTCCGACGCCGGTGCAACCCGCGGCGTACACGCGGGACAACGAGAGCGGGCTCGACCCGATCAGCATCGTCCCGGTGCTCCTGGTCGTCCTCCTCTTCATGTTCGTCTTCTACAGCAAGTTCGTGAGCAACTCCGGCGAGACCCCCGAGGCCCCCGCAGAGGTCGAAGCGGCCGCGGACTCGGAGACCGAGGCGCCCGCGGATTCCGCGAAGGACGAGCCGGCTCCGGCCGACGCAGCCGACGCAGCCGACGAGGCCGCCCCAGCGGATGCGCAGGGCGTGGCCGATGCCGTCGCCGAGGCAGAGGCTGCGGCGGCGAGCACGACGACCGTTGCTCCTGCCGACCCCACGAGCCCCGCGGGCCAGCTCGCAGAGTCTGCACGCACCAAGCTCAACGCCGGTGACGCCAACGGCGCCCTGACGGACATCGACGCAGCTCTTGCTCAGACTCCGGGGGACGCCACCTTCGAGCGGATCAAGGCGCAGGTCCTGGTTGCCCGCGGCGACCACGCAGGCGCGCTGGTGCTGCTCAACCAGGCGGTCCAGCACGACGGCAAGAACCCGGATGTGTACCGCGAGCGAGCCGCCGTGCTCGTGGCCCTCGGTGACGACGTCGGGGCCCGACGCAACATGCGGGCGGCCGACCGGCTCGCTGACGGCACCGCCCCCACGTCGCCTCCCTAGGCGCCGCGTGGGGTACGAAGTCACCCAGCTTCCGGTCTGGCGAGACAACTACGCCTACCTTCTCCTCGGAGAGGGCGTAGCGGCCGTCGTCGACGCCCCTGAAGCCGCGCCGGTGCTCGCCATCCTCGAGCAGCGGGGACAGCCCCTCACGCACATCTTCAATACGCACCACCACTTCGACCACATCGGCTCGAACGAGGAGCTGCTCGCTCGGTATCCGGAGGCGGCCGTGTACGGATCCGTCTACGACGCCGAACACGAACGGATTCCAGGCCTCACCCGGTCGCTCAGTGACGGGGAGAGCTTCGCCTTCGCGGGGGTGTCCTGCACCGTGCGGGACGTTCCCGGACACACGCTGGGCCACATCGCGTACGTCTTCGCAGATGGACGCGCGTTCGTGGGGGACACCTCGTTCGTGGGTGGCTGCGGCCGACTGTTCGAGGGCACGGCCAAGCAAATGGATCACGCCTTGAACGAGGTCCTCGCGGGCCTCGGGGATGACGTGCTCCTTTACTGCGCGCACGAGTACACCGAGAGCAACCTGCGCTTCGCCCTGTCGGTCGATGGCGGCAACGAGAGGCTCGTCGCCTACGCAGACGAGGCGAGGGCGCTCCGGGAGGAGGGGCGCCCCACCGTTCCGTCCACCGTGGGACTCGAAAAGGCCATCAACCCGTTCTTTCGCGCAGACGCCCCCGCCCTGCGCGCGGCGTCGGGTCTCCCGCCAGGGGCGGCGCGCCACGAAGTGCTCGGTGCCCTCCGGTCCATGAAGGACTCCTTCTAGATGCGCGTCACATGGCCGCTGGCGTTGGCCGTACTGCTCGCTCTTGCGAGCGGCTGCAGCACCGCGCACACCGCGCGCCCTCTGGGTCAAGGCAACCACGCGATCCACCTCAGCGTGGGGGGACCCATCGGCGGCATCGGCAGCCCCGACACTCCGGTGCCCCTGCCCACCCTCACCTACAAGTACGGACTCACGGACCGCGCGGACGTCTACGTCGGGTGGCACATCCTCGAGACCTTCCTCAACGAGGGCAACGTCTTCTTCGACCTCGGCGCCTCGTACTACTTCCTCGACCAGAAGGGAGCGCGCCCCGGGCTGTCTGGTGCGTTCACCATCTCGCCCCTCATCAACCGGAAGTCCGGCTGGGCGATGATGGACTTCCAGATCACCGCTTCGTGGGCCCTGGGCAAGCAGGAGCGCCATCTCCTGTACGTCGGCATGCACAACATGTTCGCTCCGGCCCGGGACGAGGCGGTGCACACGTCGCCGTACACCCTGTCCCCCTATGTGGGCGGGCAGTTGAGCATCGGCAAGAAGAAGAACCTCGCGCTGGGCTTGGAGCTGAAGTGGCACCGCCCCTGGGCAAACACCACCGACGCGGTCGTCGGCTACGTGGGGGTCGGCAAGCTGGGCGCCCTCGCCTTCCTCGGCGGCGTGACCATCGTGATCCGAAAGAAGGAGCAGCCCGGGCTGGAGGACCCTCTCGAGCCGCCGCCGGAGAGTTCCCCTGCCAACGAGGAGTCGGAGACATGAACCGTGGGGTCCTCCTCCTCGCCCTGGCAGCGACACTACTCGGCGCTGGCTGCATCAACCTCGACGGGGTGTGGTTCAACCCCGTCGCCCTCGACGACTACGCGCCCCTCCCCTTCAACGAGGTGCCCGAGACCCACCTCGAGTGGGTGCAGTTGCCCTCTTCCGCAGTCGAAGGCGGCGAGGAGGAGACCGTCTGGGGGGTCTGGCTCCACCAGTGCCTCGATCAGACGGGGACCACCTGCGCGGATCACTCCGACCATCCCGAGTTCGTCGAGGCCCGGCAGGAACGCACGGTGCTCTACTTCCACGGCAACGGAGGAAACCTCCTCCACTACTGGGACCGTGTCCAGATCCTGTGGCGGATGGGATACCGCGTCTTCGCCATCGACTATCGGGGCTTCGGGCGATCGACCGGCGCTCCCACGGAGCTCGGCGTCTACGCCGATGCCCAGGCTGCTCTCGCCCACGTGAAGTTCCGCGTGGCGAGCGAGATTCCGGCGCTGGACCCCAACGACCCGCCGCCGGCTGCCGTTCTCCGCCTCGGGTACTACGGCTGGAGCCTGGGCTCCACGGCGGCCATCGACCTGTCGACACGCGACGCACCGTCGGCCCTCGTCACCGAGGCTGCCCTCGCGTCGGCGCAGGCGTTCACCGACGACGCCATTGGCGTCGGCATCTCCAGCAGCGTCGTGATGGAGTCGCAGTTCGACAATCAGGGCAAGATCGCCACAGTGCTCGCTCCCAAGCTCTTCGCGCACGGGACCGAGGACAGCTTCGTGAAGTTCGAGTTCAGCGAGGTGTTGTTCGACACGGCGCCGGATCCGAAGCAGCTCTACCCCGTGCCGGGCGCGGAGCACGGCTCGGTGCCCTGCCCCACCCGGGACACGTCTGTGCCCTCGTCGGATGTGCCGTGCACTCCCACCGAGGGGTACCTGAACACGGTGGGCGACTTCTTCGACGAGTGGCTTCTCTAGACGGTTTGCACGCGACCGGGCCCGCACGTCCGCCCGCCGCTAAGGTGACACCCATGGCCGATCTCTGGCTCAAAGGTCTGACCCGCGTTCTCGGTCTCGTCGGCGACGAGCTTCCTGCTGGCGAGGACCGCGCGCGAAGTGACGGTGAGGCGTCGCCAGCCCCAGGCGCGGAGCCGTCGGTGGACGGCCTTCCTGCGGTCTCGGCGAAGGCCATCAAAGCAGCGGAGCGCGAGAGCAAGGCCGCCCGCAAGATGGTCGACTCCCTCGAACGCCAGATCGAGGACGCCCGCCGGGAGCTCGCCAACGCCGAGAGCGACCGCAACGAGGCCCGCCGTGCGCTGGACCGGTCGCGCGCCGAGCTCGATGAGATTCGAAGCCGCGCGGGCAAGGGCGAAGCCCACCGACTCGAAGCGTCCGAGAAGGCAGCCAGCGCCATCGAAGCCCTCGAGTTGGCGAAGGCGGAGCGCCGCGCTGCGGACGAGCGCGCCGCAACCGCTCGCGAGGAGCTGGGAGCCGCCCGGGCGAGCGTGAGGTCCCTCACCGAGAACCTCGCCTCCTCACGCGAGGAGCTGAGCGAAGCCCGCGCCGAGGCAGAGCATCTTCGTAGTGATCAGAAGTCGTCGGCCAGCGACGGCGCAGCCGAGCGCGCGGCGCGTCTGGAGACAGAGAACCAGTTGGCGGACGCCACGGGCCGGGTCGAAGAGCTCACCCATCAGCTGGGGCGCGCGCGGCGGGACCTTGCCTCTGCCCGACGTCTCGCCGAAGGCGGTCAAGGGCTTGCCGCCGAGCTCGACGAGCTGCGCAAGGCTCGGGATGCCGCCGAGGAGCAGACGCTCTCGCTGGAGCGCGCCGCCCGGGAGTCGGACAGGGAGCTGGCGGCTGCCCGGAGGACCAGGGACGAGCTCACACATGAGTTGAGCCAGGCCCAGGAGCGCGCCGAAGCAGCAGAGGGCAGGCTCGCCTCTCAGCTCAAGCAGGCAGAGGAGCGCTTCCACAAGCAAGTGGCCGATGCCGAGGAGCTCCACCGTGGGCGCCTGACTCATGAGGAGGACCGACGCAAGAGGCTCGAGGACGACCTCGCCGCCGCCCAAGCCGTCGTCGCCGACACTCAGCGCGACCTCGCGGAGGCTCGCGGCAGCTCCGCGGAGCTCGAGCACAGCAGGCGCACGGTCGCCGATCTCACGGCACGTCTCGCCCGGCAAGAAGAGCTCTGGCAGCAGGTAGAGGAGACCTCCGAAGACGGCCTCAGCGGCGAGGACGAGCTCACTGAGCTGCGCCGGAAGCTCAAGCGCGAACGCACGGTCAGCCTGGACCTGCGACGGGAGATGGCCGGCCTGGAAGATCGCCTGAGCGAGGGCCGAAGCAGCGTCGCCGATCTGGAAGCGCAGATCGAAGCATCCGCGAACCAGATCAAGTCGCTCCAAGCCGCGGCAGAGGCCCGGATGCAGGAGCTCTCAGCGCAGGGGGACGCCCTCACGAAGCTCCAGTCGGAGCTCGACGATGGGCGCTCGTCTCTCGAAGCCGCAGGCGAGGTTCAGGCAACGCTCCAGGCCCAGTTGACGGACCTGACGCGGGACAAGGCCCAGGCGGTCGCCCGGTCCAGCCAGATGGAGACTCTCGCGGAGAGCGCCGCCAAGGAGAGGGACTCCCTACGCAGCCAGCTGGGGTCCATCGAAGAGGCGCGGCATGACCTCGAGGCACAGCTCGGAGATGCCAGGGGCGCAGTAGCCAAGGCTGAAGGGGCCCTCGCGGAGGCGGTGACGGCTCGACAGGCCGGCGCCGCGGCGTCCGCGGAGCTTCGGACGACGGTCCAATCGTTGAAGGCAGAGCTGGCGGCGGCGAAGACCGGGGTCCAGCGGCTCGAGGAGAAGCTCCAGTCCAGCGCAGGCGAGCACACCACCCTCGTCGATGCACGCCATCGGCTCGAGAAGGAGCTCTCCGACGCAAGACAGGGCTTCCAGGAGGAACTCGCAGAGGCGAAGCAGAGCATCACGACGCTCACCGGCGAGCGCGATCGGGCGCTGCGGGACGTGACCATGGCCCGCGAAGAGGCCGACGCGTTCAAGGCAGCTCTGTCCTCGGGGAACCAGGAGTCGACAGCCGTCAGCCCGATGACCCGGGTCGCACCGGCGGAGGTGGCGGAGTTCAAGGCACGCATCGAGCAGCTCTCGTCCGAGTTGGCCGCGAACAAGGCGACCTCTCGGCACTTCCAGCATGAGACCACCGTGGCCGAAGCCCAGGTGGAGGAGGCCGAGAGCCGAGCAGTGCACCTGGAGCGCAGTCTGCAAGAGCTCGAGGACTTGCTCCGCCAGCGCGACATCCAGATCGACGCGCTCCGTCGCCGTTTCGCCCCCGCAGGGAACCTCGCCACCGGGCGACGGGTCGACACCAGTCCCGCAGCCTCGCAGCCGAGCTCCCCGGCGATGCCTGCGGTGCCAGAGCGAGCAGCACCGCCGAGCAGATCGCGTCTTCCCCTCGGGAGCCCCGGGGGGTTCCGCCCAGTGTCTCCGCCACGGCGAGTCGCTCCACGCTCAGGTAGGAACCCTTCCGTTGGCCACGCCCCGCCCGGGTCCTTGCGGAAGGTGCCGCAGAGCGGGCCCATGCCCGCAGTCTCCGCGTCCCACCTGCCCGCCGCTCCTGCTCCGCGAGCGCCAGTCCCCTCCGCACCTCGGGCCAGCGCGGCTGCGGCCTCGCCCCCGAGACAAGCCCCTGCGGTCCAGCCCTCGAAGACACCTCCGAAGGAGGTGCGGACGGCGTTCGACGCCCGCACCGGGGTGTACTCGGCTCGAAAGCAGGACGACGACGACGAGAAGAAGGGCCTGTTCGGCCGGTTCCGTCGGAAGCGCTGACCCCGCCAGGGCCGCGCTACTTGCCCTTGCTGCCCTTGGTCTTGGTCTTGGGCTTGCTTGCTTCCTCGGACGTCGCCGAGCTGCCCTTGGTGCTGCTCGACTCGCCCTTGGTGCTGCTCGACTCACCCTTGGTGCTCCCCGAGGAGCTCCCGGAGTCCGAGCTGCTCCCGCTGTCGGACTCGCCCTTGGAGCCCTTGGACCCCTTCGTGCTGCCGGAGTCGTTCGTGCTGCCACCCGTCGCCGCGCTCGGGACGAGATCGATCCGCAGGTTGTTCCCGCGGCCCTTCTTGGTCGTCGCCTTCTTGTAGTACTTCTCGAAGGTCGGCAGCTCCTCCTTGAGGCGCTGGATCCGCTTGCTGTTGCTGGGATGGGTGCTGAAGATCGCGATGGGGCTGCTCCCTCCCAGCGCGCTCATCCGCTCCCACACGGCCCACGACTCCGACGGGTCGTACCCGTCCTTGGCCATGAAGATCCCGCCCAGGTAGTCCGACTCGAGCTCATTGGCCCGGGAGAAGGGCAGGACGACCCCGACGGTGGCGCCGAGCCCCAGCAGCCCCATGAGCTCGTCGTGCATCGCGGTGTTCGACAAGCCGATGTCCGCGGCCGTCAGCGCGGTCTGCAGCGCGAGCATTCCCGTGATTCGCTCGCCCGAGTGACGCGCCACGACGTGGCCGACCTCATGGCCGACCACCGAGCTGAGTCCGCCCTCGTTGGCGAGGACCGGGAGGATCCCGGTGTAGACCCCCACCTTGCCGCCGGGGAGGGCAAAGGCATTGACCGACTCACTGTGGATGAGCTGGAAGTCCCAGTCGAGGTTGTTGAACGGAGCCGGGGCGTGCGTCGAGATCCCGCTCGCGACCCCCGACACCTGGCTGTGTAGCGCGCCGGACGGAATGACTGACTCCGCAGCGAGGATCTCCGTGAACGCTTCGGAGCCCAGGTTCGCCTCGGCGTCCAAGGAGAGGGCGACTACCTGGGAGCGACCCGTGTACGGCACCTTCTGACACGCCGAGAAGCCCAGGGCCAGCACGAGACCCAGGGCGCCGGCGGCGGCGAGAGGGCTCCGTGGATTGAATGACGCCATTTTCGTTTCCTATCGCCCCACGGCGGCGGTGAAGCCGCCCGTGTATCGTTCGTTCTCGGCCCTGGTCCCCACCCCCGGGGGGTCGGACCGGAACCGCCTGCATTATGGACCAGCCCACGCCTCGTCCGCGCCCCCCCGCGACATCCAAGTCGCCCTCGGGCCCCGTGGTCTTGCTGCCGCCCTCCCGTCCGGGTGGGCCAGCGCGTCGCTTTGCGGTGGCCCCGGGCAAGGTGTTCGGCCTTCTGTTCGTGACCTTCGTGGCCGGCGCCGTGGTGGCCGGGGCCGGGCTCTTCGCGGTGCTGGATGGCCGGCGCGCCGACGCTGTGGCCGATCGGGATGCCCTCCGCACGAAGTACGAGTCCCTCTCTGCCAAGTTCGAGGAGCTCGAAGCGAAGACGGCCGTGGGTCAAGGCAGCGCTGCCGCCGGAGCCGCCGCCCCGGACGTCGGCGACGGCGAGCCGACCTCCGCCCAGCTGCGGATCACGCCGCCCACCGACGCCGAGACGGCCCTCAGGATTGCCGTCGTACGAAGCTCGGAGCCGGTCCGCATGGTGGGAGAGGGCCTGATCGTGGTGCAGAGCGCCAGCAAGGCGATCCCGATGCCCGGCGGCGAACTCCTCGCGCGAGCGAGTGGCAAGGGAGTGTTCATCGAGGGGGTCGGAACCCTCCCGAGCGGCACCACCATCAAGAACCGCCTCGGCCCGACCAAGGTGGGCGATCGCGAGTATCCGGGGACCATCGAGCTTCACAACGACGGCAGCGGCTTGCTGCTCATCAACGAGCTCGAGCTCGAGAAGTATCTCCTCGGGGTGGTGGCCGCCGAGGTCCCCGCCGGGTGGCCCATGGAGACCAAGAAGGCTCAGGCGGTCGTCGCGCGCACCTACGCGCTGATGCAGCGGTCCGAGTCCGACGGTCCCTACCACCTCGAAGCCACCATCGCCGATCAGGTCTACGTGGGCACCGCGGTGGACGCGACGACCCGCGCCGCGGTCACGGCAACCTACGGCGAGGTGCTGCTCGAGGACGGCCTGCTGGTGTCGGCCTGGTTCCACTCTGCGTGCGGCGGGACGACCGAGGCCCCCGCCGACGTCTGGCCCGAGCGCGCGGCGCACGGGAACCAGATCGTCGAGTGCGGCTTCTGCGAAGACTCTCCCTACGAGCGTTGGACCGTGGACCTTCAGCCCGGCGAGATCACCAAGGCGCTCAAGGGCGCGGGGCACAAGACGGTCCGCTCCGTCACCGGGCTGCACATCCAGGAGCGCACGGGCTCCGAGCGAGTTCGCGAGCTGCGCATCGACACCAACGCGGGGCCCATCTCGATGTCCGGTCAGGAGTTCCGCGCCCTCGTCGGGTACATGCGGCTCAAGTCCGCGAGCTTCAGCGTCGAGGTGGCGGGCAATCTGTTCCGCGTCAGCGGGACCGGATTCGGTCACGGCGTGGGCATGTGCCAGCACGGCGCACGTGGGATGGATCGCAAGGGACACGAATACCGGGAGATCCTCACGAGGTTCTTCCCCCAGTCGAACGTCGCCAAGATCTACTGACCCGGTTGCTTTCCCCAGAATCTTGCTAGTTTTGGCGCCAGCCACGCTGAGGGGTCGCTCATGCGCCCAGTGCGCGCGCCAGGAGAACCCTCGATGACAAAGCTCGCCCCGACGTTCCTGCTGCTGATCGGCCTGTGTACGGCCCTCGGCTTCTCGATGACCTCTTGCGGCGCCGGTGGCGGTGAGATCTGCGACGACGACACCGACAACGACGGTGACGGCGACGTGGACTGCGACGACCCCGACTGCACGGCGGAGTCCACCGATGCGGACGCTGACGGCTACCGGGTCTGTGACATCCCGGAGCTCTCCGACTGCGACGACAGCAATCCGGACGTGAACCCCGAGACCGACGAGGCCTGCGACGACATCGACAACGACTGCGACGGAGTCGTGGACAATGTCGACCTCGACGGGGACGGCTTCCTCGCCGACACCTGCGGCGGAAACGACTGCGACGATGCCAACGGCGAGGTCTTCCCCGGCAACCCGGAGCAGTGCGACTTCGCCGACAACGACTGCGACGGTCAGATCGACAACGGCTTCGACGCCGACGACGACGGCTGGACCTTCTGCGCCGGGGATTGCCGCGACAGCGACCCGCTCATCAACCCGGACGCGGAAGAGCTCTGCGACGACATCGACAACAACTGCGATGGCAACACCGACGAGGCCTTCGACGCGGACGGCGACGGCTACATCGACGCCAACGACCCCTTCTGCGAGTCGCTCTACGGCCCCGGCGGCTCCAACGAGGAGCTCGGTGACTGCGACGACGACAACGACCTCGTGCGCCCCGGTGCCATGGAGGATCCCTCGGACGCGTTCGACAACGACTGCGACAACTGCCTGAACGAGTGTGAGGACCAGGACGAGGACGGCTTCGACAACTGCGACACCGGCGACGTCGGCGACGCCACCTGCACCGGCGACACGGACGGCGACGGCCAGCCCAACAGCGGCGGCGACGACGGCCTCGCGCAAGACTGCGTGGACGCGAGCCTCGACTTCGACTTCCTCGCCCAGATCATCAACCCCGGCATGATCTTCACGATCCCCAACATGGAGGGGAACCCCGTGCAGCACCCGGAGCAGTGCGACGGCCGCGACAACAACTGCGACGGAACGATCGACGAGGGCTTCGACCTGAAGACCTGCAACCCGCTCTTCTAGACCACACCGCGTTCTCGCGGAAACACACCTCTGCGGGAGTCGGGCCGGACAGGCGCGACTCCCGCAGCCATTTGAGCGCCCCGGGCGCAGAGGAACGACATGGCCACGAAGACCGTGGGAATCGTGGGCGTCGGCAACATGGGTGCCGGCATCGCTCAGAAGATCGCGATGGAGGGCTTCGCAGTCCGCGTCGCCGACATGAACGGAGAGCGGGCCCGCGCCGGTCGCCAGACCATCTCGGACTCCCTGGACGAGGCCGTGGCCCGCCGGGTGCTCTCCGAGGTGGAGGCCAAGGCCGCCCTCGAGCGCGTCACGGCCGTGGAGTCCCTGGAGGGGCTGGCGGAGTGCGACCTCGTCATCGAGGTCATCTTCGAGAACCTCCTCGTCAAGAAGGAGCTCTTCCGGAACCTCGACTCAATCTGCAAGCCGGGCTGCGTGCTCGCGACGAACACCTCGAGCTTCTACGTGCACGAGCTCGCGAGCGTGACCCGTCGCCCCGGCGAGGTGGTCGGGCTTCACTACTTCTTCCACCCGGCAAAGAACCGGCTGCTCGAGGTGATTCCCGGCCCCCTGACCCGGCCCGAGGTGACCGCAGAGATGGTCCGCTTCGCCGAGGCCCACAGCAAGACGGCGTTGGTCTGCAAGGACGCCCCTGGCTTCGTGGTGAACCGCTTCTTCGTGCCGTGGCTCAACGAGTCGGTGCGTCTGCTCGAAGAGGGCGTGGCGAACATCCCGACCATCGAGGCCGCCGCGAAGCAGGCCTTCGGCATCGGCATGGGCCCGTTCCTCCTGATGAACGTCACCGGAGTCCCCATCTCGCTGCACGCGGCGAGCACTCTCGGCACCGAGCTCGGTCCCTTCTACGAGCCCTGTGAGCGGCTGCGCCATCAGGTCGAAGACCTCAAGGCGGACTGGACCCTCGACGACGGAGAGCTCGACCCCTCAGCCTTCCAGGCCGTGGCCGACCGCCTGCTGGGCGTGACGTTCGCGGTGGCCGGCGCCATCGTCGACGAGGGCGTCTGCTCGCTGGAGGATGTGGACCGGGGAGCCCGGATCGGGCTTCGCTGGAGTCAGGGTCCCTTCGAGCTGGCCAACCGGGAGGGCGTCGAGCGCGCCTTGGCCCTGGTGCATGCCCTCGAGGCAGTGCACCCCGATCTGTCCATCCCGGACACCATCACCGGGCAGGCGGGGCGCGGCGAGCCCTTCGCCTTCTCCCGCGTCGATCTGGGCGTGAAGGATGGCATCGCGCGGCTCACGATCAACCGCCCCGAGGTGATGAACGCCCTGGACCCGGAGCTCGTGGGCCAGATGAAGGACCGCTTCGAAGAAGCCCAGAGGCTGCCCGGACTCAAGGGCATCGTGCTCGCGGGCACGGGCAAAGCCTTCGTCGCAGGGGCCGACGTCTCGTTCTTCGTGCGGCGCATCGAGGCGGACGACATCCCGTCCATCGTCGAGTTCACCACCGGCGGGCAGGAGCTCCTGCGCGCCATCGAGCAGTCGCCAGTGCCCGTCGTCGCGCGGGTGCACGGACTGGCGCTCGGCGGCGGGGTCGAGCTGGCTCTCGCCTGCCATGGGATTGTGTGCGGACCCAAGGCCGCCTTCGCGCTCCCCGAGACGGGGATCGGCATCTACCCCGGCCTCGGAGGCACCCAGCGGCTTCCACGCATCGTGGGACGCCCCATGGCACGGCGCCTCATCTTCACGGGGCGTCCTCTCTCTGCGCACGCGGCGGTCTCCGCGGGGCTCGCCCTGGAAGTCGTTCCGGTGCAGGACCTCGACGACGCCTGTGCCCAGTGGATCGAGCAGGGACTCCCGGACCGCTACGCGCGTGCCGCCCCCGCGGAGCCGGCCATCGCGGAGGCCTACGACGATGGGAGCGTGCAGACCATCCTCGCCGGGGAGGCGCCGCGCGGGCTGTCCGACGCCGCCCAGGCGGTGTTGAGCAAGGATCTACGTGCCATTGGCCGCAAGGCCCCCATCGCCCTGCGCCTGTCCGCGGAGCTGCTCGACGCCTCGGGCCGCACCAGCCTCACCGACGGGCTCGGAGAGGAGATCGCTCGGCTCCCCGAGATCTTCGGGACCCAGGACGCCCTGACCGGACTCCGCTCGGTGGCGACCCGCGAGCGGCCCAGCTGGCAGGGCTCCTGAAGCAGGACGTCGAGGCTCTGATGGGGCGATGTCCCATCCAGGCTCTTTGGAGTTGCCGGTCTGTGTGACCGTCCGTAGAGTGCATGTGAGAGGGACTGATAGTCCCTCACCCGGGGGGTGAAGGGAATCGTTTGTTGGCGGCTGAATCGAGACGCCAGTACAGGTTGAGGCGCCGCATTGCCATCGGAGGCATGGCGGAGGTCTTCCTGGCGAGTCTGCAGGGAGCTGCGGGGTTTGACCGCGACGTGGTGGTGAAGAAGATTCACCCCCGGTGGGCCGACAACGCCGACGTCCTCTCGCTGTTCAAGGACGAAGCCCGCCTCGGCTCCCGCTTGAACCACCCCAACATCGTGCAGGTGCTCGACTACGGGCGCAGCAACGGCTCCACCTACCTCGTCATGGAGTGGGTGGAGGGCTACAACGCAGCGGACGTCATCGCGGCAGCGGAAGACGCCCTCGAGCCCATGAGCTGCTCCATCGCGGTGACTCTGGTCTCGGAGATTGCCCGCGCCCTGGAGCACATCCACACCGCCACGGACGACTTCGGCGGCAACATGGGCATCGTGCACCGGGACCTCAATCCGGCGAACATCCTCGTCTCCTTCTCGGGGGAGGTGAAGCTCACGGACTTCGGCGTCGCCGCCGGAGGCCACCGCGAGCTGAAGACCGAGCACGGCATCCTCCGGGGCACCTTCCCGTACATGAGCCCCGAGCAGACCCGGTGCCGCCCTCTCGACGGGCGCTCGGACCTGTTCTCGCTGGGAATCTGCCTCTACGAGATGCTGACGGGCCGCCACCCCTTCGCCGACGAGGAGGACTACCTCACCATCGAGCGCATCCAGGACGAAGAGCCCCCCCGGCCCTCGTTGCTTCGCGACGGCATCGACCCCGCCCTCGACGCCATCGTCATGCGCATGCTCGCCAAGGACCCCGCCGACCGCCACGACACGGCGCGCTCGGCGAAGGCCGACCTGGACGCCTGGTTGCGGAACATGCACCCCACCCACGAGGGCACCTCTGCGTTGATCCGCCTGATGCTGCGCCTCTTCCCCCGGGGGATGAGCGCCGGCGAGGACGTGTCGCCGCTCGAGATTGACCTCGGTCCCACGCATCCCGGTCGTGAGCAGCCGCTGCTCGATGTCTCGGCCCTGGAGCGCAACCGACCGAACAAGCCCTCCCCCCTTGTCGATCGTCGCTCCATGCCTCAAGCGGCGGTGACCCCGGACGTGCGCGACAGCTCCGTGGTCCGCCTCGACGCTCTGCTCGATTCCGACGACGGCGGCGACGTTCGGCGGGGGTACGAGCGCGACCAGGCGACCTACCGGACGCCCAACCCCGAGCCCCAGTTTGGCTATCACCCCGATGTGCGGGTCAGCTCCCAGCCGTCCATCGAGGTCCCCCGACCGGACTCGCTCCTGGATGCGTTTCAGGCTCCGGCGCACCGTCCCCGGCGGGAGCCCGCGTTCGAGCCTCAGCCGGCGCCCCCCCTCGAAGAGGACATCCAACTGGGGGAAGCGCTGCCTCCGTGGGACCGCGCGAAGCTCCTGGCCGAGATTCGGTCCCAGCAGGTGCTCACCGCCCGCGGCGACGACCCCTCAGTGATCAGCTCCCAGACCGACGCGGTGACGAAGCCGCCCGGGCGGGCCCGCTCGCTGTTGCCGTGGATCGCCCTGAGCTTCGCGCTCTCGCTGCTGTTCCTGTTCGCGTTCCTCTCGTCGCAGTAGCCCGACGGGCCCGCGGCGCGGCCTCAGCGGCTCAGCCGTCGTCGACAATCCGCGTCACCAGCCGGCCAAGAGTCCGGTCGGCGTCGCGTCGCCACTCGGGGGGCACAGCCCGCGACAGAGCATCGGCCGCCGCCAGCGCATCCGGGAACCGATCCGCCGCCAGCGGCGCCATCAGCTGGTAGACGACGTCGGCGAGGGAGGGCGGCACCCCGGCCTCGGAGATCGACGGGTACTTGCCCCGCACGATCGACTTCATGACCTTGATGTCGTCCTTGCCAGGAAACGGGAGCGCCCCCGTCAGCAGGAGGTACAGCATGATCCCCACGGAGAACTGGTCCGAGCGGGCGTCAATGGGCCGGCCCTGGGCCTGCTCGGGGCTCATGTAGCTGCTGGTCCCCCGGGTGATCCCGACCTCGGTCTCCGCGATCTTGAGACGAATGCGCGCCAGGCCGAAGTCGGTGATGGCCACGAGCCCCCCCCGGCTGAGCAGCACGTTCCCCGGGGTCATGTCCCGGTGCACGATTCCGAGCTTGCGGCCCGACTCGTCCCGGCGGCCGTGGGCGTAGTGAAGCGCATGCAGAACCTTGTGGACCACCTCCACCGCGACCGGGAGCGGAATCCAGCCCTTGCGCCGACGCTGCTCCCCGAGGAACGTGCGCAGGTCGAGGCCATCCACCAGGTCGAGCAGCAGCCAGTAGGCGCCCCCCTGCTCACCGAACTCATGGACGGCGACGATGTTTCGATGATGCAGATGACGGGCGATGCGGGCCTCGTCGGCCATCATCATCACCATGTCCTGGGTGGGCTCGATGCCCGGAGCGAGAATCTTGAGCGCGAGCTCCTTGCGGAACCCCGAGCCACCTTCGCGTACCACGCGGTACACCCGGGAGAAGCCGCCCGTGCCTAGCTCACCGACCACCTCGTAGGGGCCTATTCGAGTCGGCGACAATTTTGCTGCGCTCATCGGTACTTGTTGCCTCTGCCGCCCTCACGACACAGCTTGCCATTCAAGCGTCTACGATGCGCGGCCTCCAGGGGATTGAATCCATGACCAACGCATTCCGCGAAGCCCTAGCGAACAGAGTCCTTCTCGCCGACGGAGCGATGGGCACCGAGATCTATCGGCGCGGTGTCTTCATCAACCGCTGCTACGACGAACTCAATCTGAGTCGTCCCGACCTCGTCGGGGCGATCCACTCGGACTACGCCTCGGCTGGCGCAGACATCATCACCACCAACACGTACGGCGCCGAACGCATTCGTCTGGCGCAGCACGGACTCGAAGACCGCTTGATGGAGATCAACCAGGCGGCGGTGAAGATCGCGCGGGAGGCTGCGGGGACTTCGCGGTTCGTGGCCGGCTCCATCGGGCCGCTTCCGCTCAAGGTGCAGCCCACGGGCCCCATCTCCCCGGCCAGCGCCCGGGAGACCTACACCGAGCAGGCCAGCATCCTGATCGACAGCGGCATCGACCTGCTCGTCCTCGAGACCTTCCGGCAGCTCAGCATGCTCAAGGAGGCCGTCGAGGCGGCGCGCAGCATCGACGCGGACATCCCAATCCTCGCCTCCTTCGCCTTCAAGCCGGTGCGGCACTACTTCGTGGGGCCGACCCCCGAGGACGTAGCCCGCGAGGTGGGTACCTGGGGCGTCGACGTCCTCGGCACCAACTGCGTCAACGGCCCACAGGTGACCCTCGAGATCGCTGAGCGTCTCGGCAGCACCAGTCAGATTCCGCTCTCCGCCATGCCCAACGCAGGCACCCCGGAGTTGGTGGACGGGCGCACGCTCTACCTCGCCAGTCCCGAGTACATGGCCGAGTACGCCCGGCGCTTCGTGCAAAACGGCGTGCAGGTCGTTGGTGGCTGCTGCGGCACAACCCCGGAGATGATCCGCGAGATGCGCAGCTTCCTGCAGAGCGTCGAGCCGGGCAGGCGTCGCGTGCAGGTGCAGGTGCAGACCGAGGCACAGGCCAAGGCCCTCGAGCCCATCCCCACCGCCGAGCGCAGCCGGTGGGGCAGTCGTCTCGGCAAGGAGTTCGCGATCTCGGTGGAGCTCGACGCCCCACGCGGTCTGGACCCGAAGCGACCTGTGGAGGGCTCCCGCCTGCTGGCGGAGGCAGGCATCCAGGCGGTGAACATCGCCGACGGCCCCCGAGCAACCGCCCGGATGAGCGCCCTCGCGCTCGCGATGCGGGTGCGCGAAGAGGTCGACATCGACGTCATCGTGCACTACTGCTGCCGCGACCGGAACATCCTGGGGATGCAGATGGACCTCCTCGGCGCGCACGCCCTGGGAATCCACAACATCCTGTGCGTGACCGGCGACCCGCCGAAGATGGGCAACTACCCCGACGCCACCGCGGTGTTCGACCTCGACTCCGTAGAGCTCGTCCGCGGCGTGGCCCAGCTGAACCGCGGCATCGACTTCGGCGGTGACCCCATCGGCGAGCAGACGCGCTTCGTCATCGGGTGCGGAAACAACCCGGGGTTCGAGCCCCTGGACAAGGAGGTCGACAAGTTCCGGCGCAAGCTGGAAGCGGGGGCGGAGTTCGCCTTCTCCCAGCCGGCCTACGACCCCAGCTTGCTCGAGAACTTCCTCGCCCAGATCAGCAGGTTCCCGCGCATCCCCTTCTTCGTGGGGATTCTCCCCCTGGCGTCCGCCCGCAACGCAGACTTCCTGCACAACGAGGTGCCTGGGATGCAGATCCCAGCCGAAGTCCGAGCCCGCATGCACTCCGCGAGCACCCGGGAGGAGCAGCGCGCCGAGGGACTGCGCATCGCCGCGGAGACCTTGCGTCATGCGCGGAGCCTCGATCAGGTCGACGGCGCCTACATCTTCCCGCCCTTCGGGCGCTACTCGGCAGTGCTGGACGTGCTGAATCTGAGCGAGAACCTCACGACGGTCTGACGGCGCTCAGTCGTCCGTCGGGGCGCGTGGCATCAGGGTCCGCCTCGGTGGAGCATCGCTCCGCGTCGTCTCCTGCAGCGAGCCTCGGAGCAGGCCACCCAGGTCGTCGTGACCCGTCACGAGGCGAAGCAGGTCCTTGCCCGCCGCAGCCAGTTCCTCGAGCTCCTCCACCTTCCGACGACGAAACGCGGCCCGCTCCTGCGCGGTGCCGTCACCGTCCCGGATCGCATCCCCCACTTCGGTATCGAGCACCCGCTCGGCCTGGGTCAGGGCATCGCTCAGCTGGGCGAGCTCGCGCGCCTCGCGCTGGGCCATCACCCGAGACACGGTGGCCCAGATGTCTTCCTCGACGACCCAGTGGTCGCGGCGGTCTCCGGCCACGTAGTGCTTTCGAATGGCCCCCCAGCGCTTGAGTTCACCGAGAGCCATGGACACCGACCCCGTGGAGAGCCTGAGGTCGTCGCAGAGCTGAGCCGACGTCAGGGGCTCCGGCGAGAGGTACAAGGCCGCCCAGATGCGGCCGAGGTTCTTCCGAAAGCCCCAAAACGCCATGATCCGCCCGACGGCGTCGGCGACGAGCTCTTCGGACCGGGTGGGGGTCGGCACGGGCGCATCGTACATGGCCCATGGGAGGGACCTCTGCTCGGCGCCCTCAGCCCGACCCGCGGGTCGCGAAGCGCGCCCGGAGCTTCTCCTCCACGCGCCCAAAGCGGGCGACCGCCAGGGAGGTCCCGACGACATACACCAGCGCGCACCACGCGAAGACGGCGACGCCGGCGGCCACCTGGGCGCCTCCGTGGAGCCACACGCGGGCCGCGAACAGCCCAAACAGAGGCGGCACGAGGAGTACGTACAAGAACTGCACCGCCATCATGCGGCCGATGGTGACGCCGCAGCCGGGGCGCTCCACCCCGCCTTCGGCCGCAGCCTGCGCGGCCCGCGAGCCACCGGCAGCCGCCCTCGCTCCGATCCACTGGGCGGGCAGCACCACCGAGACGAGGTTGCCCACGCCGAGCATGAGCACGAGGCCCACCGAGGCCATCGCGAGGTAGTAGGGGTAGCGAGGCAGTACCCCGAAGAGCCAGGCGGCCACGGCCATGAAGACCGCGTCGATGGTCCCGAACAGTGCGAAGTACGCCAGGTTCTTGCCCAGCACGAGCTTCCATCGAGCCACGGGGACCTGCGCCAGGAACAAGAGACCACGCCCCTCCATGGCGACCTGGTTGAACACCGGTGCTTGCTTCGCCAGAACCAGGAGCATCACGAAGAAGGGCATGTACACCCCCCACAGCCCGCCGGTGAGCGGCTGGGTTCGCCCGGTGAGCAGACCCGACCGGAACAGCAGGGGCATCACGAGGAGCAGGACACCCTGGGAGGTGAGCATCAGGATGAGGAACGGGTCGCGGCGGATGGATCGAATCTCCTTCCCTGCCGCGGCCCACACCGCCGGATGCACGAGACGGAACGGCCACCGGTCCGCCAGGCGTACCCCCTTGCGCCTCGTACGCTTGCCCCGCCCGCTGAACATCCCCTCGGCCTCGCCGTAGCAGGCCATGTCCTGCAGGCGACTCCCGAAGAAGAAGGCCACCAGGACGAGGACCGGGCTCGCCGTGACCCCGACCCAGCGAGCGAGGGCGGGAATCTCCGCGGTGATGGACCCCGGCGTGACGAACCACGCGGGCGGCAGGTACCAGACCCAGTGCGGCAGCGGTGGGGGGTTGAGGACCCACACCAGCAGGTCCCCGCGCCCGGTCAGGGACGCCATGCCCACCCACAGGCCGAGCAGGACCACCATGCTCCCGGCGAGCGCCAGCTCCCGAAGGTACTTGCGGCGGAGGAGCGCGGCGGCCCCGAGACGGAGGATGAAGGAGAAGCAAAGCAGGAAGCCGCCGAACAGCAGGGCTGACGGCACCGCGATGGTCGCGTGAGTGCCCGTGGCGTGGAGCGCAGAGCCGAGCACCACCCCGGCGCCGAGGATCAGCGGGGACGCCAGCCCGGCGGCCAGCTCGCCCGCGTGAATGAGCGCTGGAGACACCGGGTAGTGATAGAGCGCCGCAGCCATGCCTTCGCCCTGGCCGACGCGCAGGAGCGCGTCGGTGAACAGCAGGACGGGCACCGCGGAGGCCAGGACGAGCAGCCCGCGGGACGTGACTTCGGGCCCCAGGGTCTGCGCGAACTGCGAGGCGAGGCCAGTCAGCACCGCCAGCAGTCCGAAGGACGCGAGGACCCCGACCCACGAGCCGACCCGGACGACCCAGCCTCGTTGCGCGAGCAGACGGTCCCAGAGGCGCAGCCGCAGGGTCACGATGGCGAGGAGCGAGGCTACGGCGGCGCGCAGCGGACCGCGCATCTCAGCCGAGCCAGGCGAGCACGTCGTCCGCGCGCTCCGCGACGTCGGTGTCGACGAGGTCCGCGAACACCTCCCCCAAGGGGGTGCCGGGGGCGGCGCCGGACACCGCGCGCACCTCCTCGAGGGTCCCCGCCGCGCGGATCGCTCCTTCGTGGATGATGGCGAAGCGCGTGCACAGTGACTCAGCGACCTCGAGGACGTGGCTCGTGAAGAAGACGGTCATTCCTCCCTCGGCCGCGCCGCGGAGCACGCGATAGATCGCTCGGGAGGTCACCGCATCGATGCCGTTGAAGGGCTCGTCGAGGAAGAGGACCCGGGGACGATGCACCAGGGCGCACGCGAGGCCCACCTTCTTTCGCATGCCCATGGAGTAGTCGACGATCATGCGACCCGCGTCCCGCTCGTCGAGGGCCATGAGACGAAACAAGTCGTCGGTTCGCTGCTCGATGGTCTCTCCGTCGAGACCGTAGAGGCGCCCCGCGTACCAGAGCATCTCCCGGCCGCTCAGGCGCTCATAGAGCACCGGCTCTTCGGGCAAGACGCCGATGTGAGCCTTCACCCTCACGGGGTGCCGAAGCACGTCGAGGCCCGCCACGTGCACGGAGCCCGCCGTGGGCCTCATGAGCCCCGACAGAATCTTCATCGTGGTGGACTTGCCGGCCCCGTTGGGACCGAGGAATCCGAAGAACTCCCCCTGCGCGACCGTCAGGTCCACGCCAGCGACGGCCGTCGTGCGACCAAAGCGCTTGACGAGTCCCTTGACCTCGATGGCGAGCGGCTGCTCAGCCGGCAGCGGACTCGAGCTCGTCGATGTCGACGTACTGGGCCTGGTCGAGCTGATGCCCCATCCGGGCGTGCTTCGCGGCCAGGTAGCCGGCACTGTGGCTGTTCGCCTTGATGAGCACGGGGATGCGCCCGTGAATCTCGACACCCTCGGCGCCGAGTCGCTCCACCTTGCGCGGGTTGTTGGTCATGAGGCGCACGCTGCGCACGCCGAGATCGGCGAGGATGGCGGCGGCCTGGTCGTAGCGGCGCGCGTCATCGGGCAAGCCCAGGATGCGGTTGGCGTCGACGGTGTCGTGACCGTCTTCCTGGAGGGCGTAGGCAGCGATCTTGTTGGCGAGGCCGATGCCACGCCCCTCCTGGCGGAGGTAGATGACGACACCGCCCTTGCGGCGCTTGATGTGCTCCATCGCGAACCCGAGCTGGTCTTTGCAGTCGCACTTGAGGCTGCCCAGCACTTCGGAGGTGAAGCACTCGTCGTGCACCCGCACCGGCAGGTCTTCGGCGCCGGTCACGTCTCCGATCACGAGGGCGACGGGCTCGGTGCCGTCCACGTGATCGCGGTAGGCGCGGACGCGGAAACCGCCTCGCTCCGTGGGCAGAAGCGTCTCTGCGACGAAGGAGACTGGAGATGGGTCGGTCATGGTCTTGCTGTCGGGCGGGGCCATCGGGCACTCCTTGTGGAGGGTTCCAACCATTCCGGGGGGGCGATGAAGCACCCCGGGGATGACAAGTACCTCCGACAGTCGTATGTCGTGGGCCGCGCACCGGCAGATCCGATGTGCGACATGGGAAGGTTTAGAGTGGGTTCGGTCTCAGGTCAAGCAAGCACGTCAGCGAAAGCGTCTATTTCGTCCATTCTCCCCCGATCGACTAGGGAAGACCTGGCCACCATGGCCTCCCAGGGAAGTAGGACCGGGGGCGTGCGCGTACCGGTCGTCCGGAGTCTCCCCGCGGACCTCCTGACCCCTGTGTCCGTCTACCTCCGGCTTCGTGACAGATCGGACTACACCTTCCTCTTCGAGAGCGTAGAGGGCGGTGAGCGCCTCGCGCGGTACAGCTTCATCGGCTGCGCGCCCTGGGCCGTCGTCCGCTCCTGGGACGACCGCGTGGAGATCGCGCACCAGCGTGGTGCACAGGCGGGCCACGTGGAGACCTTGCACGGCGACGTGAGGGACACACTGCGCGACCTGCAGCGCCGCGCCCCCCTCGTGGAGGTCGACGGCCTCCCCCGCTTCTTGGGCGGAGCGGTCGGTTTTGTCGCTTACGACGCCATGCGACTCGTCGAAGCCATCCCACGGACGAACCCCGACCCCCTCGGGACCCCCGACGTGGACCTCGCGCTGCACGACACCATCGTCGCCTTCGACCACCTCAAGGCCACAGTGCACCTGGTGCACATCGTGGAGCTGACGGAGGAGGAGCGCACGGACGCCGAGGCCCTCGACCTCGCCTGGGCCCACGCTGAGCGAGAGCTGGCTGCCGTCCAGGGCACCCTCGAGGCCCCGTGCCCTCCCCCACCAGTGGGGCGAACCGACGCGACCCCGACCTGGACCGCCGACTTCGACCGCGCCTCGTTCGTCGACGCTGTGGAGCGCGCCAAGGAGCACATCCGCGCCGGGGACATCTTCCAAGTCGTGCTGAGCCGACGCCTCAGCGCCGAGTACGCCGGCGACCCCTTCGCGGTGTACCGCGCCCTGCGGGTCCTCAACCCCTCGCCCTATCTCTTCTTCGTGGAGCTGGGCACCCACACCCTCGCGGGGGCATCTCCGGAGTTCCTCGTGCGCGTCGAACGTGGAGTGGTGGAGACGCTCCCCATCGCGGGGACCCGAAAGCGGGGCGCCACCGCCGAGGAAGACGAGCAACTGGCCCAGGATCTGCTGGCCGACCCGAAGGAGCTCGCCGAGCACGAGATGCTCGTGGACCTTGGCCGGAACGACCTGGGTCGCGTGAGCGCCTTTGGCAGCGTCGAGGTGGTCGAACACCGCACCGTGCAGCGGTTCTCCCACGTGATGCACCTCGTGTCTCGCGTCCGTGGGCGGCTTCGCGAGGGCCAGGGAGCCCTCGACGCGCTGTTCTCCACGCTGCCGGCCGGCACCCTGTCTGGGGCCCCGAAGGTCCGAGCGATGCAGATCATCGAGGAGTTCGAGCCCACGGCGCGCGGCGTGTACGGCGGTGCGGTCGGCTACATCGACTACCGAGGGGAGCTGGACGTGTGCATCGCGATCCGCACGGCGGTCTTCGTGGACGGGAAGGTCCACGTGCAAGCCGGGGCCGGCATCGTCTACGACTCGGTCCCCGACTCCGAGTTCGACGAGACCACCAACAAGGCGCGGGCTCTCATCGAAGCGACGCGACTGGCCGCCGAGGGTGCGCTGGACGGGGGGGGCGCGTGATTCTCATCGTCGACAACTACGACTCGTTCACCTTCAACCTCTATCAGATGCTGGGGGCGCTCTCGCCCGACATCGAGGTGCTGCGCAACGACGCAGTCACGGTCCAGCAGATCCGTGAGCGCGCCTATGCGGGCGTCGTCCTCTCCCCGGGGCCCGGTGCCCCCGATGAGTCGGGCGTCTGTCTGGACATCATCAAGGAGCTCAGCGGCGAGCTTCCCCTTCTCGGGGTGTGTCTGGGTCATCAAGCGATCTGCCAGATCCACGGCGCCACCGTGGTGCGAGCGAAGCTGCCGGTGCACGGAAAACCGAGCGACGTGCAGCACGACGGCTCCGGTCTCTTCGCGGGGCTGCCCCAGCCCATGGTGTGCGGGCGGTACCACAGCCTCGTCGTCGCCCCATCGACCATGCCGTCCACCTTGCAGGTCACGGCCACGACCGCCGATGGAGAGATCATGGGCGTGCGGCACCGCGAGTACCCCACCTACGGCGTGCAGTTTCATCCGGAGTCGGTGCTCACCCCCCACGGGGAGCAGCTCCTGGCGAACTTCCTGGCCGTGGTGGGCTAAGCAGCGAAGGGTCTCCCAACAGGTAGAGTCCGCGCCCGGGAGGCCGCGAAGCATGCTCAAGAAGACCCTCAATCTCGTGCTCGATGGGCGAGACCTGACGCGACGCCAGGCGCGCGAAGCGCTGCACGCGATCATGAGCGGTGAGTGCGCGGACGTGCAGATCGCGGGGCTCCTCGCCGGACTGCGCACCAAGGGAGAGACTGGCGACGAGCTCGCCGGCTTCGCCGAGACCATGCGCAACCACGCGACGCGGGTTCAGGTGCGACGGCCCGGCACGGTCATTGACACCTGCGGTACCGGAGGGGACGGCGCGTCCACCTTCAACATCAGCACCGCAGCCGCCCTTGTGGCGGCCGCCGGCGGCGCCGTCGTGGCAAAGCACGGCAACCGGTCCATCTCCAGCAAGTGCGGCAGCGCCGACGTGCTCGAGGCCCTCGGCGTGCCCCTGGACGTGGGGGTCAAGGGGGTCGAGGCGTGCATCGAGGAGACCGGCATCGGCTTCCTCTTTGCCCCCCATCATCACCCGGCCATGAAGCACGTCATGCCGGTCCGGCGCGCCATGGGCGTGCGCACGGCGTTCAACCTGCTCGGGCCCCTCACCAACCCCGCCGGTGCCCGGCGCCAGGTGCTGGGCGTCTTCGACCCGTCGTACACCGAGACGGTGGCCTGGGCGCTCCAGGGCCTCGGCGCCGAGCATGTGATGGTGGTCTGTGGCGAAGACGGACAGGGCGGCGTGCTGGATGAGATCTCCACCTGCGGCGAGACCGTCGTGGCGGAGCTGCGGGACGGCGAGGTGCACCAGTTCGTGCTGACCCCCGAGGTGCTCTTCGTGGAGGCCGCCAACGTGAAGGCCCTTCGGGGCGGGGACGCGGACGAGAACGCCGCCGCCATCCTGGCGATCCTGGGGGGAGAGCCCGGGCCCCGAGGAGACGCGGTGGCGGTCAACGCTGGGGCAGCGCTCTACGTCGGCGACCTCGCCGGGTCCCTCAAGGAGGGCATCCGCAAGGCAAAGGAGCTGCTCGCCACAGGCGCAGCCCTACACACCCTCGAGGCCCTCAAGGACGTCGCCCAGCGCGAGGCCGCGGCGCGGACCGCCTGACGTGAGCGACATCCTCGACCGCATCCTCCTGCGCAAGCGCTGGGAGCTCGACATCCTGCGCGACGCCCTACGCGGCAACCTGCGCGAGAGGCCCGGCGCCGACTGGTTCTGCGGCCCCGAGGTCTTGAGCCGGGCGAAGGAGATGTTGCGAGCCGGAGGCGTGGAGCGCACGACCCGCGGCTTCACCCACGCCCTCAGGAACGAGGAGCGTCTGACGGTCATCGCGGAGATCAAGCGACGCTCTCCCTCCGCGGGCCGCATCGCCGCCTGGGAGGAGCCCGACGACCTCGCCACCGCCTACGCCGAGGGAGGCGCCGATGCCGTCAGCTGCCTCACGGACTGGGAGTTCTTTGGCGGACGGCCCCGCTTCCTGCCCCAGGTGCGCACCCTCTTTGGGGGACCGGTCTTGCGCAAGGACTTCGTCACGGACGTCGTCGACCTCGCAGTGGCCGCCGCTCTGGACGCCGACGCCGTCCTCCTCATCGTCGCTGCCCTCGGCCCGGAGACCAGCCGACTCCAGCGCGAAGCCCGCTCCTTTGGGCTCGAGACCCTGGTGGAGGTGCACGACGTGCGGGAGCTCGACCTCGCCATGGCGGCCGGCGCGGCGGTGGTGGGGGTGAACAACCGTGACCTCCGCACGTTCACGGTGGACCTCGGCACGACCGAACGCCTCGCCGAACAGCTCCCCTCCCCCGTCCTCCTGGTGGGTGAGTCCGGAATCAAGACCCCCCAGGACGCGGCGCGGATGCGGCGTGCTGGCTGCGATGCGGTGCTCGTCGGGGAGAGCCTCGCGCGCCGCGGGGGAGATGGACTCGCGGCCCTGCAGGTCGCTGGCGAGCGCCGCCGGTGATTCTCAAGCTCTGTGGATTCACCCGGCCCGCCCAGGCAGCCCTCGCCGGCGAGCTTGGCGCGACCCATGTGGGAGCCGTCCTGTGGGAGCGGAGCAGGCGAGGAGTCAGCGACGAAGGCCAGGCCCGGGACATCTTCGCGGCCGCCCGGGGCGCCGGCGCCTGCCCTGTCGCGGTGGTGGTGGACCACGCCGACCCAGCGGGCCTCGCGGCTCGCGTCGGTGCCAGTGTTCTGCAGTTGCACGGTGCGGAGACCCCCGCGGTCGGCGCGGCGCTGGCGGCTGGGGGACTCAGCTTCTGGAGGGCTCTCCGGGTCGGCGGGGGCCGGTCGGGCGAGGCGCCGCTGCCGTGGATGCAGGCGGGCGCCGAGGCCATTGTCCTCGACGCGTTCGTCCCCGGACTCCCCGGTGGCACCGGGGCACGGGTAGACGACGCATTGGCCCGACCCATCGCCGCCGCCCACCCGGTGGTGCTGGCCGGCGGCCTCACCCCTCACAATGTTGCCGGCGCCGTCGCGGCTGTCCGACCCCTCGGGGTCGACGTAGCGTCCGGGATCGAGCGCACCCCCGGAGACAAGGACGAAGACCTCATGCGGGCCTTCGTCATGGCGGCGCGCGCCGCGTTGATGACCATGGAGACACGATGAGCACTCACGGACCCTTCGACGACGCCGGCCGGTTTGGCCCCTACGGCGGGGCCTACGTGCCCGAGACCCTCGTCGCCCCCCTGCAGGAGCTGGCCACCGCCTACGCCGCGGCTCGCGTCGACCCCGCCTACACCGCGACCCTGGACGGCATGCTCGCATCCTGGGGCGGTCGTCCGACGCCGACCACCTTCGCCGCCCGCCTCACCGAAGAGCTGGGCGGCCCGCCCATCTGGCTCAAGCGGGAAGACCTCAACCACACGGGGGCTCACAAGCTCAACAACGCCCTCGGCCAGGCGCTGCTCGCGCACCGGATGGGCAAGCGCCGCATCATCGCGGAGACGGGCGCTGGCCAGCACGGCGTCGCCACCGCCACGGTCTGCGCGCGCCTCGGTCTCGACTGCGTGGTCTACATGGGCGAGGTGGACGCGGCGCGGCAGGCGCTGAACGTCTTCCGCATGAAGCTGCTCGGCGCTGAGGTGCGCACGGTGTCGTCCGGCTCGCGCACCCTCAAGGACGCCATCAACGAAGCCATGCGGGACTGGGTCGCCAACATCGACGACACCTTCTATCTGCTCGGCTCCGCCCTCGGGCCGCACCCATACCCGACCATGGTGCGGGACTTTCAGTCAGTCATCGGCACCGAGGCCCGGGCGCAGATCGTCGCCGGCGCCGGGCGCCTACCCACGACGCTGGTGGCGTGCGTGGGAGGCGGAAGCAACGCCATCGGACTCTTCCACCCCTTCCTCGGGGACGACTGCGCGATGGTCGGCGTGGAAGCAGGCGGACGTGGCGTCGCCACCGGCAAGCACGCGGCGCGCTTCGAGGGAGGAAGTCCTGGGGTGCTGCACGGAACCCGGACCTACTTGCTCCAGGACGCCTGGGGGCAGGTCCTCGAGACCCACTCCGTGAGCGCAGGCCTGGACTACCCCGCCGTGGGGCCGGAGCACGCGATGCTCGCCGACGACGGGCGCATCCGCTTCACCAGCGTCACGGACGACGAGGCCCTCGACGCCTTCCATCGGCTCTCCGAGCTCGAGGGCATCATCCCCGCCCTGGAGAGCAGCCATGCGGTGGCCTGGGTGATTCGCGAGGCATCGTCCATGGACCCCGAGGGACTCATCCTGGTGAACCTCTCGGGCCGCGGGGACAAGGACGTCCGGCAGGTCGCTGCCATCGAAGGAGTCGAACTGTGAGCCGCACCACCCGCATCTCAGCCCGGTTCGCGGTGCTGCAAGACCAGTCGCGCAAGGCATTCGTGCCCTACCTCACGGCCGGCGACCCGGATCTCGCCACCACCGGCGCGCTCTGCCGCATGCTGGCCGAGGAGGGCGCCGACATCATCGAGCTCGGGGTCCCGTTCACGGACCCCATCGCCGACGGTCCCACCAATCAGCGCGCCGCCCAGCGTGCCCTCGACCGCGGCATTCGACCCGACGGCATCCTGGAGCTGGTGAGGGCCCTGCGCTCCGAGGGCTTTGCCCTGCCCATCGTGCTCTTCACCTACTGGAACCCGCTGCGCATGCTGCTTCAGCTGGGGGGCGGCTACGACGCCCTCGCCGGCATCGATGGGATCCTCGTGACGGACCTCCCCCCGGAGCACGGAGAGGAGCATCGGGCTGCCTGCGCCGCCGCCAACATCGACACCATCTTCCTGGCCGCTCCCACCACCCCCGCCGAGCGGCTCCCCGGCATCGCCGCGGCCACCTCGGGCTTCCTCTACTACGTGTCCAGCAAGGGCGTCACCGGCGCCCGCGCGGAGCTGGCAGCGGGCCTCGAAGCAGACGTGGGGGCCGTGAAGGCGGCCGCCGGCGCCCTGCCTGTGTGCGTGGGCTTCGGCATTGGCACGAAGGACGTCGCGGCCCGGGTCTGCGAGGTGGCCGATGGCTTCGTGGTGGGGTCCGCCTTGGGGAACGTCATCGAGAAGACCGCCGAGGTCGGCGGAGACGTGGTCGAAGCTGCGCGGGACTTCGTGCGGAGGCTCGACCCCCGCTAATCGAGATCGAGCTCCTCGCGAATGTCGGCGTCGTAGGCCAGGGGGATGGTGTCCATCCCGGGCTGGGGTCCGGTCGTGTGGGGGGCGGCCAGCCACGCCCGCACCACCGCGCGGTCGAACCGACCGTCGCTGCGCTCCGCCAGAGTCGACTTGAGCTCGGCCGTGGTGCACAAGAACCAGGGGCTGGCTGGGTTCGTGACCGTGTCCACATACTCCGCCAGAGCCAGGATCCGCGCCCCCAGCGGGGTCTCTGACCCCGGAATCTCCAGCGGCCCGGTGCCGTCCATCCGCTCTTCGTGCATCCGTACCAGCGGCGCCGCGGACGCCCACAGCTTCGTGCGCTCGAGCAGCGTGCCCCCCGCAGGGGCGTGCATCGGCTCCCCACCGACCGCGCCGCTCCGCGGCTCGGGAAACTGCTGGAGACCAATGTCGTGGACCATCGCTGCGAGCCGCAGGGTGCGACGCTGCTGCGCCGGAAGCTCGAGGGCTGTGGCCAGGCGGGAGCACAGCTGCACCACGGCGAGCGTGTGTCCATCCCAGGTGAGGTGCCCGTCGATGAACTCCACCAGGACAGACAGCATGGACTCCTCGAAGTCCTCCTGCTCCTGACGGAAGGCCGCTTGGGCGAGGAACGCCCCCACCTGCCGGCTCAGGCTCTCCACGAGGCGCTGATCCTCTTCGAGGAACGGCTGATGCTGCGCCTTGTTGCGCAGGTCGAGGACCGCGCAGACGCGCCCGCGGGCCACGAGCGGCACGATGAGACTGCTGTGAGTCTTCACGCTGAGCGCCGTGTCGCGGTCCCGATCCCTGGCGGTCAGTTGCCCGTTGCGCAGCGTCTCCCCTGACGCAACGACGCCGCCGACCAGCCCCTCACCCACTCGGAGGGGGTGCGCTCGGGCGTCAGCCAGCGACAGGCCATGGGCCTGAGAGACAGTCAGTTCGTCGCCGTCCCGGACCCACACCGCCGCGCGACGTGCCCCGACGAGCTGCTGGGCAATCTGCATCAGCTGCTGCCGAATCATCCCAGCGTCCCGGACGGCGGCCAGGCGCCCCGCGGCGCCCTGCAAGCGCTCCCAACGGACCGACACCTTCCCAGCCGCCTCCACGCGAGCGGCGGAGCGGCGGCCCAGGGTCTGCGCCACGAGGAGCGCGGCGACGACAGCCCCGAGCAAGAAGCCCGTGGCCGCGGCGATCCACACCTCCATCCCCAGCGCGCTCATGGACTCTCAGAGGCGGCGGCGCCGCTGAAGCACTCCGGCGGCCACGACGAAGAAGAGGCCCACGGCGAGCGGCTGCTCCGTCGGCGTGCTGGAGCACCCGCAGAGGCTGCGGCTGCTGCCGCCACCGTCGTCGTCGTCGTCGTCATCGTCGGCCGCGTCGTCGTCGTCGGCTGCGTCGTCGTCGTCG
>JAGSHC010000321.1 GCA_023954745.1 Deltaproteobacteria bacterium | reverse complement strand
GCCGCCGACGGCACGGTCACCATGAGCAACCTGCCCGAGGGCGCGGAGGACCCCGTCGCCGCCGCCAAGGCTCGAGCCGCCGAGCGAGCCGCCGAGCGGGCCGCCGGAGTAGGCGAGGACAACCCCTTCGAGGGCTTCGTGGACGACGGCACCCCCCTCACCGCCGATGCCATGGACCTGCCGTCCATGCTCGAGATGGAGGGTGGCGAGCCTGAGTACGACGCGGTGCAGGAGGCGCGACAGCGCTTCCACTCCTACGAGAACGAGATCCTCGAGAACGCGCCGCTCGACCCGGAGACCTGGAAGGACATCACCCGGAACCACCAGGAAGACATCAAGGGCGTCTTCAAGCGCAGCAAGGTCCTCGTGGACGGGGGACACAACGAGAAGGCAAGGGTCCTGATCGAAGAGTGGACGGAGCTGCAGAACAAGTACAAGGCCCAGGCCTACGGTCGCAGCCCCCAGGCCTTCACGGAGCCTGACCAGTAGGTGACGAGCTTCTCGGCGCACGGGCTCGCCCGCTCCGTGGGGGGCCGGGTTCTGTTCGAGGGCCTCTCGCTGCAGCTCGACACGGGCGAGACGCTGGTGGTCCGTGGACCCTCGGGGTCCGGCAAGACGCTGCTTCTGCGCGGACTCGCGGGGCTCGACCCCATCGGGGCCGGCACGATGACCCTCGACGGGGCAGCGCCCGAACAGCTCGGTTGGGGACGCTGGCGCCGCCGCGTGCTGTTCGTCGCGCAGGATCCTCCGGTGCACCCCGGGACACCCCACGACTGGGTCGAGCGGGTGCGCCACCTCAAGGCGCAGACCAGCGACCTCCCCACGAACCCCGTCATGCTGGCGGCCCAATGGGGTCTCGCCGCGCCGACCTGGGAGCAGCCCTGGACCGAGCTGAGCGGCGGCGAGCGACAACGGGCAGCCCTCGCTCTCGCCCTCGCGAGCGACCCCGCTGTGCTCCTCCTCGATGAGCCCACATCCGCCCTCGACCCCGAGGCCACCTCGGCGGTTGAGGAATCCCTGCGCGGTCGGGCCGTGATCTGGGTCACCCACGACTCCGCGCAGGCTGCCCGCGTGGGCACGCGGACCCTCGAGCTGAGAGCCCGCCCATGAGCGGCCCCATCGAACTGGCCCCGTGGCAGATCGGCGCCGCTGCTGCCCTGGTGCTCCTCAACGGCGGCTTGTCGGTGTGGCTGCGCCTCGGTCTGGAGAAGACCCTCGCCATCGCGTCGGTGCGCAGCGTGGTGCAGCTCTCCCTGCTGGGACTCGTGCTGGAACCGGTCTTCGCCGCAGGCAATCCCTGGCTGGTGGGCGGAATCTGCATCGTCATGGTCGTGCTCGCCTCTCGGGCGGCGGCGAAGCGCTCCTCCCGACGCTTCCCCGGGATCGTGCGCTCCAGTCTGCTCGCCCTGGTCGTCGGCGCCGGCAGCACCGCCCTGCTCGGGACCGCCGCCATCATCCAGGTGGACCCGTGGTGGGAGCCCCGCTACCTGATCCCCATGCTGGGCATGATCCTGGGCAACGGGCTCACGGGCATCTCCCTCGGACTCGACCGCTGTCTTCAGCAGCTCGACGAGCATCGAGCCCAGGTGGACGCGATCCTGGCGTTCGGCGCGGACCCGTGGGAGGCCAGCCGCCCCGTGGTGGCCGAAGGCCTACGGGCCGGCATGATCCCCATCCTCAACTCCATGACCGTGGTGGGCCTGGTGACGATTCCCGGGATGATGACGGGCCAAATCCTCGGAGGAACCCCACCCCTGCAGGCGGCCGCCTACCAGATGCTCATCCTCTTCCTCATCGCCGCGGCGACGGCCATGGGCGCGCTGGTCTCGGTCCTCCTCGCTGCCCGCGCCGTCTTCGACGAGACGGGCCGGCTTCGTCCGGAGCGAATCCAGCGCGCGTGAGCCATGCGCGGAGCCGGTCTGACAGGGCCCAGCAGGCACCTTGACTCGACAAGGGCCCGCCCTATGCTCGGCGCCCCGAGGAACCCTCGGAGCCCCCAGGAGTCCCGCTCTTGCTTCGTCTGCTCGCCACTCTCCTGATTGCCTGCTCGGCTGTGTGTGCAGCGCCGGCTATGGCTCAGGACATCGACCTGGACGCCATGGACTCGGCGGCGTCGCTGCAAGCGGACGCGATCGCGGCCGCCGTGGACGGGCGGTGGGACGAGGCCAAGTCCCTGGCGATCCGCGCGCTGGAGCAGGAAGCCTCGATCACCACGGCGCAGGCGAGGCTCGTCCTGGCTCGAGCTCACGAAGCGTTGGGCGAGCTGGACGCCGCGCAGCGCCAGGTCGACAACTACCTCGCGCTGCCGCTGCTCGACGGCGACCGCAAGCGTGGGGACGAGGTCAGCGACCGCATCCGCGCGTCGATCGCCCGACGGGACCGCGCCGAACGACCGCCCGGGGACGAGCCCGAGCCAATCCGCGCCGAACGACCTCCTCCCCAGCGCAGGTTCCCGCTCGAAGTACGCCAACAGCGAGCGGGCGGCATCGGTCTGCTCGCCGGCGGGGCGGCCCCGACGGTGGTGGGGATCTGGTTCGTCGCGACGGACGTGAAGTGGCAGCAAGCGGGCGTGGAGAGCGGCACTTGGGCAGCGATCGGCGCCCCGGTCCTCATCACGGGCCTTGCCCTCGAAGCCCTAGGCGCCGTGCTCCTGGCGACGGCACCAAACGCCAGCAAGCGACGCGTTCGGGTGAGCGCGACGGTGGTTCCCCGCCGCGAGGGTGTGGCCTTCGGCCTCACAGGGCGCTTCTAGATGCGGTGGCTCCTCCCGATGCTCTGCATGCTGGTGGCGGGTTGCCTGCCCCCGTGGCCCCTCGGCAACCCCGCTCCCGGCGTGGGCTTCAGCCGCGACGACGACGACGACGATGACGACGACGCAACCACGGACGACGACGACGCGACCAGCGACGACGACGACAGTGGGGCCGACGACGACGACGCAACGGCAGACGACGACGATGCGACCGCGGACGACGACGACGCGACCGCAGACGACGACGACGCGACCGCAGACGACGACGACGCGACCGACCCGCCGCTGCCCGACAACGACAACGACGGCTCGCCCGACGACCTCGACTGCGACGACTTCGACCCGGACATCTATCCCGGAGCCCCCGAAGTCCAATGCGACGGCATCGACCAGAGCTGCTCCGGCGCGGACGTCTGCGCGGTGTGCTCGGGAGCGACCCAGGTCCAGGTGCCCATCCTCGAGGGGCTGTCGTGGACCGATGCGGCGGCCCTCGGGCCTCCGGATCAGCTGTACTTCTTCAACTCGAACGGGCCCTTCTACTTCCACGCCTATCTCGTGCAGATCCCGCTGCTGTCCGGCGTCACCGTCACCCACACGTCAGGCGACTACGGGGTGTGGCTCGAGGAGTACGACTCCACCTGTGTGCGCACGGAGACGGACGGAGGCGAGTTCGACTCGTCCGCGGCGCTGCTTCGATCCTCGACGCTGGGAGGGACGTTCACCTACATCGTCCCGAGCTACCTCCCGCTGGAGACCGGGAGCTACAACTTCGAGGTCGAGAACACTGGGTTCTAGAACTTGGGCGGGGTCAGCAGGTGGGGCGCCGACGGGCCCCGCCATCGCACCGGACAGTCCGACTCCCAGCAGCACTCCACGAAGTACCGCAGCCCCTGCGACCACTGGTCGTCGTAGGGCACGTCGATCGTGGCGAGGTAGCGATCCGGCGCCGTCTCCACCATGGAGTAGCGGCGGTACTTGCGACGGGACTTCGGGGCCAGGATCACCCGGGGCACGCATCGGTCTCCCTCGACGCTGACGTCCTGCATGACCGCGATGGACAGCGGCGCACCAAGCACGACGAAGTCCGGCGGATCGTGCACGAGAGACAACGAGGCCCGCTGCCCCGATGGGGATCGCAGGGGAGGCAATACGGGGTCGGGCTCGGGGTCGGGGTCGGGCTCGGTGGCTGGCTCGGCCTTCGCTGGAGTCTTCGCTGGCGTCCGGCCCGGGCTCGTCCTCCGCGGTGCAGCCGCAACGCGGGCCGGTGTCTCCGATTCGCCCTCCCCCTCGGCTTCGTCCCCCTCAGCCGATCCGTCCTCGGTCTCACCTCCGAGCTCGTCCCGTTCCTGGGGCTCCACGAAGAGCTGATCGGCCGGCGACGGCGCGGCATCGGACACCCCGACGGGTGCCGCCGGGAGGAGGGGAGGCAGCCCATCCGCCGGCTCCGGGGTCCCACCAGAGAGCAGGAGGAAGATGCCCACCACGCCGACGACCGCGGCCCCCAGAAGGAGCAGCGGAGCGCGGCTCCTCTTCGGTGGGGGGCCACGCCTCGACGCGCCGGAGGGCGCCACGGCGAGCGGAGGCGCCGCCTGCGGAGGCGCGCCATCAGTCTCGCCGGCCTCAGTCGACGGCGACTCGCTGGAGGTGGCCACGATGCGGGTCGCCACGACGTCCTTCGGGGGTCCACCAGGGCGTCGCCCGTCCGTCGTGGCCGACTTCGGCGCCTGGAGCGCCGCCTGCCCCGAGCTGATCGCGTCCGTGCTCGGCGGCTCGTGTTCCTTGAACGCGGGAAGCTCGTCGTAGGTGGCGTACTCCGCGCGGACGAGATCCTTCAGGATCCGCCGCCCCCTCTTGAGCCGCCAGGCCGCGTCGAGCTCATCGATCATCTCGGTGAGCCTGGTGGCGTCGGCCCGGTGTTCGGGATCGGGCTGAAGCATCGCCGCCAGAAGGATCTCCAGAAACTCTGCGTGCTCATCCTCCAGCCCATGCCCCTCGGGCTCTGGGGCGCGGAGCGTCGCCTTCAGCAGGTCGACCCGGTCGTACCAGCCCACCTCGGAGACGGCCTGCAGGATCCCGGCGATGTCCGACAACCCACCGTCAGGCAACGGAATGAAGAGCTCGCCGGTGAGCATCTCGAAGAGGATCAAGCCCAGCGAGTAGATGTCCGACCTGCTCGACAAGGTCAGGCCGCGCACCTGCTCGGGGCTCATGTAGAGCACCGTGCCCTTCGTCATTCCCGCGGCCGTGGAGCTCACCTTGCGGTCCGCGGCGAAGGCGATGCCGAAGTCGAGGACCTTGGTGCGGCCTTCCTTGGTCACGAGCACGTTGCCGGGCTTCATGTCCCGATGGACGAGGTCGAGCGGCTGGCCGTCGGCCCCGGCGAGGTCGTGGGCGTAGTGCAGCGCCTCGGCGGCTTCGCTCAGCAGCAAGAGGCTGGCCTGGACCGGGATCACGTGCCCACGCTCGGCGGCGGCATCGATGAGCCGACGCAGCGGGATTCCGCGCACCAGCTCCATGACCATCGCGTAGGTGGTGCCGAGGAAGTCGTGCTCGATCTTCTCCAGCCCGCGCACCTGCACGATGTTCGGGTGCTGCAGGCGAGAGAGGAGGGCGGCCTCGTCGGCCAAGGACGCGACCATGTCGGGTCGCTCGATGGCCCGCGCGGGATCGAGCACCTTGACGGCGACGTCCTGGCTGAACCCCAAGGCGCCGACCACCTCAGCCCGGTACACCGTGCCGAACGAGCCAGTGCCCAAGAGCTCGACGAGCCGATAGGGGCCAACGGTCTGGGGGAGCCTCACGGGCGCGAGACTACCGCGCCCGCGGTGTAGCCTCGACGCGCCCCCCCGCAGAAAGAGGTCCGCCCGTGTCCGAGGAGCCGTCCGACAACCTGCCCGACGACCAGCTCCCCGTGCAGTCGGACACGCCTCCCGACCACACGGTCATCGGCCTCCGCATCGACGGCAGCTTGTTGCCCGAGTGGTACGACGCCATCTGCACGGTGGTGCACCCGCTGTGTCGCCGCATGTCGGTGCTCGAGAAGCCCGACGAGTGGCTGCTCAAGGTGGAGCTGCCCGACGAGAACCTCCCCGCGTTCAAGCAGGGGTTGGTGACCGCGTGGGACGAGTTCGTGGCGAAGCGCAAGGCCGAGGGGCGCTGGGAAGAAGAGTCCGAGTAGGTCAGAGCGCCAGGATCAGCTCAAAGAGGATGGCCTCCATGTCCGCGTTGATCTGCGCTTCGTTGTGGAAGGTCGTGTAGACCATCCGGCCCTCGCCCGGCAGCTGCATCGCGGCGACCACCGGAGCGTTGTTGATGTCCCCATTGAAGGTGGGCACCGTCCCCACGAGCACGACCTCGGCCTCGGGGCTCACGGTCTCCACCGCCGCCCAGCCGCTCAGGTCGTAGTCGATCTCCACTGCGCGTCCCCCGAAGTACACGCTGAGCACCGGGTCGAGGACGGTCGCAAGGACCGTGCCCTGCATCCCCACCCGCGGCGCCTCGAAGGTGTCCTCACCGGCCATGTCGAGGAAGTCCGGGCGAGCGGCCTCGAGGATCGGGAAGGCGAGGTCGGAGACATAGAGATTTCCTCCGTTGCGGACGTACTCGTCGAGGTTGGCACCGATGGCGTCGTACTGGCCGCCCCAGGTCTCGGACATGCCGCAGTTGAAGAAGATCACGTCGTAGTCCGCGAGCAGGTCCGGGTCCATCAGGAGGGTCTGAT
>JAGSHC010000104.1 GCA_023954745.1 Deltaproteobacteria bacterium | reverse complement strand
CTGCTGGCCTCTCGGGCCTACCGAGCCTCCATCCTCCAGCCGTTCCAGACCATCGACACCGGAGACGCGGCCGAGGCCCCGCACTTGCTGAGTCGCCATGTGCAGGCCGCAGATCGGGTCGCGGAGCTGATGGCGGCGCAGGCCACACCGGAGGAACTCCACGCCTCGGCCCTGCTCGAGGTGCGGGATCTGACCCTGATCCGCAACGGAGCAGGCATCGACTCGCCGTCCTGCGCGGTCGAACCCCAGGCGGAGGTCTGCTGCGGATTCGAGACGAAGCCTCGGGGTGGCTCCCGGGACCGACTCCAGCCTGTTTGGCCCTACCGGTTTGCGGGTTGGACCAGCGTGGACATCGATGACGACCCGGCGCGGAACGCCCGCTTCGTGTTGGTGCGGCTCTGGCACGACCAGGAGGTCGTGGGGCCGCTCTTCGAGGGGCAGCCCCACGAGCCGCCGGAGAGCACCCAGGTGTCGCGGTGCGTGCAGGCCGCGGGTCAGGAACTGGCGGCCACGTTCCCCAACGCAACCGTCACCTCCCTCGCCGACCCGCCGGGGCGGTTGATCTCACGGATGTGGGCCTACCGCACCGAATACGCCCACCGCGCGTTCCTCGTGGACCGGGGGGAAGGCGTGTTCACGGTGGACGCCGAGCACCAGAGCCCTATCGGTGGCCCCTTGCCTCAGTGACGGAGCTAAGGTCCCAGGCGTGACGCACGCTCATCCCCGACTTCCGGTCATCACCGCTGCTGGAGAACCGCCGCGCACGGCGTCCAGCGCCGATCTGCTGCAGCTGCCCGAAGGGAGCTCCGACGCGGCCCGGCTGGCTCGTGAGTTCTTGCCCACCTCGGCGGCAGAGATGCGCGCCCGGGGTTGGGACTCTGTGGACGTGGTCTTCGTGACCGGCGATGCGTACATCGACCACCCCAGCTTCGCGATGGCGCTGCTCGGCCGGGTGCTCGAAGCGGCGGGGTATCGAGTGGCCATCCTCGCTCAGCCCGCGTGGGACTCCGTACTCAGCTTTCTCGAGTTCGGCGCGCCCCGCCTCTTCTGGGCGGTGTCCGCCGGGAACATGGACTCGATGATCAACCACTACACCGCGAGGAAGAAGGTACGCAACGCCGACGCGTACTCCTCTGGTGGGACCATCGGCCGACGACCCGACCGAGCGACGAACGTGTACGTGCAGCGCTGCCGTGAGGCCAACAAGCGCTTGGACTCACGCGCGCCGGTGGTGGCCGGAGGGGTGGAGGCATCCCTGCGCCGCCTCGCCCACTACGACTACTGGAGCGACACGGTGCGCCCGTCGATCCTGCAGTCGAGCAAGGCGGACCTGGTGGTGCACGGGATGGGAGAGGCACCGGTCCTCGAGATCGCGCGCCGACTCGCGGACGGCGAGACCGTTCGAGACTTGCGGGACATGCGCTCCGTGGCCTGGCTCGCGGGAAAGAAGGAGCAGGAGAGCCTGCCCTGGGACACCGCGGTGGTCCTACCGAGCTTCGAGCACGTCAAGGGGGACAAGCGTGAGTTCGCCCGCGCCACCTGGATGTATCACGGGGAGATGAACCCCATGGGAGGCCGCGTCCTACTCCAGGCTCACGGTGACCGGGTGGTGGTGTGCAACCCCGCTGCGCCGCCGCTGTCCGAAGCGGAGATGGACCGGATCTACGACCTGCCGTATGCGCGTCGGTCCCACCCGTCGTACGACAAGCCGGTCCCGGCCTTTGCCACCATCAAGGACTCCGTGACCATCATGCGCGGGTGCTTCGGCGGCTGCACCTTCTGCTCCATCACCATGCACCAGGGCAATGCCATCCAGTCCCGGAGCGAGAAGTCCGTCCTGCGTGAGCTCCGCGCGATGGGTAAGACGAAGGGCTTCAAGGGCACCGTGAGTGACCTCGGAGGCCCTACTGCGAACATGTACAAGATGCGTTGTACGAAGCCCGAGGTCGAGGCCATCTGCCGTCGCCCGAGTTGCGTGCATCCCAACCGCTGCAAGCTCCTGGGCACCGATCACGGTCCGCTCGTCCAGCTGATGCGGAAGGCCCGAGACGTCAAAGGCATCAAGAAGATCAACATCGCCAGCGGCGTGAGGATGGACCTGGCGAAGGAGTCGCCCCAGTACCTCGACGAGCTCGTGAGGCATCACGTGGGAGGGCACCTCAAGGTGGCCCCCGAGCACGCCAGCGACCGGGTGCTCAAGGTGATGCGCAAGCCGGACGTGGACGACTTCGAGCAGTTCGGCCGCGCCTTCGCGAAGGCGAGCAAGCGTGCGGGGAAGGAGCAGTACCTCGTCCCGTACTTCATCAGCTCACACCCCGGCGCCGACGTGAGTGACGCCATCGAGCTGGCTGTCTTCTTGAAGAAGAGCGGGTATCGACCCCAACAGGTGCAGGACTTCATCCCTGCGCCCATGGACGTAGCCACGGCCATCTACTGGACGGGGCTGGACCCGAAGACCCTCACGCCGATGCCCGTGGCGAAGAAGCTTCGCGACCGAAACCTGCAGCGCGCGTTGCTTCAGTTCTTCAAGCCTGAGAACTGGTTCGAGGTGCGTGACGCCCTCGTGGCAGCCGGTCGCAAGGACCTCATTGGAGAAGGGCCGACCTGCCTCATCCGCGCGTATCCCACCGAGGCTGCGAAGCAGCGGCGGCGGCAGGAGGCGGGCGGCGGCTCCCGCGGGGGCGGGGGTGGCTCACGCGGCGGGCGGAGCGGCTCACGCGGTGGACGTGGTGGCGCCAAGCACGGCGGCTACCGGCCGAAGCGCGGCGGCCGCCGCGGGGACAAGTAGGCGACTCCCAGTCTCGCTTCCAGGGCACCTGGCAGCGCAGGCCCCCTCGATCACGCGCCGACGGCGTTCCACCCGCGCTTGACGCCCTTCGCGATCATCGTCTCCGCGATGGAGTCCGCATCCGCACGCGTTGGCGCGAGACGCACCTCGCGCTTGATGGGCGCCTGGCGGCCGGGGCTGTAGTCGACCCAGGTCACCACGTACGCCGGGAAGTCCGGGTCGTCCATGTCCTTGTTGGTCTTCCAGAGCAGCAGCTTGCGCACCGCCCGCACCCCCTTGGTCTCCTTGACCCACACCTCACGGCGCTGAAGATCACTCGCCTTGCGCTCCACGGCCTCCGCGGCGTCACCCACGTTGCTCACGGGCACGCGTTCGAGAACCTGGGACGCGCGAATGTCGGTGGCGTTGATGCTCTTGTCATCTCGCAGGCGGCTGAGCACCGGGTGGATGAGGCTCACGCCGGGGAAGGGCCTCACGGCGTGCCAGCCGTCCTCACGCTCGTCCAGCACCATGCGGTTGACGTCTCGTCCCGAGGCGTTCTCCACCTGCAGGTCCGTCACCCGGATCTCCATCACCACCGTCGCCTTGACGAAGCGGTAGAGCTCCCCGGAGCGGGCGGCGAAGCGGTAGTTGCTGTCGCACAGCGTGGGCTCGAGGGTGCGCATGAGCGAGGTGCGGTCCGCGTCGTTTCCGAGGTTGCCGCAGGAGCCGATGAGCTGGAACTGGCCATCCTCACGCATGAGGGCCAACAGCACCGAGCGCACCTGGTCGGGAGCGTCCGAGCGCTCCGTGTAGCCAATGACCGCCGCGTCCAGCGTGAAGACCGGCTTGAGCTTCCATGTGCGGGTGTCCCGGGTACGGATGACGAGCCCTTCGCCCTTGCCGCCCTCGACCCACTCCCCGTAGAGGCGACGCACGTCATCGTGCTTGCTCACGCTCTCGGTCTTGATGGCGCGGGCGCGCTTGCCCCCCTCGAAGATGCGCTGCATCAGCTCCAGGCGCTTCTCGTAGGGGTCGTTCTGGCTTCCGCCCTCGACGCCTTCGACTTCGATGACGTCGAAGCAGGCCCAGCCGAGCTTGCCCACCGTGGCGTTGGCTTCTCCGCCCAGAGCATCGGGCACCCCATCGAAGCGCGGCCGCCCTCCCTTGCGCACCGCGAAGAGCTCACCGGCGAACACCGCGCGTGAGGGACTCACGCGGCTCACGAACGTCGCCGCCTCGGCCAGGACCGGGATGTCCCCATAGATGACTCGGCCGGCGGGGTTCACGAGGAACGGCTGGCCCTGGTCGAAGACCAGGAGCCACATGTGCCCATCGATCTTTGGGGAGACGTACATCTTTCCCTCGGGCAGGTAGTCAATCTCGTCTGGGGAGATGGCGCGGTAGCGGGACGCGACGGTGCGCTTGTAGTTGGCGGCGATGCGCGACACGGCTGGGTCGGTGACGCTGCCGGCAGGTGCCTGTAGCCCCTTGCCGAGGGCCCGAGACTTTGTGGTGTCGAAGAAGCTCACGGCGTTCCTCCAGCGGCGGGGTTCTCGGGGAGGGGCTTGAGCTCCATGTCCGAGAGGTGGAGCAGCAGCTTGTAGCGGGGCCCGTCCACGCGTCCTTCGAGGAATGCTTGGTACGGCGAGCCGTTCTGGGTGAACCGCAGAGGCTCGCTGCCCTTCTCGCCGGCTCCCATGAGCACGACGACGCCAGCTTCGTCGAGCTCTGCGGCCATCTTGTAGAGGTAGTCGTAGGTGATGCCCGAGTCGTGGCGGACCTGCAGGGTCCGCTTGATCGCGAAGCGCCTCACCAGCTCGGTTCGGGCTAGCCGGCGTCGACGCCAGCGGACCGGCATCGCGTCGTTGACGTTGGCCTCCAACTCCTGAGGCGTCCGTCGCTCACGCTCCTCTCCGAAGGGGTCGAGAATGAGCTCCACGATCTCCGGTGGCGCGTGCAGCACGTCTCCGTCGCCGGAGAGGTACACGGTGTGAGTCGTCGAGATGCGGCGCCCCACCTGCTCGATGTCTGTCTCCGGGTCGCCCTCGATGAGCGCGTCCGCGTAGTCGTCGCCGTGGGCCTTCTGAAGCTCCTCGTGCAGACCCGACTGGGTGGTGGAGAGGAACCGACGGAACGACGTGTCGATGTCGGGGCGGCCGAGGCGGTTGCCGGGCATGGCCTTTGCGGCCTTGCTCTGGACGCGCGCGTCGCGGCCTTCTTCGTTGCTGATATTGAGGAGTCTGGGCATCAGGACACCGTGAGGAATTGGGTCAGCGGCGAGAGAGCATCGGAACCGAGTGGGCGCATGGGGCTAGAACATCTCGAAGTCGAGGTCGTCATCGAGGTCATCCTCGTCTTCCTCGAGGAGCGGCTGCACGAGCTGCTCGAGTTCGTTCCATTCGCTCGGGCGTGAGCGGCCCACGAGGGCGAAGAGTCCATTGTCGTTCCCCACAAGGACTCCCACATCGACGTTGTAGCCAGTGCGGTAGGCGAAGCGGAACGTGAAGATCTCACCGCTCGCGAGGCGCGCCGTGAGTCCCTCGGAGACCTCTTCGGGTTCCAGGGAGTAGATGGAGTTGACCGACAGGTCCAGCACCACCGTGGGGTCCACGGGCCCTTGCAGCTCCTGAGGCACCCCGAGAGTGCTGCTCACCTTGTCTGCCTCTTCGCCGTCCGGCGTGATCCCCACCAACGTGTTGTTGGGGACCCAGGCGCCCTTGGTGTCGAAGTAGCCCTGCGCCGTCATGCCCTGCAGCAGAAGCAGTGAGCCGTCGTCCGTGAGCGCAGCACGCCGGCAGCGTGAGCCGGTGGGGTCGAGGGGCACGCGTTGGCGGCTCCCGTAGAGACGGGAGCGGGAGACCTTCTGGATACTGAAGGCGCTCTCCTCACCTTCGAAGGTGACAACAATCGGTTTGGCCATGGGTGTCCTCCCGGGGAATCGAGGCGGGACCGTAGCAGCCAAAAATGGACCCGCGCCGGACGCTCTTCCCCCTCCTCGGCGGTGAGAGACAGCCGTCCGTTATTCGGGTTCCCAGCGAGGATCGATTCGGCGCAATTCGATGAAGTTGAGGGAGTTTCCGCCGTGGCGCGCCCCCAGCTCGGCGTGGGTACTGACGAACCAGATCACCGACTCACCCCGAGGTATGTCGGCCTCCACGACGAACTCTTCGTAGGTCAGACCCGAGTCCCCAGGGTTGGGGAAGGTCTCCCGCCACCGCACCTCGTCTCCCACGGCCAGCCCCATGACGGTGGGCTCATCGGTGGCGAAGAACGAGGCGTCCCGCCAGAGGCGCCATTCGATGACGTCGCCGGCGAGGGTCTCGGCGAGAGTCGGCTGACTCAGCACCATGTAGTTGCACTCATCGAGGTCCATGGTCATGGACGGCTCGGCGCCGAAGAGCTCCTCGAACACCGCCAGCTCCCCGCACGCGCGCTCGTCGGTGGGGGGCGCACTCTCCGCGAAGGGGTGGTCGTCTGGTGCCTCCACCCATGCGCCGTGCTCGATGAGCTGGGCTGGCTCGCGGGGCTCAGCGCACCCCACCCCCAGGGCGAAGACCAGCGCGATCAGCGGGAGCAAGTGGCGACGCACGCGAGCAGCCTAGCTCCCCAAGACCTGTGATGGTCTGTGCCGCCGACGTGGCCGCTGAGCCAGGGCTCGCGGAGGCATCGGCGGTGAACAGCTCGAGAGGAAGGACCTCAACCGCTTGGCAGCGATGCTCTTGGCAGCCTTGGCGGCGCTCAGGGGTTAGGATGCCGACCGCATCCGAGGCCGATCCTCGCTGGAGTGCCCATGTCTCTTCGCCGTCTGCTGCTCTTGTCGTCCCTCTCCCTTGCCGTGACGGGCTGTGAGGTCTCCTCCCAGGACGTGATGATCACGGAGCCCGCGCCCGACGCGGACGCCCGCAGCCTCTCGGTGGCCTGGGCCGCCATGGAGGCGCGCATCAGCCATCTCGAGGCGTCCGTCGAGCTCGCGCGCCAGGAGACCGCGATGCTGTGCGCGGATGCCGCCAGCGCGTCGAACCCCATTTGCCAGCGCCTGGCCACCACGGAGAACCGGGTGGCGGAGCACGCGGACGCGGTGGTCTCCCTCGACGTCGCCATGGAGAGCGTGGGGCAACGGGTGGAGTACAACGAGCGCACGCTGTCCCCCATGGACTACGACCCCTCCACGAAGACCGTCACCCTCACCGGCGTGAACCTGCAGGTGCGCAATGGCACGGGCAGCACTGCCGGGGAAGGGGATGGCACCGGCAACCTCATCGTCGGTTGGAACGAGCAGGACGACAACGACAACCGCGACGGCTCCCACAACGTGGTCATCGGCAGCTTCCACGCCTACGAGAACCACTCGGGCCTGGCCGTCGGCGTCGACCACGCCCTGCTCGGAGACGGCGGGGCGGTGCTCGGCGGAGAAGCCAACACGGTCGCTGGTGCGGGGTCCGTGGTCGTGGGCGGCCAGGACAACTCCATCTTCGGGATGTCGTCCGTCGTCGCCGGCGGCGCGGAGCAGGAGATTGAGGAGGACCTCATCTGCATCGTGAACTGGGAGCACGAGGATCTCGGCGACGCCGAAGGCGTCATCTACGAGGACGAGAACTACGAGGACAGCACGCAGGAGTAGCGAGCGCTGCTCAGCCCGTCCGGGACAGGTCCCCGGTGCGCACCGCGGGCTAGCCCGAGTCCGACTCTCCGACCCTCGGCCCCAGCCGGTGCTTGACGACCTCGCAGCCGTAGGCGCGCGGGATCAACTCCAGGACCGTGTGGAGCGGGACGCGCAGGTGGGGCACCGCCTCTCGCTCCGCCCCGGTGAAGTATCCGAACAGCGCCCGGAGCACCGCCTGGTGCGCCACCACCAGGACGGGGTCGCGCTGACGCTCCAGCTCGATGATCACGGGGTCGAGGCGCCGAATCACGTCCTCGTAGCTCTCCCCCTGGGGGTAGCGGTAGCGCAGCTTGTCGGCCTGCCGCGCGGCGAACTCGGCAGGCATCTTGCGCTGCACGTCGGCGTAGGTGAGGCCGTCACACACCCCAGCGTCGATCTCATCGAGAGCCTTGAGCTGCATCGCTGGCTTCCCCACGGTGTGCGCGGTCTCCACCGTGCGCTGCAGAGTGCTGGTCCAGACGACGACGTCGTCTCCGTCCTTCTCCATCCGCCCTTCGAGCCAGGCCTTGAGCTGGTGGGCGTAGTCGCGCCCGTCTGCGGAGAGGGCTTCATCGCCGCCGAGCAGTCCCGCCACGTTGGCGAGGCTCTGTCCATGGCGGGTGAGCCAGATGGGGCGCGCCAGGACGTGCAGGTTCATGAGGAAGTTGACGATGCGTCCCGGTACATAGCCCGCGATGCGGTTCAGGACGAGCTGGCGACCCACGTCGATGAGCTTGACGTAGGCCCCTTCGTCGTCGCCGATGGTCTCGTAGGCGCGCTCGTAGTTGGCGATGCGTGCCCGGAAGTCGGCGACAGCTTCGCTCTCTTCCATGTTCGCGTAGTCCGGTGCCCGGAGCTTCGTGGCGCGGATGTTCGCTTCGACGATGGAGGCGTCGTGACAGATGCTCTCGATGAACAACACCCGCAGGCCCCCAGCCTCCAAGCGCTCCCGCACGAGGTGGCGCCGCTCGGCGGTGCTGTTCGTGGCGTCGTAGATGCTGATCTGACCGCCGCGCTCCTGATGAAAGCTGAGCAGGTCGTCCAGGGCGGTCATGGCCACCTTGCGCCGCGCGGCGACGCCGTCGGGATTGCCTGGGTCGAAGAAGCTGGCTGGGACTTCGGCGCCGAAGGTCGCCCGCCGGTAGTTCCCGACGTTGAAGAACGCGCATGCGTACCCGAGCCAGCCCAGGTATCGCGCCAGCTTGCGCGCCATGAAGGTCTTGCCGCGGGCGGGGAGGCCCACCATCACCACGGCGATGCCCACGTCCATCGGGGGGAGCGGTCGCCCCGACGTGCGGTCTTCGTGTTCGGGGCGTGCTCCGTCGACGGCCATGGGCGGAACCCTAAACGACTTCGGAGACGTCGTTAATTCTGCGCCCCGTGAATCTGCACTTCCCACGTGGGATCCGCGTGGGGATGCAGGGCGACGCGCGCCCGCTCGACGCGGCCGTTGGTGTCCACGGGGCGGCGCGAATAGACGGTCGCTCGGTGCTTGCCGAGCAGGCGACGGGCCTCTTCTTCGGAGAGTCGCTTCCCGAGAATGCTGAAGGGCAGCCGGAACCGGCACCCCTCGCGCCAGCGGCTACATCCCCAGGCTTCGCGCCCCGCGATGACGTAGCCCGGCAGGGGGTGCCCCCCGTCGCGGCACGACGGGCACACCAGCCGCTTGCCGAGGGCCGGCGTGGGCGCGCCGGGGGGCAAGGGCTGCTCGTCCCAGTCCGGGTGCTCACCGGTGTAGTCGACGCGGACGCGGCCGCCGTCGAGGACCATGGCCGCTTTGATGACGGGACCCCCGCCTTGCTGCCGGAATCCATAGACCCGCGACGTAGAGCCCGTGGCGAGCAGCTGCCGCACGTCGCCCTCGAGCAAGGGGCGGTTCATCACCACCTCGGGCAGGGAGAAGCGGCACTGGGTGCAGGCCCAGCGGCCGTTGCGGAACGCCACCTCGGAGCTGCAGGTAGGGCACGCTCCCACGGGCCCAGCCTCGGCCCGTAGGTCGACGCGCCCCACGACGACGCGGGCGCCGTTCCAACGCAGTCGCCCGGGGAAGCGGTTGCCGTCCCGGTCGTGGAAGTCGGTGTAGATGGGGCCCTGCTGCTCGGCGAGCAGGGAGGAGACGTCGGACTCCTGGATCTGTCGGCCGGACATCTCCCCGAAGACCACGAACGGGCAGTCGCGCCCCCCGTCGCAGGTCCACACCTTGCCGCGCCGGCGCACGGGCTTGCTGCACTTCAGGCAGTCGCCCAGGGCCTCGGACTCGGGGAAGTGAAAGCTGATCTTCGCGTCGTCCGTGAGGGTCAGCCCCGCCGTGAACGCCTTGCCCGCCTTGCTCTTCCAGCCCTTGACCGGCTTCGTCGTGCGGTCCTTGAGCAGCTGCTTCGCCATGCGCGGCGACAGGTCGCGCGACGCGATGCTCGGCGGAATCCACAGGGTGCAGCCGTTGCAGGCCCACCCCTTGCGAGACTCGCGCACCTCGCCCTGACACAGGGGGCAGGTGCCGAGCAGCGGCCCATCGGCGACGCGCTTCGTCGTGAGAGCTTCTGCCGCGATGCCCTGCACCGTGGCGCCGCGCACCTGGTCGATGGCCTCCTGAGTGAAGCGCCGGATGTCCGCCATGAAGGCATCCCGGTCGTCCTCGCCGTCGGCGATGGCCACGAGGCGCGCTTCCCACTCACCAGTCAGCTTCGCTGAGCGCAGCGAGTCGATGGGCAGCACCTCGATGAGGGCCATGCCGGCGTCCGTGGGGACGAGGTCGGCGTCGTGGCGCTCGATGTAGGTGCGGGAGAGCAGCGTCTCGATGACCGACGCTCGGGTGGCGGGCGTCCCGAGACCGCGCTTCTTCATGGCGCGCTTCAGCTCCGCGTCCCCGAGGTCGTCGCCGGCGCGCTCCATGGCGCCCAGAAGCGTCGCCTCGGTGTACCGCTTCGGCGCCCTCGTCGTCCCCTTGTGCAGCTTGCTCGAGACGTGCTTGGCCTCGTCACCCTTCTCGACCTTGGGCAGAAGTCCCTTGTCTTTCCGGGTGCTCTTGGGAGGGTCGATGGCGCGCCAGCCGGGCTCCAGCATCGAGCGGCCCTTGGCTCGGAAGCGGTCCTCCCCGATGGCCACGTCGACGGTCTGGTTGGCGAAGACCGCGTCGGGGTGGAACACGGCCAGGAAACGCCGCGCGACGAGATCGAAGAGCCGCTTCTGGTCCGGGTCGAGGCCCGCCTTTCGGGGGTCGACGCCGGTGGGGATGATCGCGTGATGGTCGGAGACCTCGTTGTCGTCGACGACGCGCTTGGTCAGCTTGACCGGCCAGCGCTGCATCACGTCGTCGGCGCCCTTTTGATAGGGCCCGAAGCGGAGGCCTTGGACGAGCTTGGGGAGACCGGGGACCTGGTCTTTGCTCAGGTGTCGGGAGTCCGTGCGGGGGTAGGTGATGACCTTCTTCTGCTCGTACAGCGCCTGGGCGATGTCGAGGGTGCGCTGGGCGCTGAACTTGAAGCGCTTGTTCGCCTCCTTCTGCAGTGCCGTGAGGTCGTAGAGCAGCGGGGGTTTTTCGCGGGTCTTCTTGCCTTCGGCCCGGACGACCACGCCGTCCTTGCCGGCGATGCGGCCCAGGATGGTGTTGGCGGTCTCCTCGTCCCAGATACGGAACGTGATCTTGCCGTCGTCCGCGTGCTCGTCCTTCTCCTCGTCGGGGTCGGCCGGAGTCGCCTCCGTGCTGCGCGGTGTCCCGGCGATGGAGACGGGGCCGATCCAGGCAGCCTCCCAGGTGCCTTCCTCGACGCCAAAGGTCACGAGCACCTTCCAGAAGTCCTGGGGCTCGAAGTTCCGGATGGCGTTCTCGCGATTGACCATCAGGGCCAGCGTCGGAGTCTGCACGCGGCCCAGGGAGAGCAGCGTGCCCCCGGTGCGGTCCCGAAGCTGGACCGTCATGGCACGGGTGGCGTTGAGACCCACGAGCCAGTCCGCCTCGCTCCGGCAGCGGGCGGCTGCCTCGAGGTTGGCCATCGTCGCGCCGGGGCGCAGGGAGTCGAACCCCCCCTTGATGGCCGCGGGGGTCATGGAGCTGATCCACAGTCGCTGCACCGGGGCCTTGCAGCCTGCGAGCCGGTAGGTGTTGGCGAAGATGAGCTCGCCCTCGCGCCCCGCATCGCAGGCGTTCACGACCTCGCCGAGGTCCTTGTGGACCAGCAGCCCCTTGAGGATGCGCCACTGATCCATGCTGCTCTTGCGGGGCTGCAGCTTGAAGGGGTCGGGCAGCATCGGCAGCGCGTCCATGCGCCACGCCTTCCACGCGCTGTCGTAGGACGCCGGCTCCGCGAGCTCGGTGAGGTGCCCCAGACACCAGCTGATGCGCACGGGACCGTTGCCGCCCAAGAATCCGGGGCCACGGACCGGCAGCCCGAGCACCCGAGCGATGTCCCGGGCGACCGATGGCTTCTCGGTGACGATGAGGCGATGCGGCATCGGGCGGTTTCTACTCCAGTCGACGCCGGGGATCGACCGTCAGCGGGGGCGGAGCGCCTCGAAGGAGGCAAGGTAGTTGGCGCCGAGCACGCCGCGGATGCGGTCCTCGGACCACCCGGCGTCCAGCATGTGTTGCACGAGGCGGGGGTAGGTCTCGCCGCTGGCCATGTCGCGAGGAGGGGAGATGGCCCCGTCGTAGTCGCTGCCCACCGACGCGACACCCTCACCGCCCACGTTCATCACGTGCTCCATGTGCTCCACGATCATGCGGCCGTCGACGGGGCCGCCTCGTCGCGAGAGGAACGCCGTCGAGAAGATGATGCCCACCACGCCGCCGGTGTCGGCGATGGCCTTGATCTGCGCGTCGTCGAGGTTGCGCCAGTGCTTGCGTACGCCGTCGACCCCGGTGTGGGTGGCGATGAGGGGCTGCGACGCGTCGTGCGCGTCCACGGCGTTCCAGAAGCCCCGCTCGTGGATGTGCGCGAGGTCGACGAAGACACGGGCCTCGTTCATGCGCTCGATGAAGACGCGGCCCGCCTGGCTGAGCCCCTTGTCTCCTCGCAAGTAGGAGAAGGGGGCGCTCGTGGCGCCGAGGCTGGAGTTGGTGAGGTGCACGATGGTGACTCGGGTCACCAGGTCCTTCTTCACCGAGTGGATTCCCGACGGGGCCGCGTCGAGGGCGTTGCCGCCTTGGATCGCGAGCATCACCGCCTGGGCGCCTCGCGCCTTTGCGTCCTCGTACTCGGTGATGTTGCGGGCGAACTGCAGGTGGCCCTTGCTGCGGGCGACGAGGGCCTCGAAGCGCTTGAGGTTGCGCTGGAAGACCGCCCAGCGCTTGCGGGGGCGTCGGAAGGGGTTGGTGGTGATGGACCACATGGCTCCATCGAGACCGCCGTCGGCCATGCGGTAGAGGTCGAGGTGCCCGAACCAATGGCGCCCCACCGGCCCGCCGCTGTGCCGAACGAGAGGGTCGTAGCCCCAGAGCCGCGGCGGAATGAACGTGTCGATGTGCAGATCAATGAGGTCGCTGGCGCGGCAGAGCTCGACGGCTTCCTCGCTCACCCCCAGGCGCCGCGCGATGGTGCGCGCCGAGTCCATGCGCGGAGCGGCCGGAAGCCGGGCGGGCCGAAGCGCAGGGAGGGTGGACTGTTGTGGTTGTTGCACGAGTCTTTCCAGCAAGTAGTTCGACGTCGAAGTGGACGTTCGGGACATCGCGGCACTATACGGCTGGTCACGACCGGCAGCGCGCGCGTCCCGGAGAGTCCGGCACCGCGCGCTCCATCATGGAGAAGACTCAAGACATGTCCCGACTGAACCTGACCCTGCTCGGCCTCGCCGGTGCCCTCCTGGTGAGCGGCTGCGCCGACACCACCGAGATCGACAACAAGCCCGTCGCCACTGTCAGCGAGCCCGCCAAGGAGGCTCCCGCCGCCGAGAAGGCCGACGACAAGGCTGCTCCCGCGGAGGCCGGACAGGCCGCCGGCGCCGCCGTCATGGACCCCGAGACCGCCAAGGCCCCCGAGGGCGATGCCTGGACCTCCGACGCGAGCTCCACGATCGAGTTCCTCGGCGCCAAGGTGAGCAAGACCCACACGGGTGGCTTCAAGACCTTCACGGGCGAGGCCGTCAGCAAGGACGGCAAGGTGATCTTCACCAAGTTCGTCGTGCAGACCGACTCCATCTGGGCCGACGCCGGCGACTACTCCGCCAAGCTCACGGGCCACCTGAAGGACCCCGACTTCTTCGACGTCGCCAAGTTCCCCACCGCGGCGTTCGCCAGCACGAAGATCGAGCACGGCGACAACGGGGCGGCCACCATCACCGGCAACCTCAAGTTCATCGACGTGACCAAGGAGATCACCTTCCCCGCCACCTTCACCGAGGCCGACGGCAAGGTGATGGCCAAGGCGGACTTCCAGATCAACCGCAAGGACTGGGGCCTGGACTACAAGGGCAAGGCTGACGACCTGGTCAAGGACGAGGTCGCTCTGAACCTCGCCCTGACGTTCACGAAGTAGCGAGCTCGAGGCGGTTCTCTGCCTCGCGAAGAAGGCCCGCTCTCCACTGGAGGGCGGGCCTTCTCGCTTGGAGTGAGGTAGGGGGCACGCTTTCGGCTGCCTTGGCCGCTACCACGAGTCCTTCTTCAGCGACCTCACCATCTTGCTGAACGCACGGCCTCGCTGACGCTGACCGGTCTTGGACTGGCGCCGTGCCATCCACTCCGCCTCGCGCTCCAGCTTCTTGTGGTTGTCCCAGCGGCGGGTCTCCAGGGTGCCGTCGTCGAGGGCGTCCTGCACGGCGCAGCCTTCCTCGCCCTGGTGGGTGCAGGACCGGAATCGACACCGCTCCTTGAGGCTCTCCACGTCGGCGAAGGCTGCCCCGATGCCGTCTCCCGACCACAAGGCCAGCTCGCGCATCCCGGGGGTGTCGATGAGGACTCCCCGGTGGTCTGGCAGGACGAAGAGGGACCGGGTGGTGGTCGTGTGGCGACCGCGGTCGTCGTCGAGGCGCTGGCTCTGGGTGACCTGAACCTCGCGACCCAGGAGGTGGTTGACCAGAGTGGACTTCCCGACGCCGCTGGAGCCCACCAGGGCGAGGGTGATCCCGCGACCGAGGAACGGCTCCAAGGGGTCGAGGCCCCCGTCGAGCACCACTGAGGTGAACACGACGGGAGCGAGATCCGCCACGGGGCCGAGACGAGCAAGAGCCGCCCGCTGTCCGGTGGGGTCGAGGTCGGCCTTGTGGATGACGAGCACCGGCTGCGCGCCGCCAGCCTCCACGGCTGCCATGAGCCGCTCGATGCGGTTCATGTTCATGTTCTTGTTCATGGAGACGACCACGAGCACGCGGTCGACGTTGGCCGCGATGACCTGCTGGTGCGTCACGAGGCCCGTCCCCTGACGGGACATGGCCGTGCGGCGGGGCAGGATCGCGGTGATGTGGGGTGGGTCCTCGGCAGGATTGAGCAGCACCCAGTCGCCGATGGCCGGCCGTTGCGGGCCGTCCGGAGCGAGGCGGGTGATGGGGGGAAGCCAGGCGGGCGTGCGGCCAGCCTGGGACAGGACGTGATAGCGGGTGCCGTGGTCAGCCACGACGCGGGCGGGGACGATGCCCTCCGGGAGGGAGAGCGGGTCGAGGACGTCGGGACGCAGCCCGAGGTCGAACAGGGTGTGTGTCAACGGAGTCTCCGTAGAGCGAGGCCGAGGCCGTCGCTCTGGATCGTGCGTGAGCGGGTCGCCGTCCCATACGGAGACGAGCAGACAAGGAAGAAGGGAGAGGTCTGGGGCCGGGGAGGGGGCGCTGGTGCGCCGCTCACGCGGGGCCTGAGCATCGGCTCAGGCGCATTCAGCGCTCACGCGCCAGCAGCCGCCCGGAGGGCCCGGAGGGAAAGGACAAGCGACATGTTTCCTCCGAGAAAGCGGCGCGATGGCCTGGCAGTTGGAACCCCGCAGGGCCCCCAATGGATAGCAGGGCTCCGCGCCACGGCGCCAGCAAGGACTGAGAACCCTGACAGCGCGCTCCGGTGCCTGGGCGCAGCAAGTCCGGCGATCCGGCTCCCCTATGCTCGTCCGATGCGTCGCCCTCTGCATCTGCTGGTCGCGGGCCTCCTCGCCGCGGTCACCCTCGTGGCCGGTCGGGCCGTGGCAGCCCCGCCGGCGGCGGACGGGAGTCAGCCGGTGGCCCTGCCCGCGGACGTGGCGCCGCAGATCATCGCGCTCCTCGCCGACGTGGGATACGCCGAGGAACTCGACGGGGGCTACCAGTTCGACGACATCCGCATCGACATGGACACGGTCACCTATGCCTTGCGAACCTTGGGCGAGGAGCCCGCGACCGTCGGTCGCCTGATCCTCCGTCCCTCCCCCGACGCCACCGGCGAGAGGCCGACCCTCCCCACGAGAACGAGCACGAGCGAGCCGCCCGACCGGAGCTGGAGCTTCCTCTTCGCAGTGGAGGACTCCTCAGCCTCTTCAACCATCGCGGATCACCTCCACGCGGCGCGGAGGAGCATCGCCCGCCACGATCAGGGAGGCCTCTATGTCCGCGTGGGCGCCCCCGTGGCGGGGGTCGTGGACTCGGGCAAGCCCATGGCGGCCCCCGGACGGACCACCCACGGGGGCGGAGCGGGCCGCGTCTGGGTCCGGTGGTTGACCGGAAGCGACCAGTTCGCCGCCACATTCCGCACCCAGCTGATGTTCCCGGGCCTGCTCCTCGCGCTGCTGGCCATCACCGCGGCTCTGGCGCGCTGGCGCGGCGGGCCCTTCTCTTTCGAGCGCCGGTACTCACCCACCCATCTGCTCCCCGTGCTCATCCAGGTGACGGTCTACCTGTACTGGGCGATGTACTGGCCGGGGGTGGGCGAGCACGCCGCCATGGTGGGGGCCCAGCTCGCGTTTGCCTTTGCGTTCGACATCGTGTGGAGCCTCAGCGTGCACCGCCGCTGGACGGCGTCCTTCGCCCCGCTGCCGGTGGTCCTCAGCGCCAACCTGTTCGTGTGGTTCACCGGCGACGACCAGTGGCTCGGCTTCGTCGTGGTGGCCGTCGCTCTTGCGAGCAAGTCGCTGGTCCGCGCCGACGGGCGTCACGTGTTCAACCCCTCCGCCATCGGACTCGCCGCCGTCGGCTTCTTCTGCCTCACCATGCCCACCTGGTTCGGGTACGAGGACATCGCGGCGCAGCTCGCCCTGCCGCCCAGCATGATCGAGGTGATCGTGCTCGCGGTGCTCGTGGCGCAGCTTCGGGTTCCCATCGTCTTGGTGAGCATCTCGGCGGCGGCGATGCTGGTGGGCCTCGAGTCCGTGTCGGGCTGGAGCCTGCTGTCGCCGTACTACCCCGCAGTCCTCATCATCATCCTGGCGCTGGCGACGGACCCCGCCACCATTCCGCGCACCGGTGGCGGGCGTGTCCTCTACGGCGTCTTTGTGGGGGCCGGCATCCACTTCGTGGGGATCGCGCTCACCATTGCGGTCGGGATGGACTACTGGGCCAAGGTGCTTCCCATCCCCATCGCCAATGCGCTCTCCCCCTGGTTCGACCGGATGGCGCAGAAGCTGCCGGAGCGCGTCGAGACCGCGCTCTCAGCGCATCGGAATCGTGCGCACCTCGTCGCCTGGACGGCAGTGGTGGGGTGGGGGCTGTTCGTGGCGGACGTGAAGCCGGGGGTCTTCGAGCCGGAGACGCATCTCAGCTACGAGACCCGCCACGTCGTGATTCCGGAGGGGGCGCCGCTGGGGCCCGAGGGGCGGGCCGAGGTCTGTGCGCTCAACCCCGCCTTCTGCGAGCCGTTCCGATTCCATCGCGAGATTGCGCTCTGGTTGGGGGACGGGAGATAGCCGCGAGGGTCAGAGCGCGTAGGCCTCGCACTGGATCAGCGCGGCGCCTGTTCCGTCGTCGTGGGTCCCTTCGGCGAGGATGAACGAGCCGCCCCACGGGGGTGCGTCGCCGGGCTCCTAGCGGATGGGCCCACGAGCGAGGAACGTGACCGCGTAGCGCGCGATCTCCTTGCTGCCCTGCACGTTGCCGCCGTTGGCGTCCCAGTGGGCCAGCAGCACGGTGCCGTCGTGGCGCACCGTCTCCTGGTACCGACGGCCGTCGGGCAGGGACATGTTCGCGGCGATGACCGGGCCGGTGCAGAGCACGCTGCCGTTCTCGTCGACCGTGGCATTGGCGCACACGAAGTTCTTCACGGGGCCCTTGGCGCCCTCGGGGCGATGCACCACGCGAATCTCGGCGCCGGCCGCCACGAGGTTGCGCAGCACGTCCAGCGCGGCCCCATCGGGCTCGGGGGAGACCGCAGGGTCGTGGGTGTACACGACACGCTGCTCCATGGACGTCAGCCGCTTCACCTGACCGTCCAGCGCCACGACCTGGCTGCTCACTCGAGAGATGGCGCTGTCCAGGGCCTCCACCGACGCCTTCACCTGGGCGACGTCCGAGGGCAGCCGCGTGATGGCGTCCGCCCCCACGACTCCCCGCACCGTGGCGCTCTGGCTGCACATGTTCGAGACGAACACCACGAGGGCGATGAGCACCACCATCACGACGAAGCGCACGTTGGTGGGATGCATGAGAGGGCGCTTGGGCTGCGAGTCGGCGGTCATGGCCGCGGACGATACTCCATCGAGCCCGTCAGCCCCAGGTGTCGTAGGGGGCCTCCACGAGGCGCGCGTTCGCGTAGCGGGAGTCTGCCGTGACCTCGTCCCCCACCCAGGAGGGCAACACGACCGACTCGGTCTCGCTGTCGAGCTCCACCTCGGCCACGACGAGCCCTCGGTTGCGTCCGACGAACACGTCGATCTCCCAGGTGTGACCTTCGTGGACCACCAGATACCGCGTCTTCTCGATGAGGGGGCGCAGCGCGAGGGTGTCGAGCATCTCGTGAGCCTCGGTGACGTCGATGACCCACTCGAACTCCGGTCGCGCGGCGCCCGCCCCGAGCCCCTTCACCGTCACGGTGCCCACGTCACCCGCCACCCGGACGCGCACGACGCGTTCCTTGTCGGTGCTCAAGAAGCCCTGGCGCAGCATCGTCCCGGCGTCGGCCGCGGCCCGCCAGGTGTCGCTCGCCACCAGGAACTTGCGCTCGATCTCGACTCCCATCAGGTCCTCCAGCGCCGGTAGCGCTTCGCTTCACGCTCCCGAAACGCCGTGAACTTCGCCGGCTCCGGGACCTCGACGTGCAGCGGCTCGCCCGTGGCGGGGTGGACAAGGTCCAGCTGCACCGCGCTGAGGAACAGCCCCTGCCCGCGCAGTCGGTTCCCGTACAGGTCGTCCCCGAGAATGGGCGCCCCCAGAGATGCACAGTGCACCCGCAGTTGGTGGGTCCGCCCCGTCTCGGGCCACAGATCCAGGGTGGTCGCCCAGTCCGTGACGATGCTGCGCGAGTGCTGCACCACCGCCCAGCGAGACCGGGCCTCCTTACCATCCACCGGCGACTCGATGACGCCCTCGCCTTCGAGGCGCGTGCCCACCACCGCGCGGTAGCGCTTCTGCACATGTCGCTCCTGCAGAGCCCGCCCCAACCCGACGAGCGCGGTGCGCGTGCGGGCGACCAGCACCAGGCCCGAGGTCCGTGCATCGAGGCGATGGACCGGCCGAGCGAAGGGCAAGGCATCCGATGCGCTGCTCGGCCCGATGTTGTGGGGCACGGCCCGGGCGAGGGTCTTGGCGTGATTGCCCGAGGTGATGAGCCCTGCCGGCTTGAGCACCACCGCGAGGTGCTCGTCGATCCAGACCACGGGGATGTCGATGGCGAGGGCCGGGGGCGGCTCGTCGGGGGCCAGCAGCGTGAGCTCGCCTCCAGCCTTGGCGATGCGCGACGTCTCCACCACCTGGCCGTTGAGGAGGATGCGGTGGGCCTTGATCTCGCGCCGCGCGCCATTTCGGGAAGAGAACTCGAGGGCGCGGCTCGCCGCGTGGTCCATGCGTAGGCCCGCGTGCTCCGGGCCGAGCACCGCACGAGCGAGGACGGCGCGCTGCGTCACGGGAAGCCGGGCACCAGAGTGATGCGGCCGCCGTTGCTCGCGCCGGCATCGGAGTAAGGCGCGGCCACCAGCAGGTCCCCATCGCCGTCCCCGTTGGCGTCGGGCAGCGCGACCACCGAGATGCCGAGGGCATCGCCGCCCGCTTCACCCACCCACGTCGCGGTGGCGTCGCCAGGACCGAGGGTCCCGGGCGCGACGGGGCCGATGAAGAGAGAGACCCGACCCTGTCCGCCGCCCAGGGGGCCGTCCCAGCCGGGCGTTGGCACGACGAGATCGCCGACTCCATCGCCATTCAAGTCCGCGACCGCTGCGTCGAAGCCTACGTCTCCCGCGCTCGTGGCGCCCTCGATGGTCCAGTCGCTGAGGGTCCAGGCATCGCCGGACGCCGGGGGAGTCAGTCCCCCGAGCAGGATGCCGATGCGGCCCGCGTCGCTGGACCAGCCAGGCGCGCCCAACAGCAGCTCGTCGGCGCCGTCGCCGGTCAGCTCCCCGGCGCCGACCCAGGAGCCCAGGTCGTCGAAGACCTGCCCCTCGTAGACACGGTCCAGGTCCCCCAGCTCAATGGAGGCAGGAGGGAAGACCTCCCCGAAGTACACCCCGACGCGGCCCCGGGACCCCGACCACTCGGGAGAGCCGATGGCGAGGTCGGAGCGCCCGTCGTCGTTGAAGTCGAAGTTGCCCGCCAGCACCTCGCCGGTGTGGGCCTCGGTGCCCTGTCCTTCGATGAGGAGCTGGGCGTCCGCGGAGCCTCCAGCCATGGCCCAGGCGGCGCGGGTGCGCCCCATGAACACCGCGGTGCGACCGACGATGCCGCCCGGCGTCGTGTACCAGGGGCAGCCGATGGCGAGGTCCGGGCGCGTGTCCGCGTTCAGGTCCCCGGCGTGCACGACGGCGCTGCCACAGCGCTCCACGGCGTAGGAGCCCAGGATGCTCACGTCCGCGTCGTCCGGGTCCCAGACGCCGCTGGGGGGCGAGCTGTGCCCCCAGAAGATGCGCACCTCCCCCTCGGGACCCGTCCCGGGGCCTCCGAAGGGTGAGCCGATGACGACGTCGTCGAGGCTGTCGCCGTCGAGGTCCACCAGGGCCACCGCGGTGCCGAGCTCCTCGCCCTCCTCCTCGCCGGTGATGGTGGCGTGAGGGGCCAGCGTCGCCGGGGGAGCGGGGGTGTCGAAGGCGACGCCGAGGTAGAGGGAGACGCGTCCCTTGCCGAACTCGTAGTTGGGGGACGCGGCCAGCCAGTCGCTCAGGCCGTCCCCGTTCACGTCCCCCGCGTTGGAGAGGATCAGTCCCAGGCTCTCGAGGGAGGCGCCCCCGTCGCCGCGCGGAGTGAAGAGCCCGATGCTGCCAGTGCCGGACCAGCCTTCGTCGACGAGGCCATCGCAGTCGTCGTCCACTCCGTCGGGGATCTCGAAGGCGCCAGGGAAGGCGGTGGGGTCTGCATCGTCGCAGTCGCCGTCGGCGCAGTTGTCCGCGCCGTCTCCGTCCGCGTCCACCTCACTGAGGGGGGAGTCCGGCGTGCCGTCGCAGTCCGTGTCCTCTCCATCGCAGACCTCGGTGGCGCCCGGGAAGACCGCGTCGTCTTCGTCGTTGCAGTCACCCCCGCAGGACGTGACCCCGTCGGCGTCGACGTCGAAGCCCTCGTCGATCTCCTCGTCGCAGTCCTGGTCGATGCCATCGCAGATCTCGTCGAGGCCCGGCGCGATGTCGGGGTCGTCGTCGTTGCAGTCGAGGTCCTCGCAGATGCCGTCGCCGTCTGCGTCGTCGAGGTCGTTGTCGTCAATGAGGCCGTTGCAGTCGTTGTCGACGCCGTCGTCGCAGCCCTCCGACGCTCCTGGAAACACGGTGGGGTCGCCGTCGTCGCAGTCACCGGTGCAGGTGGTGACCCCGTCG
>JAGSHC010000067.1 GCA_023954745.1 Deltaproteobacteria bacterium | reverse complement strand
CGGCCGCGCGGGCGAGCAGGACACGGGTGGAGAAGGGCTTCGCCACATAGTCATCGGCGCCCAGCTCCAGACCCAGCGCCTCATCGATCTCGGTGTCCCGCGAGGTCAGGAGGATGAGTGGGGTGGAGTTGCCTGCCTCGCGGAGGCGACGGGTGAGGGTGAAGCCGTCGATCCCCGGCATGTTGACGTCGGACACGACGAGGGCCGGGTGGTCGCCTTGCACGCGATCCCATCCGGCCCGCCCGTCGGGGGCCGTCAGGACCTGGTGCCCAGCGTCCTCGAACGCCAGCGCCAGCACGTCGAGCAGAGAAGCGTCGTCATCGATGAGGAGCACGGTCGCCACCGTGGGAGCCTACCCGCCCTCCGCCCCCGGCGCGCAATGGCGACTACCATGGGATATGGCAGAGACCCCCAAGCTCAGCCGCCGCCACACCTGGCTGGCGACGCAGGCGCTGTTCATTGGGTTTCCGCTCATTGTGGGGGCGCGGCTGGCCGCGGAGTTGAGCTCGGCCGCGGACAAGGCCGTCGCCGCCGACCTGATGCTCAACCTCACGATTCCCTGGGCCGTGTTCCTGTGTCTGGTCTTCGGCGTCGCGCCCGACTGGTTCGTGCGCCCCGAGAAGCGCGACGACGCGGCAGCGCTGCTCCGGGCGTCGAGCCTGCGGGTCCTGGCGCTGCTCACGGTCGCTCCCCTCGCGATGTGGACCGTGCGCGCCCCCGACTTCATGGACTTCGACAGCACCTGGCGCCGCCTCGGGACTTGGCTGGCCGTAGCCGCGGTGCCCCTGTGGGCGAGCGCGACCCTGGTGAGGCTGCGCGGGCGCGGCCGGCTCCTGGCCTTCGGGGTGGGAGCGGGGCAGGCCCTCGTCCTGGCCGGCGGCACCGCGGTGTTCTGTCGTGCGCTGTCGGTGCATCGGCTGGCGGCCCAGGCTCCCCTCGCCGCGGCGGGGGTCGTCGCGTCGGTGGGCCTCTATCTCGCGGTCTCGGAGCGGGTGCCGGGCAAGCTCTCGGTCCTCATCGTCGCCAACACGGTGCTCGCTGGCGCCACGGCGGGCGCCATGGCGCTCTACCTGGGGCGGGCGCCCATCGAGAGCTCCTGGGTCGCCGACATGTGGTCCGTGGACCCCGACGGGGGGCGGGTGGTCGTGCTGGTCCAGGAACCGAACACCGACGCGCGACTCGTCGAAGTGCAGGTCGACACGATGGAGCCGCTTCCGTTGCCAAGGAGGGTCGTCAAGGCGCGCTACGTGCCTGGCTATCGCTTCGAGCTCTGGGCCGACCTCCCCAATCGCCTGCTTGGGCGGGCGCCGGACCTCTCGCCCTGCCGGGTGGACGCCGACGGCGACCGCGTCTGTGCGGACCTGGCGCTGCCACCGGGGATCACGCCCGTCGCGGTGCACCCTGGTCGTTCCCTCGTCGCCACGGGGAGCGCGCACACCCTGTTGGTCTGGGACTTCGCAACCGGCAGGACCTGGTTCGTGGAGCGCGAGGGCACCATTCGCTGGCCGTGCCTGACCGAGGCTGGGGACCTCATCTGGAGGGTGAAGACTCCGCTGGGGCCCTTCGATCAGGAGCGGCTGCGCATCGAGGCCGCGCCCTCGGGGACCCCCGACGCTCTGGTGGACGTCACCGCGTCGGTGGAGTCGATCCCGCTGCACCACGACGAGCGCTGCGTGACGGAGTCGACAGCCGGCAGCGAGGCTCACCTCGTGCGGGCGCGCAAGGCGATCGGGCGGGTAGCAAGCCTCGCCGGGCCGGGGCTGCCGGCGGACGGTGTGGCCATCCACGAGGAGATCGGCAGCGTGGCGTGGTCCGCGGACGGGACCACGGCGGCCCTCATGACGGGGCGGCCCTCGGGGCTGCGCTTCTATCGCGAGGACGTGGGGCTGACCGAGGCGACGCCGTTGCCTAACGGCATGGGGCTCGGGCTCTCCAAGGACGGCCAGTGGGTGGCCTACCGGTTGGGCGGCTCACACGCCCCGCACCCCATCGCCGTGCGGTCCGTGCCCGATGGCGCGAAGCACCTACAGACGGTCACGGAGGCTGCGAAGACCCGCTGGGACGGCCGGGGGCGCCTCCTCCGCATCTCCGATGGGCGCCTTCGCGCGGTGGACCCGGGCACGGGGGAGGACGTGGTGTTGTTCCCGCGGACGCGGGGGGAGCCCTAGGGTGGTGATCGCGCCCGGTCACTGGGGAGGTTTAGCCCTGCCCCGGGCCAAATCCTCGCAGGTCCTCACCGCGGAGCACCTTGCCCACGCTGGAGGGCGCCAGGGCGTGGTGCACGAGGGCGGCGGCGAGCTGGGTCGCGGTGATGGAGCGGTAGCGCTCCCTGGTGGTCTTGGCGCCCAGGGCCCCCAGAAGCGAGAGGGCGGCGTTGCCGAACACCGCCCCTACGGACTCGGCGGCGCGGCTCTCTTCTCGATCCGGGCCGGTGATGAACGACGGTCGGGCGACAGTCCACGCCAGGGGCCCGGCCTCGAGCTCGCTCTCGATGCGCCATCGCACGTCCAGGTAGGCGCCCGCTGGCTTCTTCGACGGGTTCGCGGCGTTCCTCGCGCCCTCGGACGACAGGTAGACGAATCGGCCGGTGCTGCTGGCGGCCTCCATGGCGCTCATCAGCATCTTCGTCATGCCGTAGTCCACCGTCTCGTAGGAGTTGGCTTCCTTGGGGACGCCCTGCGCGGCTTCGCGGCGGGCACGGGCCTGGGTGGTTCCCAGCAGCCCAAAGACCAGGTCCGGCGCGCGCTCGGCGACCATCGCTGCCATGGCGTCCGACTCCCAGGGGGTGCTGTCGACGATGGCTCCGAGGGTCTCGAACTTGCGGGTCCACTCGTCGAGGCGGGAGCTGTCGGGGCGCACGTGAGCGACCACCTGGACCTTCCGGGCGCGCAACAGGCGCACCACCTCTCGGCCGGTGTAGCCAGTTGCGCCTGCGACGAGTGCGGTTGTTGGCATCGCGTGGGACGTTATCATTCGGTGGATGCAACGAAGTCCGCTCGCCGCGCTGCTCCTTCCCGTCCTCCTGGCGGTGCCCTCCGTGGCGTCGGCCGACACGCTGTCGTGCGACGACGAGGCCGTCGAAGCGAAGCGGAGCGGCACTCTCGTCTCCACCGACGGCGGCCGCATCGACTACGAGGTCTGCACCGCGACCGCCGACTCGGGCCGGCTCGAGGGCGCCTTGTGGGCCTCTCTGCGGGAGGGCAAGCAGCGTCAGCTCGTGCAGTCCATCGCTGACGGGCCAGCCGATGACTGGCGCCTCGAGCTCGGTGGGGGCGTGTTCCTCCTCGACTTCCCCTGCAGCGCCGAGACCGGTCCTGGGGAGGCGCGCTGCGTACGCTCGTGGGAGGTCCGAGGCGAGGACTTCGCGGAGGAGACCGCGCAGGTCCGCACTCCCTGGGAAGTAGGCGCGCAGCGCATCGAACTCATGCTCGCCGACGGGCGTGTCGAGGCGGCGCGCGGGGTCGCAATGCGGCTCGGGCCCCCTCCTCGGCACATCACCAACGGCGAGGAGCGCGTGTTCTTCGCGTTTCTCCAGAACGCCTGGTTCCGGGCGGGCAGGCTCCGGGAGTCAGGCGACCTGCGCGGCGCCACCGAGGCGATGATGGCGTTCTTCGCCCAGCCGCCCGTGCTGGCGAGCAGCTCGCAGATGTTTCTGGACAAGATCACGTTGCGGCCTGGCTACGGGGCCTACTCCATCCCGGGTCAGATCCAGGTGCGAGCCAACGAGGCCCTCGTCGCGCGACTGGTCGATGGCGCCTCCATTCTTTCGGCCGGGGGCGAGCGCCGCCGCGCCAGCGAGATCCTCACCGAGGTGGTTCGCGTTGTCCCGAACAACGCGGATGCCTGGCTGGTCCTCGGTGATGTGCACTGGAATCAGCGCCTGAAGCACCAGGCAATGGAGGCCTACAAGAAGTACCTCGAGCTCGCCGGCATCGGCGACGACGAGATCCCTCCCCGCGTCGTCGAGCGCCTCGCGCCCTGACCGCTCGGCTCGTTGCGGGCCCCAAACATTGACGCTGCGCCGATCCGTGGCTATCCGCTGGGGACTCGCCAGTCCGACTCTGCCCTGGCGCTCCCAAGAAGAGGTTTCTCTCCATGGCCATCAGCCCCGAATTCCGCACCCGCATGGACGATCTCGTCCAGAACAACCAGGTCGTCCTCTTCATGAAGGGGAACCGGCGCATGCCGCAGTGCGGCTTCAGCGCTCGCGTCGTCGGCATCCTCGACTCGTTCCTCGACGACTACCAGACCGTCGACGTGCTCTCGGACCACGAGGTGCGCACGGGCATGAAGGACTACAGCGACTGGCCGACCTTCCCTCAGCTGTACGTGAAGGGCGAGTTCGTTGGTGGCTGCGACATCGTCACCGAGATGCACGGCAGCGGTGAGTTGCACGGCGCCCTCGGTATCGAGCTCAAGGAGGTCGCCCCGCCCAACGTCACGGTGACTCCCCCCGCGGCGGCCGCGTTCAAGGACGCCCTCGCCGACGCCCCCGGCATGAGCCTGCGCTTCACCGTCACCCCGCGCTTCCAGCACGGCCTCGACTTCGGCGCCAAGAGCTCGGTGGACATCGTCTCCGAGAGCAACGGCATCGAGCTGGTCATGGACCGAAGCAGCGCCGAGCGGGCCGAGGGCGTGGTCATCGACTTCATCACCGGCCCCACGGGCTCCGGTTTCAAGATCGAGAACCCCAACGCGCCCGCCACGGTCAAGCAGATCGGCCCGACGGACGCCAAGGCGCTCCTCGACGGCGGCGCCGCAGTCCTCGTGGACGTGCGCACCCAGCGCGAGTGGGACACCGCGCGCATCGAGGGCGCGAAGCTCCTCGCCAGCGAGGGCGAGGCGTGGCTCGACGGACTGGCGAAGGACACGGCCATCGTCTTCCAGTGCCACCACGGCGGCCGCAGCCAGGCGGCAGCTGAGGCGTGGGTCCAGAAGGGCTTCACCAACGTGCACAACCTCGCCGGCGGCATCGATGCCTGGGCCCGCGAGGTCGACACCTCGGTCCCGCGCTACTAGCCGCGATGTTCATCGGGCCTCTTCAGCAGGAGATGGAGCGCAAGCTCCTGGCGTCCTTCGAGCCCGCGCGGCTCGAGGTCGTCAACGAGAGCGACATGCACAAGGGCCCGCCCAACCGGGAGAGCCACTTCAAGGTCGTGCTCGTGGGCGACGCCTTCGAGGGCATGAACCGGGTGAAGCGGCACCGAGCCGTCAACGCGGTCTTGGCTGACGAGCTGGCCGGGGGCGTGCACGCGCTCTCGATCTTCGCGTGGACCGTCGCTCAGTGGGAGGAGCGCGGGGGCACGATTCCCGCGTCCCCGCTCTGTCGTGGTGGCGAGTGAGGTGAGCGAAGCCGCTCCCGCCACCGAGCAGGCCCCCACGGAGGAGACGAACGACGACTACACGGTCGACGCGCGGCTCATTCGCAAGTCCATCGTGGGGCTCATCGTCATCCTCGCGGTGGCCGGCCTCACGGGGGTGCTGTTCAAGGAGCCGCTCCAGGCCATTGGAGCGGCCTTCATCGACAACTTCGGTCTCGCGGGCCTCTTCGTCGGGGTGATCATCACCGACGCCTCGCCCCTTCCCCTGACCAACGAGCCCCTGGTGTTTCTCGCGCGAGGCGCGGGCCTCGACGTGTGGACCATCTTCGGCGTGGTCTCGGCGGCGAGCGTGGTGGCTGGCGCGTTCGGTTACTGGTCGGGGCGAATCTTCGGAGGGATGCTCGGCCTCGAGGAGTGGCTGAACACGAAGCAGCCCGCCCTGGCCCACTACATGCGCCGATACGGAGCCGAGGGGGTGGCCATCGCGGCGCTCCTGCCGATCCCCTTCGCGTTGAGCACCTGGAGCGCGGGCATCCTGCACGTGCCCTTCCTCAAGGTGATGGTCGCAGCGCTGGTGCGCATCCCCAAGACGGCGTTCTACGTGCTGCTCATCGTCGGCGGTCTCAGCCTCGGTGGCGCCTGAGCCGACGCTCGATGGGGCGCTCGGACGCCCCGCAGCGTTGGCCCGCCTCTTGCTCTCTGTGTGAGCGGCAGGATGGTGGAGGTGCCCCCCGTGATTGATTGCAAAGCCCTAGGTCCCGTTGCCCTCGCGCTCGTCGCGTTTCTCACCAGCCCCGGCTGCGATGAGACCCCCGATCCCATCGATGGATCCGTGGTCCAGCGCATCGCCCTCGGCGACGCCATCGACAGCCCCGCGCTGACGCTGGTGGGCGTCACCATCGACGCGGCCAGCGGTCAGCGGTTCGTCCTCGACGCCAACTCGGGCATCTACTCCCTCGATGATGCGGGCGTCGCCACGCAGTTCCTCGCCCTGGAGGACTTCCCGAGCCCCGACGTGGGCCTCCGCTCCGGTTGGCAGGACTTCGCCGCCATGGGCGACGGCACCTTCGCCCTCATCGCGGTGGGCGACGGCTTCCGCCTCGACACGGAGGAGCAAACCCTGGAGCAGTGGTTCTGCTACGAGCCCGGCTGGATGGACCCCGAGCAGTTTGCGCAGACCAGCGAGAACCTCGCCTACGACCCCGTCACGGACCGGATCTTCAGCGCGCCCCTCACCCTGGACTCCTTCGCCGAGGATGAGGTCACGCGGGCGGACGTCGCCACCTTCGACGGCGCCGGCGCCGGAGACCTGTCCTGGTTCCCGCTTTCGGATGTGAACGTCAGCTTCGGTGGCATGGCCCTCGAGGCAGACGGCAGCGTGCTCCTCGCGACGGCCGACCTGCTCTTCCGATACACCCTCGGCGAGACCGCGCTCCAGGAGCTCGGCTCCCTGAGCGAGCACGGGATCGAGATGGTGCAGGGGATGATGATCGACCCCGCCACGGGGCACCTGCAGGTGCTCGACGGGTCCGACAACGAGCTCGTCGTCCTCGACTTCTGAGGGTCCCCGCTGAGCGCCGGCGCTCAGGTCCCGTCGCTGTTCCGGCTCAGGAGGACGGACACGGTGTCGTCCCGGTAGTTGGTGACGACGAGGTCGATGTCTCCGTCGCCATCGGCGTCCAGCACCACGGCGCTGCCGGGGGCTCCACCCACCGCGGTCTCCGGGCCCGGCGTGAAGCCTCCGGCACCGTCGTTCTCCCAGAACGACCACGACGTCTCGGTCCTCCAGCAGCACCGCGAGGTCCGGGGCGCCGTCCCCGCTCCAGTCGAGCTCCTGCACGTAGAAGGGCACGCCTCCTGGGGAGCCCAGAACACGTGGACCTCGTCCGCGTCTCCCGACGCCACCACCAGCTCGTTCGCTCCGTCGGTGTCCAGGTCCGCGATGTCGATGACCCCTCCCTCACCGGCCGCACCGAGAAACCCTGCAGCGTGGGGTTCGTCTGGCGCAAGCTCGTCAGGAGACCCTGGGCAGCCCAGGAGGCCAACGAAGCAAGCAACGGAGGCGCCTGAGCGCATCAGCCCCCTAGGTCGCATCGGATGGGGGCGTCGTGACGTCGTCGCCGGGCTGGGCGAGGGTCGTGTCCACGGGGCGCACCGGCCGAACCTGGGTGTCTGGACCGACGCCCACTCCTCGGACCATGTACACGCGTGACAAGAGGTACGGGCCGTCGAACAGCGACCAGACCCGCGCGAGCTCCTGGGGGCTCGGGTCGTGGGGCTGCAGCGTCACTCGCCCCAGGTCTCCCAGGTCCTGCGGTTTCGCCCAGTTGCCGGCGCTGCGCAGGGCGTGGGTGATCAGGTCACGCGTGAGGACGGGGTGGTCCCCGAGAATGCTGATGGCGCGCCCCATCAGCCTCTCCGGCTTCATGGTGACGTGGTCCCCCGTCGCCGTGAGGACGTAGGCGAGATTGATCCGCTGGGCCGGCCGCTGCACCAGGGTGGGGTCCGCGCGGGGGGCCCGGAGAGGATTCGCGACGAGGTGCTCCGTCGTGATCTCGTAGAGGAAGAGATTGATGCCGTGCCCGCCCTGGCGGGCGATGTCCGCTGGATGGCTCACGGTGACGCGCGCGCCGGGCACCACCTCCGCCGCTCTTCGCAGCAGAGCCCACAGGGTCTCGGTGACGGCGGCGATGGCGAGATGGCTGCTCATGGGTCTCCTCGGGTGTGCACCGGCAGAGACTCTACGCTCCCGGGAAGACTCCGCCCTCGTCCAGGGGCGCAGGAGCTGCCTCGGGAACGAGCGCTGCGTCGCGCCCCCCGGGCTTGCTGATGGCGGCGTCGCGGACCGCGGCGTCGATGGAGCCATCGACCCACAGAGGCAGGATCTCCTTGCGGATGCGCGCCACGAGCTTGCTCTTGTCCTGGCCCTCGAAGAGCCCTTCGTCGTCCCACCGACTCTCGTCCAGAGTCAGCTTGTGGCAGTCGATGTGGGGCGCCGCCTCCACGCGCGGGTTGCCCCGGGTGGCGCGGCGGAACATCACCTCGGCCAGAGCCTCGAGACGGTCCAGGTTCTCGGTCATGCGCCGCTTGAGCACGTCGCCGGAGATGGGCCGAATGAGGGTCGTGTAGATGGCCCAGAGCGTCTTCACATCGAACTGGTCGATGTATTGCCCGGGCTCCACGGCAGGCGACTCCGCGGCGTGCCACTCCCGGAAGAACTCCTCGGCCCGTCCCTGCAGGGAGACGGAGCGGAGGACTTCGTCGTGGAACGACTCCATGAAGTCGACGTCCGTGAGACCGCCGTTCTGGAACGCCAACACCGCCCAGCCCCAGTAGAACGCGTTGTCGAACACGATCTTCGCCGCCATCACCTGGGGGTTGCCCATGGTCTGGTAGTGGTCGCGATAGACGCGCATGAACTGGTCGTAGAACAGCTTGAAGAAGTAGTTGGCTCGATCCGCGCGGTGGGCGACATCCTCGCCGGCCAGGTCCCGGGTGATGAGGTCGAGGTTGAAGCTGTTGGCGATGGCGATGAAGTCGCTGCCGGGCGAGTAGAACGGGTCCGTGAAGAGGCCCGCGTCCCCGGTCATGCCCCAGCGGTGCGCCCCGTCGAACACCCGGGAGCTGTTGCGGGAGAAGTCGCGCAGGGCCGCGAAGTCGCACACCTCTCGGCCGTCCATGTCGGCCGCCAGCAGGGGTTCGTGCTCCCGCAGCCAATCCATGGCTCGGCTGGGGCGCGCCATCGTCTTGAACGGATGGATGCGGGGGTCCGCCACGATGCCGACGCTGGTGCGGTTCGGGGCCAGCGAGATGATCCAGATCCAGTAGCCCTCACCGAGCAGCTGGCAGGTGCTCTGCCACCGGATGGGCGCCTTGATGCGGCTCGCCCACACCGGGTCGTCGCTCCACTCGTCGACCTTGATGCGCCCCTCGACGCGCCACCACACCGAGTTGGCGTGGTGCACCGACTCTTCGGCCAAGCCCAGGGTCTCCTTGAGGATCGCCTTGCGTCCGCTCGCGTCGACGACCCAGCGCGCCTCGAGGCTGCCCTCCTCACCATCTCGGCGAAAGGTGACCGTGTGGCCGCCCTCGTCGATCCCGAGCTTCGTGACCTCCACGCCGTCGCGGAAGTGGGTGGCTTCGGGCAGGTCCTCGGCGAGAAAGTTCTCGAGGCGACCCCGGTCGAGCTGGTAGCTCGGGACCAGGAGTCCGCGGAAGGGGACGGGCACCTTGTTCAGCAGCGGACCGTACTCCAGCCGCGACGTGATGTCGGTCTTGTCGCCCGGGAGGAAGTAGCGCAGACCCAGCTTCGGGAGGTGCTGAGAGTCCAGGTGGTCCTTGAGCTGCAGCGTGTCCCGGAACCAGCGACCCGCCAGCTCCACACTGCTCTCGCCGATCTTGTGCGCCGACTCGCGGCATGGGTGCTTGGCCTTTTCCAGCACGGCGATGCGCGTGCCAGGGCGCCGAATCGCCAGCTCCCGGGCGAGGGTGAGGCCGGCCAGGCCGCCGCCGAGAATCGCCACGTCGTAGTTCGCTGCAAAGTCCGCCATGAGCGGCGGGAAGCTATGCGAAGGGGCTCCGGGGGTCAATGGGAGAACGGCTCCATGGGCGTCCCGGTCGATCCGCCCACGGCGAGTCGCCCATCGGGGTTTCGTGTCCCGATTGCGTGTGTAGGATGCGCCCGCCATGGCCAATCTCGAAGACAACTACGACGTCGTGATCGTGGGCGGAGGACCCGCCGGAACCACCTGCGGGCACCTCCTCGCCAAGCGCGGGCACCGCGTATTGATGGTCGAGAAGGAGGAGCACCCCCGGTTCCGCATCGGCGAGTCGCTCCTGCCCCACAGCACGAAGGTGTGGGACGAGCTCGGCCTCTTCGAGGTCTTCGAGAAGGGCCCCTACGCGCGCAAGTACGGCGCATGGTTCGACTTCGCCGATGGAACCGAGCCCGAGACGTTCTACTTCGGACAGGACAACCCCAAGCGGGGTGACTGGGCGTGGAACGTCGAGCGGTCGTGGTTCGATCAGATCCTCTGGGACGCGGCTCTCGCAGCCGGCGCCAACGGCGTGCAGAACGCCGAGGTCACTGCGTTCCACAAGGAAGGGGAGGGTGCCGCGGCGAGCATCTCCGGCGTCGACGTGCGGACCCAGGACGGGACGTCCCACAGCATCAAGGCGCGTCTCACCATCGACGCGAGTGGGCGCCTGTCCCTCGTGGGCAAGCTCCTGGGACTGCGCAGCCCCGACCCGCGCCTGAACATGGTTGCCATGTACGGCCACTACGAGAACACCCCGACGTTGACCGGCAAGGACGCAGGCACCATCGGGATCATCGCCATGGCCGACGGCTGGGCCTGGGTCATTCCCTTCGACGAGGGCAAGGTCAGCGTGGGCATCGTCGCGCGCAACACCGCCTTCGCCGAGCGCGTCAAGGGACGCAAGCCAGCGGACGTGTTCCTCGACTACGTGGCCGAGACCGCGGCGGTGCACGACCGGCTCGGACCCGACCCGGTGCTGTGCCGTGACGTGGAGAGCACGGCGAACTTCTCCTTCCGCTGCTCTGCCCTCGCAGGGAGCGGCTGGGTCTTGGCAGGGGATGCCGGCGCGTTCGTGGACCCCGTCTTCAGCTCGGGGGTCCATCTCGCCATGGAGGGCAGCCGCAGGTTGGTCCTCGACGCCCACAAGGCGCTGAGCAAGGGACAGGGGCTCGTTCCGAAGGCCGCCTTCGCCAAGTACGAGGGCGGCACCCGCAAGGCCCTCAAGGTGTTCACCCGGTTCATCTACAAGTGGTACGAGGACGAATATCGTTGGGCCTTCATGCGGCCTCCTCCGAACAGCGCGGCGGTGCAGTTCATCAAGAACCGGATCCTGCGGGTGCTCGCGGGGGACGTCTTCCAGCCCTGGCGGGTCGTGCCGTTCATGTGGACGCTCGAGATGATGGCGAAGATGAACGCCGCAGGCGTCAAGCGCCTCAACGCGGAACTCCCGCCGCCCGGTCGCGCCCCGCAGTACATGCCCGGACGCGAGAATCCTCCGCCTCAACTGCCCGCTTCCTGACCCGCACCGGTCTTCGGAGGGGTCATCCTCAGAGCGTGGTGCGTTACAGTGACGTGCTTCGGCGCCAGTCCGGAGGAGGCGGAAGCTCTTGAAGACAGTCACCGGAATCGCGCTCGCGGCAGCCCTCGGGATGCTCACCTTCACCTCGGCTCCCCCCGAGGCCCACGCTGCAAAGCTTCAGGGGCCCCAGGAAGCGACGGTGGGCGATCTGCCCGTCACGCTCGCTGAGGAGCCCTACTTCATCGACCCGATGAAGCGCGCTGCGGCGTGGCCCAACCCTCCGCCCGCCGAGGGCGAGGAGCCTCCTCTGCCCGGGCGGGTGGGCGAGGGTCCGTGGCGCCTCTACGAGGGCACCTTCGACGCGGAGTCGTGTCGCTCGCCGCGCCTCTCCAGTGACGGCACCGTCTTGCTGTCCATCTGTCGTGGCCTCGACCCTTCACGGCCTGGAGACGAGCACGTGGTCCTGCTCCAGGAGAGCCGGCTGCACCGCTACGCGAACCCCATCGCTCCCTTGGACGTGCCCGGTGGAGCGACGGTGGACCTGTCTCAAGACGGCAACCGCTTCGCGGTGGTGATCGAGGAAGGCGGCGGCCGTTCGATCCACATCATCAACCTCGAGACCCGCACCGACACGCGCATCAGCGGTGGTTGGCGCAGCCCCGGGAACCCGGTCCTCTCCCCCGACGTCGGCGCCGTGGCGTTCACCGCCGAAGTGGCGGGTCGGCCTGCGGTCGTCGCGGTGAGCATCGAGGACCAGAAGGCCTGGACCGCCTGGCATGGCGGCCGTCGTTCGCGTCTCGCGGTCTTTGGCGTGGCGGCCGGCGGCAAGCGTGTTCTGCTCAGCGCCAATCGCACGACGGTGGACCAGCTCTTCCTCGTGGACGTGGGCCGGAACGTCTACCACGACCTCTCCGGGGACGCGGGCAACGTCACCTCGGCGTCGCTGCACGAGAGCTCGGAGGCGGCGGTGTTCACGGCCACCATCGGGGGGGCCTGCGGTGTCTTCTGGGTGGACCTGCAGGGTCGCAAGGCCAAGGACTTCGTCGGTAGCGTCGATACTTGCTACGCCAACGCGTCCCTCGAGGAGACGCGCCGGTACGTCATGTACGAGGTGACCAAGGGCGAGGAGCGCACCGTGCAGGTGTACGACCGGAAGAAGAAGAAGGTGAAGCAGGAGATGCCGCCCACGTGCCAGGACGCGACGTTCTCTGGTGACGGTCGGATGACGGCAGCCCGATGCCAGCACAACACGTGGGGCTGGGGCATCTACCTGTTCCTGAATCCCGAGGAGTAGGACCGGATGAAGCTGCGATGGTTGCCTGCGGTGCTCGCTGGCGGGGCCCTGATGTGGACCCCCGGTCAGGCTGCAACGAAGAAGATCGAGCCTCGAAAGATCGCCTCGGGGCTGCACGAAGGCACGACCTACGGCCCCAAGCTCCGCACCGACGGAAGCTGGGTGGCCTACGGCGTGCGCGAGATGCGCAAGGGCGAGCAGCGCTCTCTCTATTACGCCCGCAGCCTGGTGGAGGAGAGCCGCTTCCGCACGGTGTGGCCCAACAAGCATCCGAGCTTCAAGCCGAAGGAAGGGCCGAACTCCTTCTCTGATCTCGTGGCCTTCGAGTGGCACCCCGACGCCGAGCACAACGCGATGATCGTGCGTCACAAGAAGGAGGGGAACGACATCCTCGTCGAGGAGATGAAGCTGCGCTTCGGCGGGGAGGGCGACGACGAGCAGGCGTTCTTCACTCCGGACGGAAGCCGGGTCGTCGCCACGGTGCGCAGTCCTCTCGGCACCGACCTCTGGACGAGCGAAGTGCGCCCGGGGGCGCGCCCCGAACAGTTGACGTGGACCCGCGACTTCGAGCGCTGGCCGGACTGGCACCCCACCGAGACCCTCATCCTCCACGAGATGTACGACCGGAAGCAGGGAGACCTCTTCACGTTTGCCCTCGAGGGCTTCGAGCAGAAGCCACTGCTCCAGCTCCCCGAGAGCGATGAGGTCCGCCCCACCTGGGCGAGCGACGGGGAGCGGTACGCGTACTTGAGCAACCGGGAGCAGCCCGGAAGCTCGCAGTACGACCTCTTCGTCGGTCGCGTGGGGGCTCCCGAGGAGGAGGCCCACAAGAAGGTCATCAGCAACGTGCGCGTCAGTGAAGACAGCCGCTCGTACTGCTGGGACCCGGACGGTCGCTATCTGTTGGCCATCGTTGACGACGCAGCTGGCGGCTACCCGTTCGTGGTCGCGCCGGCGGACGGCTCGCAGGAGCCGGCGCGGCTGCCCATCGACGTGGCCGACAACGTAGACCCTTCGCTGGCCCGCATCGTCGTTCCGCCGCCGGCGCCCGCCGCCCCCGCCGAGGGTGAGGAGGCCGCCGAGGGCGAAGAGGCTGCGACGCCCGAGCCCTTTGACCCTGGGCCGCCGATGATGCGCCTCGTGTGGGTGGCGCCGGACCCCGATCGCAAGCGCGGAGACGCCGCCTGGCGGGTCGTCTACTCGGCGAAGTTCGAGGAAGCGCTGCTGCTGAAGCTGGCGGGAGTGAAGTAGCGAAGGCGACTGCTCCGGGAGCTACCCCAACATCGCTCCCATGCCAGAGGCCAGGAGCGTCACGGCCGCGGCGGCGAGCATGCCGCCCATGACCTGCCAGCGCTGGGCGAGGGCGGCGGTGATGCACGCCGGGAACACATAGATCCCCTGCAGGGCGCCCATCCATCGGATCCAGGTGCTCAGGAGCTCGTCGGCGTCGGTCTGGGAGATGGGTGCCACGAAGCCGATCCCCCAGGTCGCCACCAGGAAGACCACGTGCAGTCCGAGGACCACCAGAACCCCGGTTCTGCGGTCGGCCCAAGGGCTCTCATCGCTGGATGGGTCGCTGCTGTGCCCGTTCTCGCTCATGCCGCGGAGTGTACAGTCCGAGCTGGAGGAACCATGACTCGTCACCATCTGCTGCTTCTGATCCTCAGCCTTGGCCTCTGCGCGTGTCCCACCGGTGGGAGCGACGACGACGACGCCGTAGGCGACGACGACGACGCCGTGGGAGATGACGACGACTCAGTGGGCGACGACGACGACGCCACTGGCATCAACGAGCTCCAGGAGTCCGAGCCCAACGACGTGTATCCCTTCCAACCGCTCGGCAACCTGCCCGACGGGCGGACGACGGTGTCCGGCACGCTGGAGACGGCAGGGCACGAGCTGGTTGGCGAGCAGTTCTTCAACGGCGACCTGGACCTGTTCACGTTCCGCTTCGCCAGCGCCCGGGACGTGAACTTCTCGGTGAACTGGGGCAGCGAGAGCGACGATCTCGACGTGCTGCTCTTCGCCAGCCTCTCGGAGAACTCGCCGCTTGGGTGGAACGTCTCCCAGAAGATCGCTGAGAGCGCGTCCGATGCCCGGCCCGAGACGTTCTCGTCGCCGCTGTCGGCCAACGTCGACTACACGATCCTCGTGGGGAACTGGGAAGGCGGCCCTGGAGCCACCTACCTGCTCACGATCGAGACGCAGTAGCGCGCCGCTCAGCTCTTGCGGAACAGCCCGCTCTGCGGCGTACCCACGCCGTCCATACGGAAGCCGTCGGCCCCGTGGGCCTGCTCTTCGATGCTCTGCAGCACCCCGTCCCACAGGGCCACCCGGGCGCGCAGTGCGTCTCGCGCGGAGGCAGTCGCCTCTTCCCAAAGCGCGTCGTCGTCACCACAGAGGTCCTGGAGCAGTCGCTGGGCCATCGGCCCGTGCTGGTCTCCGTCGAGCTCGATGTGGCGCTCGAGATAGATCCGGAAGAACGCCCGGGGGTCGGGGTTGGACTCCTCGAACTGATCTGCGGCGGCGCGCAGGGAGCCGGGCACCAGACGACGGGCCCAGTCCGCGAGGTGGTCCCGACGGTTCCGAAGGGCTCGGGCCGCCCGGACGCCTGAGGTGCTGCGCGCGTCCATCTCCTTCACGACCCGCTCGAACATCGTGGGGATGAGGTCCTCCCGGGCGAGGAGCAAGGAGGCCGCGACCTGCGGAGTGCTGAGCTTCGCCGTGGCGAGGGTATGCAGCACGAAGTCCTTGGTGGACTGCGCGATGTCCAAGGGGGCGAGGGCGTCTGCGGGGGACGTGCCCGCGCGAAGCGCTGCCTCGAACTCCTTCATGGGGCCGGGATCGGCGCCGATCTCGCCCATGGCGCGGATGTAGAGCACGTAGTGACTCAGGAACTCGCCGTGCCGGACCTCGTCGGTCTCTTCCCCGAGCACGATCTCGTTGATGAGTCGCGCGGCAGCGGGGTGCTCGGGCGGGAGCCAGGGAGTGCTGATGCAGGTGAGGCGCTGCTGTAGCGTCTTCGTCAGCGTCATGAAGTCCCACACCGCGAAGACGTGGTTCGTCATGAAGATCTGGAGACCGCGCAGGTTGCGGACCCGCGAGTAGATGGGGTGCGTCGCCAGCTTGCCCTGGAAGGGCTCCACGCGGCGGCAGAGCATGCCCCACGCATCGCGCTCCCGGACGAACTGCCGGGTGCCGGGCTCGGCCCAGGTCTTCACTCCGGCATCAGCTGAAGGGGCGCGCCAGGCTCCTTCATGTCGAGGCAGTCAGAGCAGGGGCACATCCGGCGCAGCTTGATGTTGGCGAAGATGCCCGTGTCGTGGCCATCGCTCCAGACGGGGTTGATGCCGTACGCACCCACGAGGCGCACGCCCTGGAGCCCGAGATCGGCCGCCGGCGACTGCCACTCGGGTGGGCCTCCGCCGTGTCCCTGGCAGGCCGCGCAAGGGCAGTAACCACGCAGGTAGGTGAAGGGGTAGGTGCTGACGTGTCCGTCACCCCAGGCGACGACAATGGCGTCGCCCTCCTCGGTCATCCAGCGCTCTTCGCAGGTGTACTTGTTGGCCACGAGCGAAGGGTAGAGCAGCGAGTGCGCGATGGCGCGGTTCAGGGGCGCAGCTACTGGCTGCCCACCTGGTTCCACCGCTCGGCGGTGTCCACCTTGATCTTCACCTTCATGAGGCCCATGCGGGTCTTCGCGCCCACGAAGGTGCGCAGGTCGCCGTCCTCCCTCAGCGGGGCCAGCGCGTACTCCGACTGGAGGATCATGGCGCGGCCGTCCACCTGGGAGTCTTCGAGCTTCACCTCCCGGCTGCGCTTCCCCTTGCCCACCGTGAAGCTGGTGCCATCGGTCTCGTGGGTGAAGCGACACTCGATGTCCCACCCCAGGTCGGTGTACGCGACGAGGGTGCACTCGGCGACCATCACGAAGCGTCCGCCGCCCTGCTCCACCGCTTGACGCACGCGCCAGCGCCCGCCCTTGCCGATGGCCTCCTCGGGGAGGGGAGTCGCGATCCCCGCGGCGCGGGTCTGGAAACGCTGGAGCATCACGGCGTCCATGGAGGCGGCGGTGGGCACCGCGTCCCACATCGCTTGCACGGCGCGGCCGCGGGCATCGAACCGCAGTCGACCGGAGCCCTGAAGTCCCTCTCCTGCTCCTCGAGGGCCGGTGAGCTCAGCCAACGTGACCTCGGCTTCGATGGGGGCCTCTCCCGACGGAGCCAGCGTCCGCACATCGAAGGTCATGGCGATCTGACCCTCGTCGGCCTGGCTCCCACCCAGGGGAAGCTTCGCTGCGATCTCGTAACCCTGCACGCGCCGCACCGTCTGGGTCACACCTGCGGACACGACGTAGCGCAGGGGCTGTCGGGGCTCCTCCCCCGCGCTGATCAGGGTGACCGCCGGTGGGTCCAGGTCCTGCCAGGCGGGTTCCTCGGCATGGGCGGTCCCTGCGCCGAGAGCGGCGGCGGCCACGAAGGTCCCGATGATGTTGCTGCGAAGCACGGACGAACACTAAGGCACGTCCTCTCCAAATGCTCGCCCAGTCGATGTAGTCGAATCAATGTGAGTCGATCTGACAAAACCGGTTGCGGACTGTTTGGTCGAAATCTATACCTGTGTCGGCGCCAGAACCGACTAAATCATCCGGCGCGTTGGAGCGAATACCTCATGAGTCGCAGAAAAGTCCTTGTTGTTGGTGCCGGCCCGGGCGGATTGGCCGCTTCGATGCTCCTCGCGAAGGCGGGAGTCGACGTACACGTCTTCGAGAAGAAGCCGTACGTCGGTGGGCGCACGAGCACTTTGGAGCTCGACGGTGGGTTCAAGTTCGATCTCGGACCGACCTTCTTCCTCTACACCCGCGTGCTCGAGGAGCTCTACCGCACCGTGGGCAAGGAGTTCCGAGACGAGGTGGAGATGGTCCGGCTCGATCCGCAGTACCGGCTGCTCTTCGGAGCGGGCGGGCAGATCGACGCCACGGGCGACATCGAGCGCATGAGCGCGGAGATCGCGGCCATCTCCCCCGAGGACAAAGACGGCTTCGCGCGGTACATGGAGGAGAACCAGGACAAGCTCGAGCGCTTCCGTCCCGTCCTCGAGAAGGCGTTCAACAGTTGGCTCGACCTCATTGATCCGGCCTTCCTCAAGGCTCTGCCGATGCTCCGCCCCACGAAGAGCGTCGACCAGGACCTGCAGCGCTACTTTTCGGACGAGCGGGTGCGCCTCGCCTTCACGTTCCAGAGCAAGTACCTGGGCATGTCGCCCTTCCGATGCCCCTCGCTGTTCACCATCGTCAGCCACCTCGAGTACGCCTACGGCGTGTGGCACCCCATGGGTGGGTGCGCCGCCGTCAGCCAGAACATGGCGAAGGTCGCCACCGAGCTGGGAGCCCAGATCCATCTCGACGAGGGCGTCGACGAGCTCATCTTCGAGGGCAAGCGGGTCGTCGGGATCCGCACGAAGACGGGCGAGCACCGGGCTGACGCGGTGGTCATGAACGCCGACTTCGCCCACGCCATGACGAACCTCGTGCCGGACAAGAAGCGCAAGCGCTGGACCGACAAGAAGCTCGACAAGAAGAAGTACTCCTGCTCGACCTACATGCTCTACCTGGGCCTCGACAAGAAGTACGACACGCAGCACCACACCATCTACATCCCCGAGCAGTACGCCGAGGTGATGGAAGACATCGAGGACCGTCAGGTCCTGTCCGATCACCCCGCGGTCTACGTGCAGAACCCCGGCGTCACCGACCCATCCATGGCGCCGGAGGGCAAGAGCGCCCTCTACGTGCTCGTGCCGGTCACCCACCAGAGCGAGAACGTCGACTGGTCGGTGCAGCGCACGGCCTACCGCGAGAAGGTGCTCGATGTCGTGGAGACGGTCTTCGGCATGGAGGACATCCGCGACCACATCGTGGCCGAGAAGATCGTCACCCCCGACGACTGGTCGGCCGTCTACCACGTGCACAAGGGCGCGACCTTCAACCTCGCCCACGGCCTCGACCAGATGCTGCACCTGCGGCCGCGCAATCGCTTCGACGAGATCCCCGGCATGTACCTGGTCGGCGGGGGCACGCACCCCGGAAGCGGGCTGCCGGTCATCTACGAGGGCGCCCGCATTACCAGCAAGCTGCTGACCAAGGATCTGGGCGTGTCGTTCGACTGGACGGTGCCGGAGCCCGCCCCCGCCTCTGTTCCTGCGACCAACCCCAAGCCCGCCGACGGAACGCGCGGATACGACGAGGTGGCCTGATGTCTCGCTCAAACAACACGGTCGGGGTCATCGGCTCCGGCCTCGCCGGTCTCTCCACCGCCGCCGTCCTCGCCGCGCGCGGCTACGACGTGGAGGTCTTCGAGGGCTCTTCGTGGCTCGGTGGCAAGGCCGCGGTCCTGAACGAGGGCGGCTTCCGCTTCGACATGGGGCCCACCATCCTCACCATCCCCTCGGTGCTCCGGCGCGTGTTCGCCGAGGCGGGCGAGGACATGGACGACCATCTCGACCTCCGCCGGCTCGACCCCCAGTGGCGCAGCTTCTTCGAGGATGGAAGCAAGCTCGACCTCTACGAGGACGTGGGAGCAATGCTCACGGAGCTCAACGCCTTCACCGACGACACCCGGGTGGCCAAGGGCTACGAGCGCCTGCTGGCACTCAGTGAGCGCCTCAACACCATCTCCCAGGACTACTACTTCTGGCGCAGCGTGGGGAACATGGGCGAGCTCCTCGGAGGAAGCGGACGCAGCCTCCCCGGCTTGCTCAAGGATGTGATGAGCATCAAGCCGTGGCAGAGCGTCGGCGGGCAAATCCGCAAGATGGTGCGTGACCCGCGCGTGGCCCAGATGCTCGACCACTTCACCCAGTACGTGGGCTCGGCGCCGGACTCGTCTCCGGCGGTGCTCTGCGGCGTCGCTCACATGCAGGTGGGCGAGGGCGTCTGGTACCCCATCGGTGGCACCCGGGCGGTCCCCGAGGCCCTGGTGGCCCTCGGCCGTCGTCTCGGCGTGCGCTACCACACCAACACCGTGGTGCGTCAGATCACCCAGAACCCGGACGGGCGCGCCTCCGGCATCGTCACCGGGCAGGGTGAGACCATCGAGCTGGGGGCCGTGGTCTCGAACATGGACTCGGTGCGCACGCACCGGGAGCTGCTCACCGACCGCAAGGCGCAGAAGGCGTTCGACAAGCGGACGAACGACGAGCCCGCCTGCAGCGGAGTCGTGCTCTACCTCGGACTGCGCGAGCGCTACGAGCACCTGGCCCACCACGACTTCGTCTTCTCGCGCGACCCGCACGAGGAGTTCAAGGCGATCTACGACAAGGGAGAGCCCGCGCCAGACCCGACGGTCTACCTGTGCGCGCCGTCCAGCACGGAGCCCGAGGTGGCCCCCGAGGGAGGCGAGGCGCTCTACGCGCTGGTGCACACGCCCTACCTGCGACCGCACCACGACTGGAGCAAGATGCTGCCCGACTACCGGGAAGTCATCCTCAACAAGCTCGAGCGCACCGCAGGGCTGACCGACATCCGCGAGCGCATCGTGGTGGAGCGCGCCCTGACGCCCCAGGACATCCACGACCGGTACCGCGTGTTGAAGGGAGCCATCTACGGGCTCAGCAGCCACGGCCTCCTGACCGGCGCCATCAAGCCAGCGAACCGCAGCCCCGACGTACCGGGTCTCTACCTGGCGGGAGGGGCGGCCCACCCTGGCCCGGGGATGCCCATGGTAATGATGTCCGGGTGGATTGCGGCGGACTGCGTGGACCAGGACGGTCTGGTCAAGCGGCACGGTGCACGCGCCACGAAGGGGGCAGCCTGATGACTTCGCTCGATGAGCTCATGATCAAGGCGTCGCGCACGTTCGCGCTGACGATTCCGCTTCTCGAGGAGCCTCTGCGGAGGACCATGTCGGTGGCGTACTTGTTGATGCGCAACGCCGACACCCTCGAGGATGCTTGGCGGGTCCCCAAGGATCGGCGCCGCCAGGGCCTCGAGGACTTCGTGAAGCTCGTGGAGACTCGCGACGTCGCGGCGGCCACCGAGTGGATCGAGCAGTGGCGTGATGACAACGGGTTCGACGACCCGGACCACCACGAGGTCCTGCTCGAGACTCCCCGACTCCTCCAGGAGCTGGTGGACCTCGGTCCTCCCCACGCCGGCATTGTGGCGAGCCACGTGATTCGCGTCGCCTCGCGCATGAGCCAGTGGGTGGCGCGGCACGACGACGCGGGTCGACTGAGCCTGGGCAACGTGCGGGAGCTCGACGACTACTGCTACGCCGTGGCCGGCATCGTCGGTGAGATGATCACCGAGCTGGTGGGCCTCCAGGCAGCGGAGCTACCCCTGGCGCGATTGCTCTTCCTCCGCTCGGTGGCCGTGGACTTTGGGGCGGGCCTTCAGCTCACGAACATCGTCAAGGACAGCTGGCGCGACGCCCAGGAAGGTCGCCACTACGTCCCGCAGGACTTCCTCCCGGGACCCGATGGCGCGCATCCGGAGCGGCTCCGTCCCATCGTCCTGCTCGCGCTGGCGCGACTGGACCAGGGCATCGAGTACACCTGCAGCCTTCCCCGCGCCGAGAAGGGCGTTCGTCTCTTCTGCTTGCTTCCCCTCGTCCTGGCCGCTGCCACCTTGCGGGAGGTGCACGAGAACACCGTTCCTCTCTGGCGCGGCGAAGACGTGAAGATCAGCCGCGAGGAGGTCGTCGACCTGCTCGGAGCGAGTCACCGGGCGGTGGACGACAACGAAGCCGTCCGCGACCTCTGGGGCCAGTTGACTGCTCCGCTGCGGCGCATGCGTCAGGCCATGTCGGCGTAGCCGGCGCTGCGCGGGCTCAGTCGTCGACGGTGAGGACCACCACGGCGCTGAACCCCGTCGCCACATCCCCCGTGACGTCCATGAGCGTGTCCCCGGCGTAGAAATTGTCGTCGCCGTTGGTGGTCTGCTCGGCGCCTTCGTAGTCGGCGGTGCCGAGCACCGCGGCCGCGAGGGCGTCGGGGAAGTAGGTCTGCGTAGTCAGCTCGGGGTGCCCCTCAGCGCGCACCTTGGCGTGCAGGTGCATGGCGCGGCCGGGGTAGCTCCCGGGAAACACACAGGTGAACCGCACCCGGCCCTGGGCGTCGGTGACCTGTTGCCCGCGCTGCCAGCTCTCTCCTTCGGTCTCGAAGTCTTCGTACCCCGAGTAGCGGCCATCCTTGTCCGCGCACCACAGGTCGACCTCGGCTCCGGCGAGCACGGCGCAGCTCGAGTCCACGACTTGCAGGTCGAGCTCGAGGGTCACCCCGGTGATCCCTTCGCTGATGTCTACTCGGGTCGTCGGCTCCCCTGGGTAGTAGGGGCCCGCCGTCTGCGGTCCCGTGGGCTCGCAGGACTCGGACGAGTCGTCGTCGTTGGCGCCGGTGGCGTCGTCGTCGTCCGTGCGCGCGGTGGACGTGGTCACGCACCCCGCAAGGGTGGCGGCGGTGAGGGAGGCGAGGGCCTGGCGGCGGGTGGGAGGAGTCGGCATGGGCCAGACCATTGGGCGTGACGCTCCCGAACACAATGCTGCGTTTCTTCGCACTGCTGTGTAGCGGGACCACCACGCGCGTTGCGCGGCTGCCACCTACTCGATGTCGTGTCGCTTCAGCAGTCGGTAGAGGGTCGTGCGGTCGACCCCGAGGGTCTCGGCCGCGTCGGTCTTCACCCCGCCCGCGGCCGCGAGGGCAGCGCTCACCGCGCCCTTCGTCGCCTCGTGCAGGGCCTCCTGCAGTGTGCCGATGCTCCCCGCAGCGGGCCGCCGGTTCCGGGCAGGGAGGAGCAGATCCTCGAGTTCGATGACGTCCCCGCGGCAGAGCACGGCGCCGCGCTCCACTGCGTTCTCCAGCTCCCGCACGTTCCCGGGCCAGGCGTGCGAGGCCATCCAGGCCTCCACCTCCGGGCTGAACCCCGTGAGGCTGCGGCGCTGTTCGCTGGACTGCCGCACGAGGAAGTGACGGGCCAGCGGCGCGATGTCCTCCCGTCGCTCTCTCAGGGGAGGGATGTGCACGGGAATCACGGCGAGCCGGAAGTACAGGTCTTCTCGGAATCGACCGGCCTGTACCTCCGCTTCGAGGTCCTTGTTGGTGGCGGCCACGAGACGCACGTCCACGCTGCGGGTCTTCTCCCCGCCCACGCGCTGGACCTCCCGCTCCTGGAGCACGCGCAAGAGCTTGCTCTGGAAGTCGGCGCCGATCTCCCCGATCTCGTCGAGGAACAGGGTCCCGCCGTCGGCCCGCTCGAACAGCCCAGCACGGGCGCGATTGGCCCCGGTGAACGCGCCCTTCTCGTGACCGAACAGCTCGCTCTCCAGCACGCCGTCCGCCAAGGCCTTTGCGTTGACGGCCACGAAGGGCGCGCCCACCCGGTCGCTGCTGGCGTGAAGAGCGCGGGCCACGACTTCCTTGCCGGTGCCGCTCTCGCCGGTGATGAGCACCGTGCTTCGGCTTCGCGCCACACGACGCACCACGTCCAGCACCGCCTGCATGCCCGGAGACGCGGCGATCACCGAGCTCTCCCCTTGCTCCTGGACGAGCTCGGCCTTCAGAACGGCGACCTCGCGGCGCAGGCGACCCGTCTCCACCGCGCGCCGCACCACTGCCACCAGATCTGCGTTGTCGAAGGGCTTGCGGATGTAGTCGAAGGCACCAAGCCGCAGCGCGTCGATGGCGTTCTGCACGGTGGCGTAGGCGGTCATGAGGACCACCGGAAGCGCCGGATGATCGGCCCTGGCCTGCTCCAGCAACTCCAACCCAGACATCCCAGGCATCTTCAGATCGGTCAGCAAGACGTCTGCGGGGGCATCGTCGAGCAAGACGAGGGCGTCGGCTCCTCGGCTGGCGGTGCGCACCGTGTGCCCATCCCGCTCGAGCACCAGCTGCACGATGTCCGCCATGCGCCGCTCGTCGTCCACCACCAGGATGCGCGCCATCAGCTGATTCCTCTCACTGCGGGGCCGCCCACGGGCAGCGTGACGCGGAAGCAGGCACCGGCGCCGTTGGGGCCCAGCCCGCGGCCGGCGACGAACTCCAGCGACCCTCCGTGGGCCTGCACCACCCGAGCGGCGGTGGCGAGTCCCAGTCCGGTCCCTGTGTCCTTGGTGCTGAAGAAGGGCTCGAAGAGTCGCTCCCGAGACCCTGCGGGCACGCCGGGCCCATCGTCTGCGACCTCGAACACGGCGCTGACGCCTTCCTCGTCGGCCCGCAGCGCCACGCGTCCTCCATCACCGGCGGCGTCGGCTGCGTTCACCACCAGCCCGAAGATGACGTTGCACAGCAGGTCCGGGTCACCGCGCAACGCCCTCGGCCCCTGCCCCCCTCGAGCGAACGCGAGTCCGCGCCGGCTGGCCTCCTCGTTGGCGAGGTGCGCGGCGCGGTCGAGCAGCGCGTCCACATCGACCTCCTGGACCTCCAACGGGGCGGGCCGCGCGAAGGCGAGCAGTGCGGTGATCATGCTGTCGAGTCGGTCGCACTCCTCCACGACGAAGCCGAGCGCCTTGGCCGCGCCGGGGTCCTCCGAAGGGATGGCGTCCTGCGCCAGGGAGGCGGACGACTTGATCACCCCCAGGGGATTGCGCACCTCGTGGGCCACCGACGCCGCGAGGCGCCCGATGGCAGCGAGCTTCTCGGACTGCACCGCCCGCTGCTGACTCTCCTCCAGAGCGGTGAGCTGGCGGGCGATGGTCTTCGCGGCGTGGCGGGCCTGCTGCCGCCTGACGTGGAGGTCGCCGAGCAACCACCCGAAGGCCATGAACGAGGCGCTGAACCAGCCGATGACGAGCCAGAAGCCGTCGCGGCCCCCGAGGGTCACGTCGATCCCCAGGAAGTGAAAGCCGAGCCCGTCGAGCAGGCCCACGGCGAGACCGGAGACGGCGCCGAGCAGCGGCCAGGGGCGGGAAGTTGTGGTCATGGGGAGGCGAGTTGCACCGTTCGTGCCAGCGCTACTCCACCACGAAGACGGCGTCCTGACCGGCGACCTCGAAGAGCGCGGCCTCGTTGGGCAGGCTCCAGGTCTGGCCGGAGCTGTTCATCAGCAGGATCTGGTACTCGCCGACAACGTCGGTGGTGGCGGCGACGGCCTCGATGGGCGCTGTCGTGGCTGTGGCGGCGTCGGTGACCACGAGACCGGGGATTGCCACCGTGAGGGTCGTCTGTGGGAAGAGCGAGGTGCCATCGAAGGGAATGCCCGCGATGGTCTGCTGAATCACGAGGTTGCTGGCGGGGTTGAATGGGTCGGTGGGGTCCAGGGGCACGATGATGCCGGGCAACACGATGTTGGGCTCCTGCACGGCGAGGCCGGCGGGGTCGTTGGTGTCGAGACGCCGGGCGAAGACCCGTGGCCAGACGACGTCGGGCAGGCCGTCCCCGTTGAAGTCCTCGGGGGTGCCGTCGGCGTCGGTGTCGGGGGCAAACGTGAAGGTGAACAGCGGACCTTCGCTGGAGCACACCGGTGAGTCGACGTCGGCGGCGGTGATCTGGAGAAACACGCTCTCCGTGTCCCCAGGACTCGCCCCGAGGGTCATCGTGGGGTCCGAGGTGCCACCGCTGGCGATGTCGAGGACCGTGAAGGATGGCCGCTCGAGCGGGACCGAGAGGCCCGCGACGATGCCCTGGTTCACGATCTCGGGCACGAGTCCGCTGCCCTGGTCCACCACCGGCACGTTGATCACGAGGGCCCCCATGGCGAAGTCGCCCGCGGACGCCTGGTTGGCGGTGCCGTACAGCCCGTCCCAGTCACCATCGCGGTCGATGAAGCCGGTAAGGAGCTGGCAGGAGCCGGCGGGCAGGCCCGCGAAGCGGAAGTCCACGGCGCCCTCGGACCAGTCGGACGCGGGGAGGATGGTGAAGTCGAGGGGGAGGCCGCTTCCCTCGGGGGGCGGCGGGGTCGCGCAGTCGAAGCGGAACAGGATGGTCCGGCCACCGGGGTCGGACCCGTCGGCCGTGGTGATCGAGCCGCTGATCGCTCCCAGGGGGTCGGCGTCCGCGTCTGGTGGCTCCACGCGGAAGCCGGAGCCCTGGGTTTCGGAGCCGAAGAGGATGGACTCGTTCGGCACCTGCCAGGTCTGCCCCGTGGCGTTCATGACGAGCACCGTGTAGTCGCCATCGACCTCGACACCGGAGAGGGCCACGGACTCGATGGGAGCCGTGGTCGCTGTCGCGAGGTCCGTGACGACGAGGCCGGGCACGGCGACCGTGAGCGAGTCGAAGAGGCCGATGCCCCCCGGGAAGCCCACGCCCTCGATGGCGGACTGGAGGGCCAGGTTCGTCGAGAGGTTGCCGGCGTTGGTGGTGTCCAGCGGGAGGACGATGCCGGGCAAGACCACGGGTGGGTCGACGGTGTCGAGGCCTTCGGGGTCTGCCGGGTCACCCTTGAGCACGAGCACGCGGGGCCACAGAACGTCCGGCACCCCATCGCCGTTGAAGTCGTCGGGCAGTCCGTTGCCGTCTGCGTCGGGGGCGAACTCGAAGGTGAAGAAGGACTCTGCGGTCTCGAGCATCGGGCTCGTGTGGGGGCTCGCCACCAGTGTCATCAGGACGGTGTCGGTCGCGCCGACGGTGGCGGATCGGGTCATGACCACGGGACCGGCGTCGGGACCCACGACCGTGAAGGCAGGCGGCTCCAGCACCACCTCTCCGAGGACCTCGACCGCGACGTCCGTGACCGGAGCGACCATGCCGTTCTCGTCGGCCGGCCCGACGTTCACGATCTCTGCGGTGAGCTGGATGTCTGAATCCGTGGGCAGCTGGCTGATGCTGTAGAGCGCGGCGAAGGTGCGGTCGACGTCGATGTAGCCGGTGATGATGAGGCAGCTCTCCGCGGCGACCTCCCCGAAGGCGAAGGTCGCGACCCCGTCGACGAACGCCGATGGGTTGATGGTCGCGAGGTCGACGGGGCTCCCCGTGCCTTCGGGGGGCGGTGGAGCGGCGCAGTCGAACGCTGTGAGGACCACGGGGCCTCCCGGCTCCGTGCCATCGCCCGTGCTCACGGTGCCCGCGACGAGGGTGCGAGGTGGCAGGGGCTCGGCCGGCTCGGCGACCGTGAACCGCGCCCCCTGGCTCTCATCGGCCGCGGCGAGCTCGTTGGGGAGCGCCCAGGTCTGGCCCGTGCTGTTCATCACGAGGATCTGATACTGCCCGAGCACCTCGGTGCCGCCCGCCCGCACATCTTCGATGGGGGCCGTGGTCGCTGTCGCGAGGTCCGTGACCACCAGAGGAGGCACGACGACGGTGATTCCGTCGACGGGCAGGACCTGCTCGCCGTCGAAGGGCAGGCCGGCCAGCTTGCTCTGCAGGACCCGGTTGGTCTCCAGGTTCACCGAGTCGGTGATGTCCAGGGGGAGCACTACGCCCGGCAGGACCAGGGGAGGGTCCGTGGTGGTGAGGCCGGAGGGATCCGCGTCGGCGAGGCGGAGGAACAGGACGCGGGGCCACACGATGTCCGGGAGTCCGTCCCCGTTGTTGTCGTCGGGCCAGCCGTTGTCGTCGGTGTCCTCAGCGAAGACGATGGTGAACGTCGGGTCCACGGCGTTCGTCAGAGACGACTCGATGGTCGTGGCCTCGAGTCGGACGATTGCGTTGGAGGTCGTTCCGACGACCGGGCCGATGCTCATGGCGCCTCCGGACTCGCCGGTAAGGGCGTCCAGGGCGACGAAGGCGGGGCGGTCCAGGGGAACGGGGAGGCTTGCGGTGAGCGCCAGGTCGACGACGGGCTCGACTGCGTCGCCCGTGAGCCCCCCCACCGTGGCGGTGAGGGCCGGGATGGCGAGGTCCCCGGCGGTCACCTGGTTCGCGATGGTGACGAAGGGGTCGAAGTCCCCGTCCCGATCGATGAACCCGTTGATGATGAAGCAGGTGTCGGCCGGCACCTGGGGGAAGCTGAACGCAGCCTCGCCCCGGTCGTAGCCGCCCTCGTCGATGACGAGGAAGTCCACGGGCCGCCCGGAGCCCTCGGGGGGCGGCGGCGCGGAGCAGTCGTAGCGGAAGACGAAGGTGGGGCCGCCTGCCTCATCGGCGCCCGTGGGGTCCTCGATGGACACCGTGCCGGCGACGTAGGTCGACGGGGGCGGCGTGTCCTCAGACGGCTGCACCGAGAGGGTGCAGGCGGCGAGGGGGGCGGCGGCGAGGAGGAGCACCCGGGGAGCGAAACGCATGGGGGTCATTCTACCCCTGCGCAGGCCCTGGGACCGGGTGCTCCTCCGACAGCTCAGGAACTGTGGCCCGAGTCGTCGTCGTCGGCGCTGTCGTCGTCGTCGTCGTCGCTGTGGCCCGAGTCGTCGTCGTCGGCGGCGCTGTCGTCGTCGTCGTCGGCGGCGCTGTCGTCGTCGTCGT